>NZ_DATCUY010000170.1:0-4589 GCF_036567245.1 Achromobacter sp. | reverse complement strand
GCCGGCGCCGGGGCAGGGCCTGCCTGCCAGCGCCATCGACGAACTGAAAGACTTTGGCGTGCCGGCCACGACCATGCTGTTCACCGCGCCGTACAAGGGGCCGACGCCCAACAAGATCTACCGTGCCCAGGTGATCACGACCGCCGATCTGGTCGGGATGATCAAGAAGGACAAGAATCTCCTGATCGTCGACACCAGCGGACTGCGCGACACGGTGCCCATCGGCTATCCGCTGGCGGATGCGGGTTCGGATGGCAGCGTCACGGATCACCTGCAACAAGGCTTCGACGCCTGGCTGTTGAAGAACAACGGCGGCGATCGCAAGGCGCCCGTCGTGATCCTGGGCGCTGGCATGAATGATCGTTCCGCCTACAACGCGGCGCTGCGCGCCGGCACGCTGGGCTGGACCGTGTACTGGTACCGCGGCGGCGTCGAGGCCTGGGCCGCGAACGGCCTGCCCACCACGTCGAGCATGCCGAAGAAATAATCGATCGACGGCCCTGCACAAAAAAAACCCGCCTGCGCATGTATCGCAGGCGGGTTTTTTATTGCGCGGAGTCGTTTACTTGCCCTGAGCCGCCAGCGCCAGGGCGGCGGCGTTGACCACGGCGGCGATGCGGCCGGCGTCACGCAGCTGTTCGGTCGACAGGCCGTCGTTCTTCAGGTTCTCGTAGTGCGAAGCCACGCAGAAATGGCACTTGCCGATGATGGAGGCCACCAGCGCGAAGAGCTCGAAGCGCTTCTTCTCCACGCCGCCGTGGGTGGCGTAGGCGTTCATGCGCAATTGGGCCGGCAGGCTCTTCAACTGGGCGTCGCCAGTCATTTCCACGTAGGGATACCAAGTGTTGTTCATGCCCATGAGGGCCGATGCCGTCAGCGCGGCGTTGGCGTCGCCTTCCGACAGGCCGCTCTTGAAGGCTTCGACCAGCACCGGGCTGCGCGCGGCGTAGGCGGCGGACAGGGCGGCGCCGACGGCATCTTCAGGAGCCAGGGTCGAACGGGCGATCACGGCGTCCAGATTCAGGCGGATATCCTTGGCCCAATCCGGCAGCTGTTCCTTAATGGTCGTAAGAAATTCCATAGCTTTTACCTATAATCTAGAGCAGTTAAAGCCCAGCGCAGGACCCGCAAGCGGATCCCGGGCCGGGCTGGAAATTACAGCGTGGCGCCGCCAACCGTACGGTTGCACGGGCACAGCTCGTCGGTTTGCAGACCGTCGAGCAGACGCAGAACTTCTTCCGGGTTACGGCCGACGTTCAGGTTGTTCACCGAAACGTGCTGGATCGTGTTGTCCGGATCAACGATGAAGGTGGCGCGCAGGGCAACGCCAGCACCCTTTTCGCGCACGCCCAGCTGGTCGATCAGGGCGCCGGTGGTGTCGCCGAATTGGTAGTGACCCAGCTTGTTCAGGTCCGGGTGCTCACGGCGCCAGGCCAGCTTGACGAATTCGTTGTCGCTCGAACCGCCCAGCAGGACGGCGTCGCGGTCTTCGAAATCCTTGGCCAGCTTGTTGAAGCCGACGATTTCGGTCGGGCAAACAAACGTGAAGTCTTTCGGGTAGAAGTAGATGACCTTCCACTTGCCGGGGAACGAGCTTTCGGTGATGTCTTCAAACGCCGACACGCCGTTTTCTTCGTGCTGGTTGAAGCCGGGCTTGACGCCGGTGACCTTGAAGGGCTCGAGTTTGTCGCCAACAGTTTTCATGTTTACTCCCAGTTGTTGGTGGAATTAAGGCTGTGCCTCAAACCATAAATTCTACGCTATGGATTATCGTTGTCTAATTGATAATTCCTAAACTTCGCTTTGGGCAACTCTATCCTTGCGGTCAGGCCGCCGCCTTCGCGCGGCAGCATGCGCAGTGAGCCGCCGACGTGCTTGAGCAGGCGTTCGACGATGGCCAGGCCCAGCCCCGCGCCGCTGACGCCGGTGCGCGCCGCCTCTCCGCGCGAGAACGGCCGCAGCAGGCGGTCGACATCCTCGGGGGCGATGCCGGGACCGCGATCGGACACCTCGATCACGATCATGGAGCCCTCAGCTTGCAGTGTCATGACGAGATGCGCCATGCCGTCGCTGGAACGGCCGTAGCGGCGGGCGTTCTCGATCAGGTTGCTGACCACGCGCTTGAGGTCCAGCGCCGTGATGCGGGCGCGCAGGCCGGGTTCCAGCGTGGCGTCCAGCTCTCCGCCCAGGGATGCGGTGTGGCTGCGTTCGCGTTCGTAAAGCTCCGCCAGCACCGCCGAGATGTCCGTGGCCAATTGCGGCAGCGTGCCGGCGGGGCGCGCGTACTCCATCAATTGGCCGATGCTGTGGTCGATCTGGCCCAGGTCTTCGTCGATGGCCTGGCGGGCATCCTCGGACACCCCGCTCAATTCGATCTCCAAGCGCATGCGCGCCAGCGGCGTGCGCAGGTCGTGCGAGATCCCGGCCAACATCAGTTCGCGGTCGGCCTCGGCCTGTCTCAGGTCCTTGGCCATGCGGTTGAACGAGGCGTTCAGGTCGCGGATCTCCAGCGGCCCCTGTTCGGGCAGTGCAGCGGGGGTTTCTCCCCGCGACAGCACCTGGGCCGCCCTGGCCAGGCGCGACAGCGGCCGGTTGACGAAGCCCACGCTGACCGCCGCGCCCACCAGGGACAGCAGCAGCGCCGTGGCGCCCCAGCCCAGCCATTCGATCCCGCCCGTCAGGCCGATCTGCTCGCGCTCGAACACCAGCCAGTAAAGGTCCTTTTCTATCTGGAAACTGACCCAGAAGCCCGGTACCTGGTTAACGCCCCAGGCTATCTGCGTTTCCGGGCCGAAGCGCGTGCGGATGTGCTGGGCAACGCGTTGCCAGTAGTCGTCGTCGGGCAGGGCTTCGGCGAAGTCGGTGACCTCGCGCGGATAGACCTGGATGCCTTCGTTGGTGGCCAGGTCCAGCAGGAGCTTGCTGCGTTCGTCGTTGTGCGAATAGATCAGCGCGGTGCGCGTGATATTGACGGCCGTGATCACCCGCTGCGCCATTTGATTGGCGCGCGGTCCCAGCTCCATGCTGAAGAAGACTTGTAGCCACGCGCCCAGGGAGACGAGCATCAGCGCGGCGAGCAACAGGAACGTGCGGCCGAACAAGCCGAGCCGCAAACGTGATGTCAGGTTCCTGAAGGTTCTGCGCAAGCGGGGCACGAGGCTGCGCTCCTGCCCGGGGCGGGCGAGTCGGTCAGCTACCACCGTCCGGCACAAACACGTATCCGAGACCCCAGACGGTCTGGATGAATACGGGCTTGGACGGGTTCGGTTCGATCAGCTTGCGCAGGCGCGAGATTTGCACGTCCAGGCTGCGATCGAAGGCTTCGTATTCGCGGCCGCGTGCCAGTTCCATGAGCTTGTCGCGAGACAGCGGGATCTTGGGATGACGGGCGAACACCTTCAGCACCGAGAATTCGCCGGTGGTGATGGGCACCTGTTCGCCGTTGCGCGTGAGCGTGCGGGTGGACAGGTTCAGCGTGTAGGGGCCGAAGGCGATGGATTCGTTTTCCTGGCTGGGGGCGCCGGGATGTTCCTCGGTGCCGCGGCGGCGCAGGATCGCGTTGATCCGCGCCAGCAGTTCCCGGGGGTTGAACGGCTTGGACAGGTAATCGTCCGCGCCCATTTCCAGGCCGACGATGCGGTCGATTTCTTCCGCCTTGGCCGTCAGCATGATGATCGGGGTGTTGTCGTGACCACCGCGCAGCCGGCGACAGATGGACAGGCCATCTTCTCCAGGCAGCATCAGATCCAGCACGAGCAGGTCGAAGTGCTCGCGTTGCCAGAGTTTGCCCATCTCTTTGGCGTCTTCGGCAACGAAAACGTTGAATCCCTGCTCGGATAAATACCGACGCAGCAAATCGCGCAAGCGCGGATCATCGTCGACGACGAGGATTTTTCGGGTGGGAGTGGTGTTTTGCGTATTCATGGCCGGAAATGTAACAGTGGCGAGAACCAGCGGCTAGTGGGCGTTCACAAGATATTACACATTGCGAACCATGGTTGAAATCCCCCAGACATCAGCCTGATAACCGGGGGCAGACTCACGTATTTCGTACAATCTGCATCTATGGAACTAAACCTGCTGGCTTTGGAAACCTCTTCGTCCCGTTGCGGGGTGGCCCTGTTGCGGGCGGTCGATGGCCGCCTGGAGGTCAGCGTCAGGGAACATGAAGGTTCCCAGGAGCACGCGGAACGGCTCTTGCCCATGGCCAACGAGCTGCTGGCGGAGTCCGGACTGGCGCCTGCCGCCTTGCACGCGGTGGCTTTTGGCCAGGGTCCGGGCGGATTCACCGGCCTGCGGGTGGCCTGCGGAGTGGCTCAGGGCATGGGCCTGGGCCTGGGCATCCCGGTACTTCCCATTGTCTCTCATCAGGCGGTCGCCGCACAGGTGGAGGCCACGCCTGCGCACGCGATCGTGGTGGCGCTGGATGCCCGCATGAACGAAGTCTATCTGGCGGTCTACCGCCAGGCGGGCGTTTCGGATGGTGAAATTTCCTGGGAAATCCTGCAGGCGCCGCTGCTGATTGCGGCGGCTGAAGTCGTGCCCTGGACCGCCCATCATCTGCCGGCCTGGTCGACCAGTGCGGGCCA
>NZ_DATCUY010000169.1:0-7711 GCF_036567245.1 Achromobacter sp. | reverse complement strand
AGGCCCCGGTGGCTCCAGCGCCGGAGCTGGCGCGGCCGCTGCCGCCGGCTACGGCCCGCTGCACATCGGCACCGACATCGGCGGCTCCGTGCGCCTGCCGGCGGCCTGGTGCGGCATCGCCACGCTCAAGCCCAGCCTGGGCCGCATTCCCATCGATCCGCCCTTCATGGGCCGCTGCGCCGGCCCCATGACCCGCAGCGTCGCCGACTCGGCGCTCATGATGGGCGTGCTGTCCCAGCCGGACGCGCGCGACCACATGAGCCTGCCCTACCAGGACTTCGACTGGCTGGACCTGGAGCGCGACCTGCGCGGCCTGCGCATCGGCCTGCTGATGGATGCGGGCTGCGGCCTGCCCCTGGACCCTGAAATCCGTGCCGCTGTCGAGGCCGCGGCCCGCGCCTTCGAGGCCGCCGGCGCCATCGTCACGCCGATGCAGCCCTGGATGACGCCCGCCATGCTGGAAGGCGTGGACCGCTTCTGGCGCACCCGCTCGGCCATAGACTTGGCGGCCCTGCCGCAGGAGCGCCGCGACAAGATCCTGCCCTTCATCCGCACCTGGGCGGAAAGCGGCGGCGGCCAGTCCGGCGAGGACGTATTCCGCAGCTACTACGAGACCATGAACGTGCGTGCCAGGACGGTCGCGGCCTGCGCGCCCTACGACTACGTGCTCTCGCCCGTGGCCCCGGTGGTCGCCTACAACGCCGAGTGGCCGTCACCGACCAACGAAGTGGCGACCACCATGCACCACATCGGCTACACGCTCCCCTACAACATGAGCGAGCAGCCCGCGGCATCCGTCAATTGCGGCTACACCAAGGCGGGCCTGCCCATCGGCCTGCAGATCGCCGGCGCGCGCTTTGACGACCTGGGCGTGCTGCGCATCGCGCGGGCCTGGGAAACCATGCGGCCCGAACAACACCCCTGGCCCCAGCCTCCCCGCGCGGCCTGACCGATCCACCACAGCAAACCCACAGGAAATCCCATGCGTTGGCTTTTGGCAATGATCAAGCACGAAACGAATACGTTTTCGCCCGTGCCTACTCCGCTTGAGCGCTTTTTCCGCGGCAATCCCGAAGTCCTGGCCGGCGAACGCGCCATCAAGGCCTACGAGAACACCGACAGCGGCCTGGGCGGCTATATCGAAGTGGCGCGCCGCGAAGGCGCCGAGATAGTCGTGCCCGTGGCGGCCGAATCCTGGCCCAGCGGCCCCGCCAGCGCCGATACCCACGAACGCTTGTGCAAGCTGGTCCTGGACGAAGTCCAGCGCGGCGGCTACGACGCCATCCTGCTGGACCTGCACGGCGCCATGGTCGCCGAGGGCGTGGAGGATGCCGAGGGCGACCTGCTGCGCCGCCTGCGCGAGATCGATCCGCACACGCCGGTGGCGGTGACGCTGGACATGCACGCCAACATCTACGACGACATCGTCAAGCACGCCACGGTCATCAGCGGTTTCCATACCTACCCGCACGTGGACATCCGCGCGGCCGGCCTGCGCGCCGCGGACGTGATCGCGCGCACCCTGAAGGGCGAGATCAAGCCCGTCATGTCCTGGGCCAACAAGCCCATGCTGCCCCACATCATGTGCCAGGGCACCCATGCCGCGCCCAACAAGCCGCTGCAGGAACGCTGCAAGGAACTGGAAGCCGGCGGCGTGCTGGCCGCCTCGGTCTTCGTGGGGTTCCCGCATGCCGACATCCGCGAGGCTGGCCTGAGCGCCGTGGTCTGTACCGACGACAACCTGGCTGACGCGCAGCGCTACCGCGACGAACTGCTGGACCAGGCCTGGAGCGGCCGCGCCGACTGGGTGTTCCACCCGGAGCCGCTGGCGCCCACCATCGCGCGCGCCAAGGCCATCGAACAAGGCCCCGTCGTGCTGCTGGACCACTACGACAACACCGGCTCCGGCGGCACCATGGACACTACCGCCGTGCTGGCCGAAGTGCTGCGCCAGGAACTGGAAAACGTGGTCTTCTACGCCATCTGCGACCCGCAAGCGGCGCAGCAGGCGGCAAGCGCCGGGGTGGGCCAGACCATCACGATCAAGCTCGGCGGCAAGATGGCCATGCCCGCCATCAAGGAACCCAGCGAACCGCTGGAAATCACCGGCCGCGTCAAGCTGGTGTTTGACGGCGTCTACCTGAACCGCGGCCCCATGTATCGCGGTGTGCGCAACGACACCGGCCTGACCGTCGTGATCGATACCGGCCGCGTGGAGATCGTCGTCGTGTCGCGCCACCAGGAGCCCTTCGACATCAATTGCCTGCTGTCGGCCGGCATCGATCCGCTGCAAAAGCGCTACGTCGTGCTCAAGAGCCGGGTGCACTGGCGCGCGGGTTTCTCCGACATGGCCACGCAAGTCATTGAATGCACCGGCGTGGGCGTTACCACCTCGGATTACGGCCAGCTCGATTTCCAGCACGTGCGCCGCCCGATCTATCCCCTGGATCAGATGTAATCCGCGACCCAGGCCTTTGCCCTGAAAAAGCCGGCGCACATGCGCCGGCTTTCATTTTGAAATCTTCTGTAACTGCGAGCGCGGTCACATGACCACCGGCCTCGGTATACTCGCCGCGGGCCTTACAGGCCGATGAATGCGCGTATTCCGATGGCGGACGCCAACAACAGGGTCCAGCGGCCACAAGCAGCCGCCTGTCACCGGATATGACTCGACAATCAACGATACAAGCAGAACGATGAAAAAGAGCGTAGCGATCACCCTCGGCGTGGTCATAGTGGGAGCGGGAAGCTGGGTCGGGGCCACGTGGTACACCGGCAAGCGCATCGAGGAAAGCTCGCAGCGCCATCTGGCGGAAGCCAACGAGAAACTGGCCAAGATCACGCCTCTGTTCGGTCTGCGCATCGATCAGCTGAAGTACGAACGCGGCCTGTTCTCGACACAGGCGCGCTATGGCGTGTCGCTGGTCAACGGCGACAAGATCGCCGAGGACCTGCCCAAGGGCATGATCGAGTTCGACGCGTCGATCGAACACGGCCCCTTCCCCAAGAGCGCCCTGGCGCGCGGCGCCATCGCGCCCAAGCTGGCGTTCACGCACGCCGAGCTCGCCAAGACCGACAACATCAAGGAACTGTTCGAGCTGACCAAGGGCGTGGCGCCCCTGAGCGGCGACGCAGTCATCAGTTTCGGCGGCTACGCCACCTCCACCGCCAATATCGCCCCCGTGCAGATCACGCACGAGGGCAACGCCGTCAACTTCAGCGGCTTGGCGATCAACGGCACTTTCGACCGCGCCCAGCAGGCCGTCACCGCACACGCGCTGATGGAAACGCTGTCGGTGGACGGCGAGAAATCGGATG
Source organism: Achromobacter sp. (assembly GCF_036567245.1). GTDB lineage: Bacteria > Pseudomonadota > Gammaproteobacteria > Burkholderiales > Burkholderiaceae_B > Achromobacter. The sequence continues at coordinate 4,393 of NZ_DATCUY010000169.1, read as the reverse complement.
ACCCCATCAAGATGCTGCTGACCGGCCTGACGATGGACGTCAACAGCCGCATGGGCAAGTTCGGCCTGTCCATCGGCGATTCCAGCGTCAAGCTCAAGCGCATCGATGTGACCCGCCCCGGTGACGACGTCAAGGTCTCGCTGGACAACCTGGGTTATGGCGTCAAGCTGGCCGAAGACGACAAGAACGTCAGCGTCGAGGCCACCTACCAGACCGGCAACATCACGCTGAACGACGTCGCGCTGGGCAACGGTCAGGCCGTGGTCAAGCTGGCCAAGCTGGACGGCGCCGCCATCAAGCAGCTGTCCGACACCTACAACCAGATCGTGCGCCAGTACATGCTGGGCGCCAGCGACGAAGGCCTGAAGGACGAACAGTTCGACGCCGTGCTGGAGAACGCCGGCAAGCTGCTCAACGGCAACCCCTCGTTCAGCATCGATCCGATCAGCTGGAAGACCGACAAGGGCGAAAGCAAGCTGAACTTCACGCTGGACCTGACCAATCCGCCCAACGTCAAGGATCTGACGCCCCAGGAGATCATGGTCAAGGCCATCAAGCAGATCGATGCCACCCTGGTCATCTCCAAGCCCATGGTGCGCGACCTGATCGTGCAGTACGCCGTCAAGAAGCAAGGCTTGACCGCGGAAAAGGCCGCCGAGGAAGCCGACGACCAGATGCGCTCGATGTCCGGCATGGCTGAAATGCTCAACGTCGGGAAAAACGACGGCGATAACATCATCGGCAAGTTCCACTTCGCCGATGGCATGGGCGACCTGAACGGCCAGAAGATTCCTGCCGATGAACTGTTCGCGGGCCTGCTGGGCGCGACCGGCATGAACGACGACATGGACGGCATGGAAGAGGAAGGCGAACCGGCCGAAGGCACCGAACTGGCTGCACCCGTCGACACCGTCTCCGCCGCCGGCTACATGCAGGACTTCGATCTCGACACCGTGACCGCCATGCTCGATGACATGTCGTACGCCCCCCGCAAGCAGGACGGCGACGAAGGCCCCGTGCTGATGCTGGAACCCGGCAGCACCGGCGCCAGCGAGCTGCGCGTCGACTTCCTGTGCAACGACTTCACCGAGAAGTGCCACGACCTGGTGGTGACCGCCACCTACAGCAGCAAGAAGCCGGTGTCGCTCAAGGCCATCAACGCCTGGAACCAGGAGTACCGCTGGACGCGCGCCTACCTGGACGACAAGAACCGCGCCGTGCTGCAGATGGACATGAATTCGGAAGGCGGGATCGGCAAGGAAAACCTGCAGATCATGCTCAACACGTTCTTCAGCATCGCGGAAGACTTCTCCGTCACCAGCAAGGCCGCGCCGGCGAAGTAAGCCACGGCCGAAGCTGGACAAAAAAATCCCCCATCTTTCCAGATGGGGGATTTTTTATGCCCGAGGCCCGGCTCGCGCCGGGCCTTGCGGCCCGCGCTTACGCGTAGGCTTCGATCGGCAGGCAGGCGCACACCAGGTTGCGGTCACCGTAGGCATTGTCCACGCGGGCAACCGGCGGCCAGTACTTGGCGTCGCGCAGCGAGGCCAGCGGATAGGCGGCCTGCTGGCGCGGGTAGTCGTGCAGCCATTCCTCGGCCAGCAGCATCTGCGCGGTATGCGGCGCGTTCTTCAGGACGTTGTCCTCGGCATCGCGCTCGCCGCGCTCGACCTGGGCGATTTCCTCGCGGATCGAGATCATCGCGTCGATGAAGCGGTCCAGCTCGGCCACGCCTTCCGACTCGGTCGGCTCGACCATCAGCGTGCCGGCCACCGGGAAGCTCATGGTGGGCGCATGGAAGCCGTAGTCCATCAGGCGCTTGGCGATATCTTCGGCGCTGATGCCGCTGGTTTCCTTGAGCGGACGCACATCCAGGATGCACTCGTGCGCCACGCGGCCATTGCGGCCCGCGTACAGGACCGGATAGTGGTCGCGCAGGCGGGTGGCGATGTAGTTGGCGTTCAGGATGGCGACTTCGGTGGCGCGGCGCAGGCCGTCGGCGCCCATCAGCGAGATGTACACGAACGGGATGGGCAGGATGCCGGCCGAACCGAACGGCGCCGCCGACACGGGGCCGACCTTGGCGTCGCCGGGCAGCTTGCCCTGCTCGTTCACCACGCCCGGCAGGTACGGCGCCAGGTGCGCGCGCACCGCCACCGGACCGACGCCGGGGCCGCCGCCGCCGTGCGGGATGCAGAAGGTCTTGTGCAGGTTCAGGTGGGACACGTCCGAACCGAACTTGCCCGGCTGGGCCACGCCCACCATCGCGTTCATGTTGGCGCCGTCCAGGTAGACCTGGCCGCCGGCCTGGTGCACCAGATCGCAGATCTCGGTAACGGCTTCCTCGAACACGCCGTGGGTCGACGGATACGTGATCATCAGGGCGGCCAGCTTGTCGCCGACCTGTTCGATCTTGGCGCGCAGGTCGGCCAGATCGACGTTGCCGTTGGCGTCGGAAGCCACCACCACCACGTCCATCCCAGCCAGTTGCGCCGAGGCCGGGTTGGTGCCGTGGGCCGACGACGGGATCAGGCAGATGTTGCGTTGATGCTGGCCGTTGGCCTGGTGGTAGCCGCGGATGGCCAGGAGGCCGGCGTACTCGCCCTGCGCGCCCGAGTTGGGCTGCAGGCTGATATTGTCATAGCCTGTGATCTCGCACAGCGCGGCCGACAGGCGGTCGATCAGCTCGTTGTAGCCCTGGCTTTGCGAAGCCGGCGCAAACGGGTGGATCAGCGCGAATTCGGGCCAGGTGATGGGGATCATCTCGGCGGTGGCGTTGAGCTTCATGGTGCACGAGCCCAGCGGGATCATGGTGCGGTCCAGCGCCAGGTCCTTGTCGGCCAGCTTGCGCAGGTAGCGCAGCATGTCGGTTTCGGACTGCACGCTGGAGAACACCGGATGCGTCAGGATCGCGCTTTCGCGCGCCACGCCGGCGGGAATGCCGCTAGCGGCGGCTGCGTCCAGCGCATCGATGTCGAGTTCGACGTCATCGCGCTCCAGGCCAGCGGCGAAGACGTTGACCAAGGCCTGCAGGTCAGCCGTGGTCACGGTCTCGTCCAGCGACACCGCCAGGCGAGCGCCGTCGACGCGGCGCAGGTTGACACGCTCGCAGTCGGCCGCGGTCAGGATGGCCGGGGTGGCCGCGCCGGTTTCCAGCAGCAGCGTATCGAAGAAGGTGTCGTTGGCGACCTTCACGCCCAGCTTGATCAGTTCGGCGCGCAGGATCGCGGTGCTGCGCTGCACGCGCTCGGCAATGCGGCGGATGCCGGCCGGGCCGTGCCACACGGCATACATGCCGGCCATCACGGCCAGCAGCACTTGCGCGGTGCAGATGTTGGAGGTCGCCTTCTCGCGGCGGATGTGCTGCTCGCGCGTCTGCAGCGCCAGGCGCATCGCCGGGTTGCCCTGCGCGTCCTTGGACACGCCGACCAGGCGGCCGGCCATGTTGCGCTTGAAGGCGTCCTTGCAGGCCATGAAGCCGGCATGCGGGCCGCCGAAGCCAAACGGCACGCCGAAACGCTGGGCCGAACCAATGGCGATGTCCGCGCCCCATTCGCCCGGCGCGGCCAGCAGGGCCAACGCCAGCAGGTCGGTCGCAACGGCCACGATGGCGCCTTGCGCATGCGCGGCCTCGGCCAGCTTGCGGTAGTCGACTACCGAGCCGGTGCTGTGCGGATACTGCAGCAGCACGCCGAAGCACTCGGGCAGGCCTTCGGCCTCGTCGCCGATGGTGATTTCGATATCCAGGCCTTCGGCGCGCGTGCGCACGACTTCGATGGTCTGGGGATGTACGTGGCGCGAGATGAAGAACACCGGGCTCTTGGACTTGGCGCTGCGGCGCGCCAGCGTCATCGCTTCGGCGGCGGCGGTGCTTTCGTCCAGCAGCGAGGCGTTGGAGATGTCCAGCCCGGTCAGGTCGGCGACCATGGTCTGGTAGTTCAGCAGGGCTTCGAGGCGGCCCTGGGAGATCTCGGGCTGGTAAGGCGTGTAGGCCGTGTACCAGGCGGGATTCTCAAGAATATTGCGCAACACCACGTTGGGCGTCTGCGTGCCGTAGTACCCCTGGCCGATGTAGCTGCGATAAACCTTGTTGCGGCCGGCAATCTGCTTCAGCTCGGCCAGCACGTCGGTTTCGCTGCGCGAGGCGGGCAGCGCCAACGGGGCCTGGCTGCGGATCTTGGGCGGCACGACTTCTTCGAGCAAGGCGTCCAGGCTGGCGCTGCCGATGACGGCAAGCATGGCGGCCTGGTCGGCGTCGGAAGGGCCGATGTGGCGGGGAATGAAGTCGGTATGGGTGTCTAGGGCGCGCGACATGGAGAGATCTCGGGATAACGGGTGTCGTCGGAGGACGGACGGTGTTGCACCTTGCGGATCGGGCGCGCGGCTTGTGCCT
>NZ_DATCUY010000168.1:0-5264 GCF_036567245.1 Achromobacter sp. | reverse complement strand
CCCTGCGCCAGCGCGCTGGCCGTCAGCGTGTTGCCGTCGCGCGCGCTGTGTATCGTCAGCGTCACGCAGTCCAGCGCGGCGCAGCGCTCCCGCAGCAGCGGCACGAAGGGATCGGTCGCGGCGTCGCGCACGCAGTAATGCAACCACACGCGCGGCGGCTGCGCCTGGCCGGCCTGCAACGCTTCCAGCCATGCGAGGAAAGGGGTGACCCCTATGCCCCCCGCAACCCAGACCTGCGACGCGCCGGCCGCGTCGGGCTCCAGCTGAAAGCGGCCATAGGGTCCTTCCACGGCGACGTCCTGGCCGATGCGCAGCGTGCGCGCCAGCGTGCGGGTGTAGTCGCCCAGCGCCTTGATCTGGAACGTCACGCGGCGCTCGCCAGGTATGGGGGCGCTGGCGATGGTGTAAGGGTGGGCGCCTTCCTTGCGGTCGAAAGTGACGAAGGCGAATTGCCCGGCATGGTGATGCCGCCAATTGCCGTCGAGATCGCAGCTGACCTCCATGATGCCGTCCGGCTGGTGCGTCAGCGATACGATCTTTCCGCGCGCCCGGCGGCCGTGGCCGACGCGCCCCAGCAGCGCGACCAGCGCGGCATAGACGCCCGCGGCCAGCAGCGGAATCAGCAGCAGCCCCACGGGACCGCTCCAGTAGTACGCCGGCGCCAGCGCCACGGTATGGAACACCAGCGCCAGGAACAGCACCGGCATGACGCGGTGCAGGAGGCGCCAGGCCCGGTAGGGAAAGCGCCGCCACAGGGTGATCGCCAGCATGGCAAGCAGCAGGTAGATCGACCATTCGCCCAGGTCCTTGGCCACGCCGCGCGAACCTTCGAACAACGCCAGCACGACGTCGCGGGCGGGACGGTTGCCCGCGTCGGCCAGGCCCTTCAAGGGGCCGCTGGCCAGCTTCAGCAGCCAGTGCGCGGCGCCGGCGCCTACCGCGAGAATGCCGGCCCATTTGTGCAGCCGGTAGATCTTGTCCATGCCGCCCAGCGGCCGCTCCAGCCACGCCGGCCGCAAGGCCAGCAGCATGATCAAGGCCATCAGCCCGATGGACCAGACGCCCGTGAGGTACAGGCCTTGCTGCCGCACGATCCAGTACCAGGCGCCGGCGGCCGGCGGCTGCAGGATCAGCGCATCCAGGCCCCAGGCCATGGTAAGGGCGAGCAGGAAGCCGCCAAGGGCGGCGCCGGTTCCTATCGGTTTCATGATGGCATCCATATTGGGGCGCTCGGCCCGCCGGATGCGGGCGGAGCGCGGGAAGGCGCGATCGCGCGGGTGCTTCAGTCCTTGATCTTGCTGCGCAGGACGGCGCCGCTTTGAGCGTCGACCCGCAGCTTCACGCGTTGGCCTTGCGGGTTGTCGGCCTTGACGTCGTAACGGCCGTGTTCGAGCTCGATCTCGGTGATGTTGCGGTACCCTGCGGCGGTCAGCGTGTCGTAGACTTGGCGCACGGTCAGCGTCGCGTTGGCGGGCGCCGTGGCGGCGGGCTGGACCGGCGTTTGCGCCGGCGTCTGGGCATGCACGGCGGCCGCGCCGGTGAGGGTTGCGGCGCCAAGCGCCAGGGCGGCCAGGGTGTTGCGGATTGCGGTCATGGAATGGCTCCTTGGTTGTAGCGGGTTGCCGGAATGGCGACCATGACCGCATTATTCGGTTGTGCGGATGAACCGTTTCTGAAGCCGCCGTTCACGTGCCGTTCATTTTTCCGGCGCTATAAATGAGCGGAGAATCGCCCTCCATACCGGACCCTCGTTGCGAAAGAATCCATGACCTCTGGAATACGTACCCGAATCTGGCTGACCTGCGGCGCGCTGATGCTGGCGCTGGCTGCGGGCCCCGGCACGGGCGTGGCCGACGAAAGCGACCATGAACAGGCGCGCCAGGCCCTGCAGGCCGGCAAGGTCCTGCCGCTGCGCTCGGTGCTGGACATCGTCGAGCGCGACTATCCCGGACAGGTGGTCAAGGTCGAATTCGAGGAAGACGACGGCGAGTTCATCTACGAGATCCGGCTGCTGCAGGGCGGCGGCCGGCTGGTCAAGCTGAAGATCGATGCGCGCGACGGCAAGGTGCTGGGCGTGAAGGGGCGCGACATCCAATTCCGGGACAAGCACTGATGCGCATACTCGTAGTGGAAGACGAACCCACGCTGGCCACGCAACTGGCAGACGCCTTGCGCCAGGCCGGCTATACCGTGGACACCGCGGCGGACGGCGGGACGGCCCAATACATGGGCGCGGTCGAGACCTACGACGTGGTGGTGCTGGACCTGGGCCTGCCGGTCATGGATGGCCTGACCGTGCTCAAGCAATGGCGCGCCGCGGGCCAGGGCATGCCGGTGCTGATCCTGACGGCGCGCGACAACTGGCACGAGAAGGTTGCCGGCATCGATGCCGGCGCCGACGATTACCTGACCAAGCCTTTCCACATGGAAGAGCTGCTGGCGCGGGTGCGGGCGCTGCTGCGCCGCTCCAGCAGCCACGCCAGCGCGCAATGGCGCTGCGGGCCGCTGATGCTGGACACGCGCCTGGCCAAGGTCACGGTGGACGGGCAGGCGTTGTCCCTGACCAGCCACGAATTCAAGGTGCTGGCCGTGCTGATGCAGCGCGCGGGGGAAGTCATTTCGCGCAGCGAGCTGACCGAGCACGTCTACGCCCAGGACCACGACCGCGATTCCAACACCATCGACGTGTTCATCGCGCGGCTGCGCAAGAAGCTGCCGCCCGACACCATCGAAACCGTGCGCGGACTGGGCTACCGCCTGGCCTGCGCCGCATGATGCGGCAACGCGCACGCGCGTTGGGCTCGTTGCGCTGGCGCCTGCTGGCCGGCACGCTGGCCTGGATCCTGGTGACGGTGGTGTTGGCCGGCTGGGGGCTGGGCAGCTTGTTCCGCCAGCACATCACCGAGCAATTGCGCGCCGAATTGACCTTGCACCTGAACCAGCTGACCGCCGCCGTGAATGTGGCTCCGGACGGCCGCCTGGTGGTGTCGCCGCCCCTGAGCGATCCGCGGCTGGAGCAGCCGCTGTCCGGCCTGTACTGGCAGATCGACCGGCTCGACGAGCAGGGCCGCCCGGTGGCCGTGGGCGCGGCGCGCTCGCGATCCCTTTGGGACCAGGTGCTGGCGCTGCCCGCCGCCGATAGCGCCGATGGCGTCTATGAAATTGCGGGGCCGGAAAAGCACAGCCTCACCGCGCTGACGCGCACGCTGGAGCCGGCCGAGACCGAGGCCGCGCCATTGCGCCTGATCGTGGCCGCCGACAGCCAGGTGCTGGCCGAACCGATAGGGCGCTTCAACCACATGCTGCTGATTTCGCTGGGCGCGCTGGCGGCCGGATTGACCGTGGCGGCCGTGGTCCAGGTGGTGGTGGGGTTGCGGCCGCTGGCAAGGCTCAGGCGCCAGCTGGCGAAACAGCATGGCGGCGCCAGCGTGCGCATCGAAGGCAGCTTTCCCAGTGAAATCCAGCCCCTGGTCGACGATTTCAACCGGGTCCTGGATGTCAACGCCGACATGGTGCAGCGCGCGCGCACGCAGGCCGGCAACCTGGCGCACGCGGTCAAGACGCCGCTGACGATCCTGGGCAATGCCGCCGCGCGCGAGGATGGTCCGCTGGCGGCGCTGGTGCAGGAACAGGTCGGCATGGCGCGCCGCCAGATCGACTATCACCTGGCGCGCGCCCGCGCCGCCGCGGCCTCCGATGCGGCCGACAGCCGCACGCCCTTGCGCCAGCCCATCGAAGGGCTGCTGCGGGTCATGCAGCGCCTGTACGCGCAGCGCGGTTTGCAGCTGGAGATGCCCGCGTTTGCCGATGGCCTGGTGTTCCGCGGCGAAGAGCAGGACTTGCAGGAGATGGTCGGCAACCTGCTGGACAACGCCTGCAAATGGGCCGAACGCCAGGTACAGGTCACCGCGCTTGCGGCGGACCCTGGCCAGTTGCTCATCCAGATCGACGACGACGGCCCCGGCATTGCCGACGAGGAGCGCGAGCGCATCTTCCTGCGCGGCGTGCGCATGGATGAACAGCGTCCGGGATCGGGCCTGGGATTGGACATCGTGCGCGACCTGGCCACCACCTATGGCGGCCAGGTGCGGGCCGAGCGCTCGCCGTTGGGGGGCTTGAGGGTGTCGCTGTGGCTGCCGGCCGCCTGAGGCCGGCGCACGGATTTACTTGACCAGCGTGACCGGCGCTTCGGCCAGTTGCAGCACCTGATTGGCGACCGAGCCGATCAGGATGTTCGTCATCGTGCCGTGGCCGCGCGTGCCCATCACGATGCGTGCGCAATTGTGGTCTTGCGCGTAGCCGGCGATTTCCGTGGCCGCATGGCCGAATGCGACGTGGCTGGTGTAGTCGGTGCCGGTCACGTCCAGCAGCTTGCGCGCCTCGTCCGTGGCCTCCTGGCCTTCGCGCAGGTAGAACTCGTCGATCATGTCCTGCGTGATCAGGCGCGACAGGCCGGCCCGGCCTTGCACGGGCGTCTGGACGTTGAGCAGATGGATGCGCGCGGCGCCGGCCCCTTGGGCGAGCTGGCGCGCGTACAGGACGGCGCGGTTGGCATTGTCGGAGCCGTCGACAGGGACCAGGATGTTCAGCATGGATGCTCCTTGACGGTTACTTGACCAGGGTGACGGGCAACTCCGTCAGATGCAGGACGCGGGTCGCGACCGAACCCAGGAACCAGGACGACACCGAACCCAGCCCGCGCGAGCCCATGTAGATCTCGTCGGCGCCGGATTCGTCGGCCACGCGCACGATGGTCTCGGCGGCCGCGCCCACTTCGATGCGCGCCTGGAAGGGCACGCCGGCCTGGGTCAGCAGGTCGCTGGCGGCCTGCAGCGCGTGGCGGCCTTCTTCCTCGTGATAGGCGTCGATCTCGGCCTGCGACAGGCCGCGGCCGATCTTGCCCGACTTCAGGGGGATCTGGACCGTGAGGAGTTCCACGCGTTCGACGGGGTCGTAGCCGCGGGCGTCGAGCAGGGCTTGGACCGCATGGACGGCGGGCTGCGAACCGTCCACGGGGATCAGGATGCGTTTCATGGGCGTCTCCTTGTGCGCGCCGCGGGCGGCGTTGTAGTCCACTGTATCCGAATTATTCGCCGAATCGGACAAGCGCGATATGCGCGGGATCAAACCGGGCGCAATCAGTGCGCAAGCGAGGCCCGCTGGGCGCGCGGTCTACGCGCCATCAACGCCAGCGCGGTTCCAGGGTGTGCGCGGTGGGCGCCTGTCCGAGCAGGCGAGGGGCCAGCGCGCTCAGCGCCTCGGCC
>NZ_DATCUY010000167.1:0-2381 GCF_036567245.1 Achromobacter sp. | reverse complement strand
GCGCTGCGCCTGCAGCCGGGCGTGGCCCTGCCGCGCAAGCCCGGCTGCGCGCCGGGCTGAACCCAAGCGCGCTCAGATCAGGAACTGGCGGTAGGCCTCGTTGCCGGTTTCCTCGGTATGGGCGTACCCCAACTGCCGCAGGAACGCGTCCAGCGCTGCGCTGTCCGCCAGCGGCGCCTGGATGCCGACCAGCGCCGAGCTGAACTCAGTGCCCTGGTTGCGGTAATGGAACAGGCTGATGTTCCAGTTGGGCGCCATCTCGGACAGGAACTTCATCAGCGCGCCGGGACGCTCCGGAAACTCAAAGCGGAACAGGCGCTCGCCGGCCGCCAGCGGCGAACGCCCACCCACCATGTAGCGGATGTGCTGCTTGGAGACTTCGTTGTGGCTCAGGTCGCCGACGGAGAAGCCCTGCTCCTGCAGCGCCGCCATGATGTCCGCCGCGTCGCCGCGCCGCGCGATCTGCATGCTGACGAAGATGTGGGCGGTGCGCGCGTCGGCGATGCGGTAGTTGAACTCCGTCACGCTGCGCTGGCCGATCACGCTGCAGAAGCGGCGGAAGCTGCCGCGCTCTTCCGGCACCGTCACGGCGAAGACCGCCTCGCGCGCCTCGCCCACCTCGGCGCGGTCCGCGACGAAGCGCAAGCGGTCGAAGTTCATGTTGGCGCCCGAGGTCACCGCCACCATGGGCTGGCCTTGCACGCCTTCACGTTCCACATACTTCTTCAGCCCGGCCACTGCCAGCGCGCCCGCCGGCTCCAGCACGCTGCGGGTGTCCAGGAACACGTCCTTGATCGCCGCGCAGACCGCGTCCGTATCCACCAGAATGATCTCGTCCAGGTATTCACGGCACAGGCGGAACGTTTCCTCGCCCACCAGCTTGACCGCCGTGCCGTCCGAGAACAGGCCCACCTCGGGCAGATTGACCCGCTCTCCCACCTGCATGGACAGGGACATGGCGCAGGAATCCTCGGTCTGCACGCCGATGACCTTGACGCCCGGGTCCACCGCCTTGATGTAGGTGGCCACCCCCGCCGCCAACCCGCCGCCCCCGATCGGCACGAAGACGGCGTGCAAGGGGCCGGCATGCTGGCGCAGGATCTCCATGCCCACCGTACCCTGGCCGGCGATCACGTAGGGATCGTCGAATGCCGGGATGAAGGTCAGGTCCTGCGCGTTCGCCAGCTTCTGGGCATGGCCAAAAGCGTCGCTATAGGAATCGCCGGCCTGCACCACCGTCACCGTGGGGCCGCCATGCGCCTTCACCGCATCCACCTTCACCTGCGGCGTGGTCTGCGGCACCACGATGATGGCGCGCACGCCCATCCTGGCAGCCGAGATCGCCACGCCTTGCGCGTGGTTGCCGGCGGACGCCGTGATCACGCCCCGCTCCAGCGCCGCCTGCGGCGTGTTGCGCATCTTGTTGTAGGCGCCGCGTACCTTGAAGGAAAAGACCGGCTGGTTGTCCTCGCGCTTGAAGTACACCGGGTTGCCCAGCCGCGCGGACAGGCCGCGGGCGCGGTCCAGCTCGGTTTCGCGGGCAATGTCGTAGATCCTGGCAGTCAGGATCTGCCTCAGGTACTCCATCGGCGAGGCACGGCCGTCCTGGAATGCGGTCGTTGCTGCGGTCTGCTGGGTGGCTTGCGGGGTGTGGTGCATCTGGCTCTCTGCTTCGGTGTGCTGGCCCGGCAGAGGCGGCCACAAAAAACCCGCCTCTTGGGGCGGGTGGCTGTGACTGTTTTGCGGTCGCGCGCTAACCCACCATTCCAGGAATGATGGTAATAATCAGCGAAATGCGGACGGCGCGGAAATTCATGGGGATGTACTTTCCTCCTTGCGCGGCGCTTTGTCAAACGCATGCCGGCGCCCGACGCGCCCCAATTAATACGTCCCCGTTTAATTTGCCGGGCGATTATGCCCTATCCCGGCCGAATCGGCGGGTTTTGCTGCGCAGCAGGCGTAGCACGGTATTACAATGGAAGGTTCATGGCAGTCGCACTTCCCCAGGCGGCCCAGGATCTTGCCGGCAGCGCCGGCACGGAAGCCCAGGCCAGCCATAAAAAAAGGGGCAGGCGCCAGCCATGTTGGGCAGACGCTTACCGACCATTTCCTCCGGGCGCGTCCGCTTAGCCGCCCGCCTTGTCGTTTGCTCAGACCTTGGACGGCAAAGCGAACGCGTCCAGTCCCGGTCGCGCGCCTGCCCATACGAACCCACTCTCCGACAACATCTACCGGCTTCCGGCCGCATAGCATGTTCGGGTTTGCGCCTAGCGCCTGCCGAACAGATTCAAGGATCATGTCTCTTACTCCGAAGATTATCTATACCCTCACCGATGAAGCTCCGGCGCTTGCAACCCGTTCGCTGCTGCCCATCGTCCAGG
>NZ_DATCUY010000166.1:0-1767 GCF_036567245.1 Achromobacter sp. | reverse complement strand
GCGGGAGACGGCGCCGCCGCGGGAGACGGCGCCGCCGCGGGAGACGGCGCGGCCGCGGTTGACTGCTGGGTTTTCAAAGGCTGGCACGCCGCCAACAGGAGTGCCGACGAAGCAACGAGCGCGAAACGAAGAGCGTTTGGCATATGTGGGTATTTGAAGTGTCGAAGAACAGGCTGAAGCGTCAGCCCGGCATGGAAAATGGAGAAAGAGAATCCTGTCGATCAGGCGGCTGCCGGCTAACCCGCCTGCACCTGGGCGCAAGCCTCGGGCTTCCAGTGGAATTCGGAGGTCAGCCCATTCCTGTCGAACAGCACCTTGTACTGGCAGGCTTGCTCTCCGCCCGCCACGGGCAGGCGGAGCAGGTAGTCCCATTCCCTCACGCCGAATATGCCCTCTTGGTAATGGGGTACCCCCAGCAGCAGGTACATCTGGGTCTTGCTCAGCCCGGCGCGCACGGTGCGCAGGTTTTCCAGATTGGGCCAGACTCCGCCTTGCGGCCTGGCCAACGCAGGATCCGGAAACACCGGGTCAGCTGCGGAACCCGCCGCATCGATCCGGCTCAGGTTGCCGCAACCCGCCAGTGTCACCAGCGCCAGCAGGACGGTCGCGGGCGCTAGATGGCGGTGGAGGGAATGCATGGTTTTTTTCATGACGTTCAGGTCTTGGTTCCCATTGGAAGCGCAAGCAGCGCGAGAGCGGCTCACCACTGATAGCCCACACCGACCGACCCACCGTAGTCGCCGCGGGACGAGCTGCTGGCCAGGCCCTTGACGACCCATCTGCCGTTATCCGAGACCGTGGAAAGCCCCATGGCGAAACCGCTTTCACCACGCCACGTGCCCCCTCCCACGCTGAACATGCTCTTGCCCGGGAGATACGCCTGCGGCAGGGCGGCCATGGCCATGGCCGACGCGACGCCGGCGCTCAAGCGGTTGTCCTGGCGGCGCAGGTCTCCCTTGACGCTGGCGATCTGATTGCTCAGATTGCCCTCCACATCCCGCAGCTGATTCACGTTGACCGCATCGGTGCCCGCCGTGCCCGGCGCCACGTTGATAATCTGGCGCTCAGCGCCCGCCGCGCCCACGGAAACCGCACCGCTGCGGTCCGCCACCGAGCCGGCGCCCAGCGCCACCGAGTTGTTAGCCTCGGCCTTGCTGCCATTCCCCATCGCCGTCGCGTTTTCGCCGCTCGCCGTCGAGCCGCTGCCCATGGCGGTGCTATTTCCGCCTGAGGCCGTCGCGCCGTTGCCGACGGCGGTAGCGTTGTTGCCCGAAGCCGCGGCGCCGGCGCCGCCAGCCACCGAGTTCTTGCCTTCAGCCCTGGGCGCAACATTGCCGGCGTCCTGGCTGACCTGGAACATGCCATCGGCGCCGTTCTTCAGCTTGGTCACGTCGCCCTCTACCTGGGTCACACGGCCGTCCAGATCCTTGACGGCATCACCGACCTCCACCACGGATTGGTTGACGTCGCCGATGCGCTGGTCGGTGTAGTCGTTCGCCGCCTTCACCGCGCCATCCAGCTGGCGCAGGTTCACGGCGTCGGTGGCGTTGCGGCCGTCAGCCACGTTGCTGAGGGTACGCTCGGAACCCGGAGCGCCCACCGACACCGTGCCTGCCGTGTCGTTCTGCGCGTTCGAGTACTTGCCGGTGTAGGACTCCGCACCGCGATCGGCGATGGCGCCGTCTCCCAGTGCGACGTCGCCCTGCTGTCTGGCCTGCGCACCGGCGCCGATGGCCACCGCGCCTTCGGCGCCGGCAGCCGCCGCAT
>NZ_DATCUY010000165.1:0-6228 GCF_036567245.1 Achromobacter sp. | reverse complement strand
GGCTTCATTGAAGCCGCCCCGGCCCGGCTGGCCGAACAGCACAAGCATGCGGCGGGCGCTCACAGGCTGGCTCCCGTGGACCGTACCACCGGCCCCCAGGCCTCGGCCTGGCTGCGGACGAAGTCGGTGAACTCGGCGGGGGATTTGCGCGCCAGGACAAAGCCCTGTCCTTCCAGTTTGGCGCGGATGCCGGGCGCGGCCAGCACCTGCGCGATGCCGTCGTTCAAGCGCTGCGAAACCGCGCCGGGCAGGCCGGCGGGACCGGACAGGCCGACGAAATTCTCTGCGATCAGGCCGGGATAGCCCAACTCTCCCACCGCCGGAATGTCGGGTGCCTGCGGCACCGGCCTGCCGGTGGTGACCGCCAGCAGGCGTAGTTGGCCGGACCGCAGGAACGGCAGGTTCTGCGGCAAGGCATCCACCGCGACGCGGATCTGGCCGCCCAGCAAATCGTTGCGCATGGCGCCCGATCCCTTGTAGGGGATGTGTTGCAGGCGCGCGCCTGTCTGCCGGGAATACAGTTCGCCCACGATCTGGCCCACGGACGCCAGTCCGCCGCTGCCGTATTGCACGGGCTGGTCCTGCGCACGGATCCAGGCAGTCAGCTCCGCGAAGCTGGACACCGGTACGGAAGGTTGCACGACGAACACCGTGGGCACCGCGCCCAGGTACGCGATGTGGTCGAAGCTGGCGAGCGCATCGTATCCGCCTTGAGGCATCAGCGCGGGCGAGATCGACAGCGGCGCCGAGTTCGACATCAGCAGGGTGTAGCCGTCGTTGGGCGCCTGCGCCACCAGCTTGGCGCCGATGGTCGAGCCCGCGCCGGGCCTGTTTTCAATGACGATGGGCTGGCCCAGTTTTTCGGCCAGCACAGGCGCGATGAGACGCGCGGCGATGTCGCTGGCGCCGCCGGGCGGGAAGGTGACGATGAGTCGGATCGGACGCTCGGGCCAGGCGGATGCGCGTACTGGACGCGGCCGCGCCAGCGGCAGCGCCAGTGCGCCGGCAAGCATGAAGGTTCGACGGGAAATCGGCATGGCGTGGTTTCTACATGACTGCCGCGAGAGCGGCAAAGGGGCGTACTGTAGAAAGCCGGGCCGGGCCTGACAAAGAATTTGTGGCCGTTTGCTTATGCCCGCCGCATGGCGCGGCGGGCTTGCTTCAAGCGCGCGAGGCGCGCGGATCAACTGCCTTTCTGCGCCTGCGTCATGTAGTCCACGGTCAGGTTCGACAGCGCGCGCACGCCGTTGATGAGGCCGGACTCATCGACGTAGAAGCGCGGCGAATGATTGGGCGCGGCCTTCTCGACGTCGGTGCCCTTGGGCGTCACGCCCAGGTAGAAGAACATGCCCGGCACCTTCTCCTGGTAGAACGAGAAGTCCTCCGATGCGGTGGACTTGGGCTGCAGGCCGTAGTTGCCTTCGCCCGCCACGCGCCGCAGCGTGGGACCCATCTGCTCGGTCAGCGCGGGATTGTTGACGGTGGCGTTGTACAGCTCCACCACGCGCACGTCCGCCTTGGCGCCTGCGCTCTGCGCGATCATGTCGGCAGTGCGCGCGATGCGCTGGTGGATGTCCTTCTTCATGCCTTCGTCATAGGTGCGGATGGTGCCCGTCATGGCGACGTTGTCCGGCACGATGTTCATGCGGTTGCCGCCATGGATCGCGCCCACGGTGATGACGGCCGGCTCCAGCATGCTGTTGATCTGGCGGCTGGGGATGGTCTGCAGGCCCAGGATAATCTGCGAGCTGACCACGATCGGGTCGATGCCAGACCAGGGGCGCGCGCCATGGGTCTGCTTGCCGGTGACGTCGATCCAGAACTGGTCGGCGGCGGCCATCGCGGGGCCGCTGCGCCACGACAGTTTGCCCACCGGATACGAGCTGGACACATGCAGACCGAAGATGGCGTCCACCTTGGGATTTTCCAGCACGCCTTCCTGCACCATCATCTTCGCGCCCCAGATCTTCTTGCCATCCGGCTCGAAGTCGGCGGGGCTTTCCTCGGCGGGCTGGAAGATGAACTTCACGCTGCCGGGGAGCTGGTCCTTCATGCCGGCCAGCACTTCGGCCGTGGCCATCAGGATGGCGGTGTGGGTGTCATGGCCGCAGGCATGCATCACATCCACTTCCTTGCCCAGATAAGTACCTTTGGCCTTGGACGCGAAGGGCAGGTCTACCTGTTCCTTGACGGGCAGCGCGTCCATGTCGGCGCGCAGCGCCACCACCGGGCCGGGCTTGCCGCCCTTGAGCACGGCGACCACGCCGGTGCCGGCCACGCCGGTCTTCACGTCCATGCCCAAGGCGCGCAAGTGGTCCGCGACCAGCTTGGCCGTGCGGTTCTCCTGGTTGCCCAGTTCGGGGTGTTCGTGGATGTCGCGGCGCCAGGCGATGAGCTTGTCCTCGATGGCCTTGGCGCGCTGATCGATCTGCGCGGCGAGCGCGGGATTGGGCGCCGGAACCAGCGGTCCTTGGGTGCCGGGCGCGCTTTGCGCGGCGGCCGGGCCAGACATCAGCAAGTGTGCGGCGAGCGCCAGCGGGGCCAGGCGGAACAGGGGTTTGCGGTAAGGCATGTTTTGCTCTCCTCGTGGTTGTTAACCTGTTATTGGACGAGGATCTTACCGAAGCGCAAGATAGCGGGCGCGTTTGTTACCAACGCTTAAAAACAGGCTGTTTTGATTCCGGCGGATGGAATTCCGTGCGCCGGAATCCAGGCTTCATGCGGTGCGCAGAACGTTCTTCGCGCCGCGTGCGAGGAACAGCAGCAACAGTGCAGCCAGCAGCGCTGCGGCGCCCGCGAAGAGCATGGCGGCATGGAAGCCGCCGGCCAGCGCGGCGGCGGCCAATTCGGCCGCGTTGCCGGGCTGGCCGGGCAGCTCATGCAGGGTGATGGCGGCACGCGCCAAGGCCTGCGCGTCGGCCGAGCCCAGCCGCGACAGCGAGGCCGTCAGCGCCTCGATCGCGCGTCCGCTCATCAGCGCGCCCAACAGCGCGATGCCTATCGTCATGCCGGTCTGGCGCAGCGCGTTCATGGTGGCCGAGGCCATGCCGGAGCGTTCGCGCGGCACCGTGGCCATCACGGCCATGCTGGTCGAGGGAACCGCCAGGCCCGTGCCCAGGCCCAGCAGCACCAGCAGGGCGCCGGACACGGCATACGGCGTATGGGCTTCGAAGCGGGTCATGCCCAGCATGGCCAGGCCGATGAACGCAAAGCCGGCGATCATCAGGCGGGGCAGGCCGAAGCGCAGGTTGAGCCGGCCGAATACCAGCGACACCAGCCCGGCCGCGGCGAATTGCGGCGCCAGTTGCCAGCCGGTGGCCAGCGGCGACAGCCCCCGCACGTGTTGCAGGTAGAGCGAGAAGAAGAACAGGCTGCTGTAGGCGGAAAAGCCCAGCACGAAGGACGCGAAGTTGGTGATGGCGAAGCCGGCGTCGCGGAACAGCCCCAGCGGCAGGATGGGCCGCGTGGCGCGATGCTCGACCCACAGGAAGGCGAGCAGGCCGGCGGCCGCGATGGCGAGCGCAACCGTGGCTTGCGGCGCGGCCCAGCCATATTCGCCGGCAGCGATCAGGCCATAGGTCAGCGCGCCCAGCCACAGCACGCTGAGGGCCTGGCCCGCGGGGTCGAAGGCGGCATGTTCGGGATGGGCGCTTTCCGTGATGCTCCAGGCGCCCAGCGCGATGGCCAGCGCGCCCACCGGCAGGTTGATGAGAAAGATGCTCTGCCAATTGAAGTGGGCCACCAGCACGCCGCCCAGCATGGGGCCCACGATGAGCGAAATCGCATTGCAGGAAGCCCACACGCCGATGGCCTGGGCGCGTTCCTTGGGATCGGGAAAGGCCTGGGTCAGCAGCGACAGCGCGCCCGGCACCAGCAGGGCGCCGGCCACCCCCTGCACGGCGCGGCCGATCAGCAGCGCCGTCAGGTTATCCGCCAGGCCGCACAGGGCGGAACCCGCGGTGAACAGCAGCACGCCCGCCAGCCAGGAACGCTTGCGGCCGTAGCGGTCGCCCAAGGGCCCCGCGGACAGCATGAAGGCCGACAGGAACAGGGCGTAGGCGTCCACCACCCATTGCAGCCCGGCCATGTCGATGCGCAGGGCCGTCTGCATGGTGGGCAGCGCCACGTTGACGATGCTGATGTCCAGGATGGTGATGAAGCTGCCCAGGTTGACGGCAAGGACCAGGGCGCGGCGGCGTGCGGGGTGCATGGCGGGACGCAGAGTAGGGAAAGAGGTATTCTATTCATCGACCGACCGTCGGTCAATGGAAAGAAGAACGATTCTCAAACTTTGATCCTGGCCCTGCGCCTCCTCTACACTGGCGCCTTGTTACTGAACCGACCCTGAACGATATGCCTGCTCCCGCCGACCCGTCTGCCTTGCCAGGCCCGGACGCCGCTCCCAAGCCCCGCACCAAACCGGCCGCGGTGCGGCTGGACGAGTTGATGGCGGCGGCGGAAGCGCTCTTCATCCAGAAGGGTGTCGAGGCCGCCACCGTCAACGAGATCGTGGAGCGTGCCGGCGTGGCCAAGGGCACGTTCTATCACTACTTCACATCGAAGAACGACATGCTGGCGGCATTGCGGGCCAAGTTCTCGCAGGGCTTCCTGGACCACATCGACCGCCAGGTGCAAGCCTGTGCGCCGGACGACGGGGTAGCGCGGCTGCGCGCCTGGACCCGGGCGGGGGTCGAGGCCTACTTCGACGGCTATGAACTGCATGATGTGGTGTTCCACGACGCCCAGCATCCCGACCGCGGCGTGGCCGAGAAAAGCGCCGTGCTGGATCAGCTGGAAGCGATTCTGGAGGCGGGCGCGCGCGCCGGCTGCTGGCAGCTGGACGACGCGGCACTGACCGCCATCGTGCTCTATCACGGCATGCATGGCGCCGTGGACGCCTCCATCGCGCAGGGCCGGCGCGACGCGCAGGCCTTGTCCGGCCCTTTGTCGGCAATGTTCCTGCGCATGCTGGGCGCGGGCTGAGGCCCGCGCCGCCGCGATCGCCGCTATTGCAGCTTGATGCCCAGTTCCTTGATCAGCGGCCCCATGTCGGCGCGGTCGGCCTCGATGGTCGCGGCCAGTTCCTGCGGCGTGCTGCCGATGGGGATCATGCCCAGGGTTTCCATCTGCGCCCGCATCGCGGGTTCCTTCAGGATGTCCGCGACCGATTTCTGGATCAACGCCACGCGGTCGTCGGCAATGCCGGCGGGCGCCATCAGTCCGATCCACGGCTGCGGCGCGTAGCCCTTCAATCCCGATTCCTCCAGCGTGGGCGTGTCCGGCAGGCCGCCGAAGCGTTCCGGGCTGGTGATCGCCAGGGCGCGCAGCCGGCCGCTGTCGATCAGGCCTTTGGAACTCGAAGGCGCGTCCAGGCCCACGTCGAGCTGGCCGCCGATCAGATCGTTCTGCGTCTTGCCCGATGAGGACGAGGGCACGTACAAGGCCTTGATGCCGGCGCGTCGCGCCGTCTGTTCCCAGACCAGGTGGAAGGCCGTGCCGATGGAGAACGAACCGACGCTCAGATTGCGGGTCTTGCTTTCGCGCACGAAGTCTTCCCAGGTCTTGAGCGGGCTGTCCTTGGGCACGATGAAAATGAAGGGCGTGCGCGCGACCAGCGAGATCGGTTTGAGGTCCTTCTGCGTATCGAACGGCAGGCTGTCCACGGCGAAGGGCACGATGGTGACGGACGAGGCCACCACCATGCCCAGCGTGTAGCCGTCGGGCGCGGACTTGACCAGGGCGCCGGTGCTGATGATGCCGGAGGCGCCGGGCTTGTTCTCCACCACCACCGGTTGGCCCCAGGCGGCGCCGAGCTTGCTGGCCAGCACGCGCAGCATGACGTCGACGGGGCCGCCTGGCGGGTTGGAGACGATGATTTTCACGGGCTTATCGGGATAGGCGGCGGTGGCCGCCAATGGCGCCAGCAGCGCCAGCGCGAGCGCGGTTTGCTTGAACATGGAATTCCCCTTGTTTTGATGTGTTTGAGGCGTGGGCCGAGTGCGCCCGCGCCGGTGCGCATGCGGTCCGTGTTCAGGCCAGGATCTGCATATGCGGGGCCGCCGGCCAACCGGGGCCGTCGCCGCGGATGAACGCGATCCATGCCTGCTGCGTGGCCTGCGCCAGTTGCCGCGCCTGCGCAGGCGGCAGCCCGGCAAGCATGGGCGCGCCGGCGTACGCCGGCAGCGTGTCGAAGACGAAGGGCAGCTCGATGCAATGGCAGGCGCCGAA
>NZ_DATCUY010000164.1:0-5228 GCF_036567245.1 Achromobacter sp. | reverse complement strand
TTCCGACCAGCGCTCGACCTTCTGCACCTCGTCCACCACCAGCAAGCCGCCATCGGCGCCGGTCTCCAGCCGCGCCGCTTCCCACTGCTGACGCAGCCACGCGCCATCGCGCAGCGTCGGCTCGTCGGCGCTGACAAAGCGCACCGGGCGCTGCAATCGCTCGGTCACCTGCTGCACCAGCGTGGTCTTGCCCACCTGCCGCGCCCCGGTGACCACCTGCAAGTGACGGCGAGGTTCCGCCAGCCTGCGGGCCAGCTCGGCGGCTTGTGGGCGCTGGTAAGGGCTTTTAGCCTTGCTCTGCATGCTGAGTAATTTTACTCAATGTCCTGAGTATGCCAAAGAAGCGCCAATGCGCCGCGGGCGGCCGACGCCATCGGTGAGCAGCGCGTGGAACCAGCGCTTGTCTGGATCAGCGTCGGGTGCGGCGGGCGCGACAGGCTGCGCATGACCGCTTCGACGGCGACGTGCGGCAGGTCGGGATCAAGAGCCGATGCAGCGCGGCGCCGAGGCGGCCTTTGAGCATGACCTGCGCCGCATCGCCGCGCTCGCTGGCGTCGTCGATCTCGACGCCGACGCACGCCGCATAGCCGATGCCCACGAGCCAGTCTGTCGAAGCTCTTTCGACCAGCGCTTCCGATATGCCGCTCACGCGACCGCTTCCAATATTGCCTGTCGAAAGTGGTGAAAGCTCGGCGAACGGCTGCGCTGCGCATCGATCACCCCACCCAAAACCCGCGCAGCTTCGATCTTGCGCAGGCCTTGCTGGAAGTATCCGTGCCGCTGCATGACGCGCTCGAACGCCTCCCAGGTGCCACCGGCAATGCCATCGGGATCACGGTACTTCCGCTGGTTCGGAACAGACGACGGCATGCGCGGATAGGCGCTGCGCACGCCTTCCCAGTCGCCAAAATACCAGGCCTCCAGTTCCTCGATGGCGATCCGGTTGACCAGTTGCCACGGCGCACTGCCTGCGCTGCGGGTGCGCAAGCCGGTCCGCCGGGCGATATCTTCGAGGCGCTGCTTCAGTTGAAGGCAGTCGTCATCGTCGCGATCCACGACGACGACGATGCGCCAGTCATCAGGCAGCCACCTGGCATATCCGCGGAGCCGGTCCGCCAGTTTGCCGAGCAGATCGCCCTTGCCCTGAAAGGCGTGCACCTCGAAAGTTCTGTTCCGCGGTAGCAACCGAGGCAGCAAGGCGCGGAGAAATGCCTCCATGGAGGGCTCCTCGACCAATAATTCCACATGCGTGGCCATGCTCAGCGCCCCCGCTTGAGCGGCCGTGTCGGTGCGCCCTGGTTGACCAGCGGATCGCCCACGCCGAGCTGGCCCTCCATCCACAGGTGGCCGAGCAGCGCACCCTGGGCCACGAATTCGGCGACACCAGGCAGCTCGCTGGCACGTTGCGTCTGGGTGTAGCCGAGTTCGTCGCGCCACAGCACGCGCACTTCCTGCGGCCGCAGCGCGTTGAGGAAAAACGGTGAGTGGGTCGTCACGATGAGCTGTGTATGCGCAGTCGCGCCGCGGCATTCCTCGGCCAGCTCCGGCAACAGACGTGGATGCAGAAAGTTCTCCGGCTCCTCGATGCCGATGAAGGGCGGCGGATCAGGATCGTAGAGCAGCACCAGATAGGCGAGCATTTTCAGCGTGCCGTCCGACGCGAAGCGCGCCAGCACCGGATGGCTGAAGGGTGCGTCCTTGATCTGCAACAGCAGGCGGCCGTCCGGCATCGGCTCGGCCAGCACGCGCTCGATGCGCGGCACGCGCTGACGCAGCACCTGAAAGACGCGCTCCAGCCGGTCGGGATGCCGCTCGGCCAGATGCTGGATGACGTTGGCCACGTTGTCGCCGGTCTTGGTCAGCCGCTCCTGTGGCCCGGCCTCGGGCTGCCCGCGCCCGCCTTCGGCCGACAGATACGACACGTACCAGCCGGTGATGAACTCCCGCAACGCCGCCACCCGGGGATGCTCGGCAAACTGGCCCAGGGCATTCACGGCCAGCAGATCCGGCGACTTCAGCGCAATGTCGACGCGCCTGTCTTTCTCGTCGGGCTGCTCGCCGCTGACCGCTCGGCCCTGCCCTTCGCGATAGTCCAGGAAACGGAACGGCTGGCCGTGGCTGCCACGTTTCCAGCGCAGCCACTCCTCGACCACCACCGGCCCGCCCTGGCGTTCATCCACCGCCAAGTGGTAGGTGATCAGCGGATATCCCGGCTCGCGATACTTGATCTCGACGGTCACCGGGCCGTCCCCACCGCGTGTCTTCAGCTCCTTGGCGCGCCCCCGCTTGTCCCAGGCGCGGCGCAGTCCCAGCTCGAAGCACTCGGACAGGAAGGCGAATACGTCGAACACCGTGGACTTGCCACTGCCGTTGGGGCCGAGCAGCACGGTAAGCGGCGTCAGATCCCTGAACTCCACCTCGCGCAACGCGCGGAAGTTGCTGACCTTGAGCGATTCGATACGTGCCGGTGTGCGTTTTTCACTGGCCGGTTTCATGCGGCGGTCTCCCTTCGTTCGGCGTCCTTCACCCGCACATTACCCGATAGCAGTTGGGGAAGGAGGTAGTCGCGCAGCGCCGCCAAATGACGTGATTCGATTATCGACTGCGCATGCAAGTCATAGAGTGCACCGATGATGGCATGCGCTTTTTGAAGTGTGTCTTTTGGCGGCACAACGACGTGCGCATCTTGCAGATGACTGCGCTGTATGTGCCCCATCGTGGTCGCCTTACCCGCGGCGATAGTTCGGAAATCCGGCAGGTGGTGGCGAATCCACAGGAAGCAGAACCAGATTGGAAAATGGGTCGACGTGACCTTGAACAAGTGCTGGTTCAGCGCTCCCTTGCCACCGAACCAGAATTCGGCCTCAAGCGTCCCGGACCAGGAGAACAGCAAATCGCCATCGTCGACTATGTACTGCCTAGGCACATCGCTGTTCGCCCAATCGGCGCCTTCGGTCGAACCTTTGCGAAGTTGCGCGATCTTGATCACACGTAAGTCTTCGCCGTCATTGCGCGGCGGATATTTCTGGAGCGCCAGACCGTTGAGAAACGTGGCGATCTGCGTGATCGACTTCACCTCCCACCCCTCCGGCACGGGGCCGATGGCGGAATCGACGAAGCGGGTAGGCAGGGCGTCGAAGACGGGCTGGGGCATGGAGGGGAAGGCGGTCGCGCCGGCGGCCTTGGCCTTGACCGGCTCGAAGTCCACGAACCACGCCCGGAAGATCGCCCGCGCCAGCCGCTCCAGCGCCCGCGCCGTGCGCCGGTTCTGCTCGATCTTGTCGTCAAGCGCGCCGAGGATACCAGCGATGGCGCGTTGTTCGTCGGGGGCCGGTAACGAAATGGTGAGCTTGTCGAAGCAGTCGGTGGGGACACGTTGTCTTCCAGATGAGCCTGTCATGTGGCTGATGGCAAAGCCACGAACCTGCGGTGACCGCGCCAGATAGAAAACGAAATCCGTGACCGACACACCATCGCGACCACGCATCACAATGAATTCTGTGGAGCCGTGCGCAGGACGATCGTCTCCTGCTACCGCCTTGAACCGGGCTATCTTGCCGTTCTCAAGGCAAGGTGTGATGCGGGCGAAGAGGGTATCGCCCTCTTGGAAACGGCTTCCGCCACCTGTGAAGGCGCGTTCCTCTGAGGGCTGAACATAGGGCCGACTCGTATCGACGGCGTTCATGTCGACAAACGGATAAATCTCCCCCCTTTGAAGGCGCACCCTAGGGTTGATGGCTACGGCTTTAGAGAATGGAAGTGAGTGCCACTCACTACTGCTCATCCTGTATCCCTCCCAACCGCATCCGCACCACCGTCATCAACCGCTCCCCCTCCCCAAAGCACGCCTCCAGCTCCGACAGAAGCCGCGGGTACTTTTCCGCGAAGGGCTCGACGTCGTCCTCCTGCTCCTCGGCGCCGACGTAGCGGCCGGGGGTGAGCACGAAGCCGTGCTTGCCGATGCCCTCGATGGTCTCGGCCTTGCAGAAGCCGGGAATGTCGCGGTACTCCCACTTGCCGTGCGTAGCCTCGTTCCACCACACGGGCGCGGGCTCGCCGCGCCACTGGCGGAAGGCGTAGACGATGCGGCCGATGTCGGAGTCGTGGTTCGGGTCGCCCATGCCGTCGGCCAGCATGCTTTCGCCGTCATCGCCGCCGGTCAGCACGCGCAGCGTGCGGGTCTGCAGGGTGCCGAGCTTGCGCGCGTCGATGAACAGCGTTTCGCCGCTGCGGTCGCGGCCGCCATGGGGCAGGTTCTTGCCGGTCTTGTCGCGGGTCAGGAACCAGAGGCAGGCGGGGATGCCGGTGGTGAGGAAAAGCTGCGCCGGCAGCGCGACGATGCAATCGACCAGATCGGCTTCGACGATACGTTGGCGGATCTCGCCCTCGCCGCCGGAGCCGGTGGACAGCGAGCCGTTGGCCATGACGAAGCCGGCTACGCCCCCGCCGTGGCCATTGGGCGGTGCCAGGTGGTGGATGAAGTGCTGAATCCAGGCGTAGTTGGCGTTGCCGACCGGCGGCGTGCCGTAGCGCCAGCGCACGTCGTCGGCCAGCAGCTTGCCGGACCAGTCCGAGATGTTGAACGGCGGATTGGCGAGGATGTAGTCGGCCTTCAAGTCCGGGTGCAGGTCGCGCAGGAAGCTGTCGGCGGGCTGCGAACCGAGGTTGGCCTCGATGCCGCGGATGGCCAGGTTCATGTGCGCCAGGCGCCAGGTGGTGGGGTTCGACTCCTGGCCGAAGATGGAGATGTCGGTCTTGCGCCCGCCGTGGGCTTCGACGAAGCGCTCGGACTGCACGAACATGCCCGCCGAGCCGCAGCAGGGGTCGTAGACGCGGCCCTCGTAGGGTTCGAGCATCTCCACCAGCAGGCGCACGATGCAGCGCGGGGTGAAGAACTCGCCGCCGAGCTTGCCCTCGGCCTGGGCAAACTTGCCCAAAAAGTATTCGTAGACCCGGCCCAGCGTGTCGCGGGCCTTGGCGCGGTCGCCCTTGAAGCCGATGTTGGCGATGAGATCAATCAGCCCCTTCATCTTTTCCGGCGCAATGCCGCGGCGGGCGTAGTCGCGTGGCAGCTTGCCCTTGAGGTTGGGGTTGTCGCGCTCCACTGCGAGGATGGCATCGTCGATCAAGGTGGCGATGTCCGGCCGCGCGGCCTGGTTCTGCAGGTTCTGCCAGCGCGCCTCGGGCGGCACCCAGAACACCCGCTCGGCGGTGTACTCGTCGCGGCT
>NZ_DATCUY010000163.1:0-5309 GCF_036567245.1 Achromobacter sp. | reverse complement strand
GATTTCCTCGTCGCGTCCGGACACCGGATCGATTTCGCCCGCACGCGCGCGGGCAGTCAGGTCGACGGCGAAACGCGCAAGCGCGGAGCCGCCCTCGCCCGGCGCCCCGGCGGTGGCGGCAACGGACGCAGCCTCGGCCGCGTCTTCCGGCGAGCCCTGCACGATCGCCTGCAGCTGTTCCAGCAGCGTATCCGGCACGATGCGCGAGAACTGCGCCGACATGCCCAGCAGCACGTGGCGCAGCGCATAGGTCCGCGCCAGTCCCGCCAGCAAATGGGCGCTGCGGATGCGTGCCGCGCCATAGCGCAGCGAACCCAGCACCCAGGCCCTTTCGACCGCGTGATCAATGTGTTCGGACAGATCGGATACCGAACCCGCCCCGGCCGGCAGGCGGTCCAACTCCGCCGTCAGGTCGGCCTGCAATGCAGCCATGTCCAGTCCGAAGCGGCGCGCGATCCGGTGCAGGTCGCTGTCTTGCGCGTGCAGGATCTGATGCACCCAATGCACCAGTTCCACATAGGGATTGCCGCGCAGCTTGCAGAACGCGGTGGCGCCCTCCAGCGTCTGGTAGAGCAGTGGGTTGAGCTTTCCGAAGAGGTCGATGCGGCCGATATCCGACATGGCAGGGTGGCGCGTCAGGCGCGCGTGGTCGTTGAGGTGGAAGCCGGCGGGCGGCCACGTGGCGGGATGCGGCCGCGGCTTTCATAGTCCAGCAGGAGCTCGCCCGCCTCGCCCTGCTCGGGCCGGCGCTTGCCCAGCCACGAAGAGAGGCCCAGCGGCCGCTGCGCCCCCAGCGCCAGTCCGCGCGCATCCTGCGCGCGCAGCACCGGGCGCAAATCCCAGGCCAGCTCCATGCCGATGTAATGCCTGACCCAATGCGTCAACTGGCGGGCGTACTCGCCTCCCGGCAGAAAGCTCTGGTAGTCCGCCAACGCCAGCGGGCCGATCTCGATGCGGAACTTGTGTTGGGCGTCGCGCACCGCGACCCCCAGCACCGTGTCGCGCCCCAGGCCAGCCAAGCCGCCCAGTCCCAGCCGCTGTTCGGGTTCCAGGCGGATCCATTGCGGCACGAACTCGCGGATGCGCACCGGCAGGCCGAAGAACGATTGCAGGATGTGCTTGAGTCCTTCCGGATTGCGCGTCTGGCGCGTCAGATGCCCCGCCATGTAGTACTTGGCATGGTCCAGCACGGCGTCGCGGCGCCGCATCGACGGTTCGCCCATGTGCAACAGGCTGGCCACGTAGCGCGTGAAGCGCTCATCCTTGCGATCCAGGCTGACCGTACTCTGCGCGTCCGCCCAGGCGCGGTAGAACAGCAGGATGAGTCTATGGTGGAACACGTCCGCAAATGCGGACAGCGTGCGGTCGCCGTGATGCGCCATGCGCTCGTGGGCGTGTTCCGTCAGATGCAGCGGCAAGGGTCCGTTCGGGCCGAACAGGCCGAAGCTGAATATCGACAGTTCCGCTGGCTGGCCGCCCGTGGCCGCGCGCGCGCCCGCCACGGTGGCTGGCGCGAATGCCATCGACGGCTCCTGCCGCAGCCGCACGGGTTCGTGGCGCGCGACCGTGTCGCGACCCAGCGGCTTGCGTGCCCCGGAGAGCGCATCTATCCAGCGCAAGGCATGGAACAGGTCGTGGGCGTGCGGCTCACGCTCCAGCGCGCGCCACCAATGCGCCAGCGCGCCGTCAGGTGCGGCGGGCGGATGTTCGGGAGCGGCAACGGGCTGGGCGATATCCATCGTCCTACCCCATGTGGATCTGCTTGGCGTCCACCTTGACCAGGTCGCCGCCCGTCACCACCGTGTAGGCCGCGTGCAGCCGCGCGCTCTGCTCCGCCTGGAAATCGATGGTGCCGGCGCGCACCTGATCCATCTCGCTGACGCTGCGCAGCGACAGCCGCGCCATCAGCGTCATGCGGTCCAGCACCGCCTCATAATTCCGGCCCACCAGCCGCGTCTCGCCCACGGTGGCATGCAGCTGCTTCGCCACCATGCGCATGCGGCCGCAGGTATGGCGTTCTTCCTCGGCCTCGACCGCGTACTCGGGCGCGTGCACGCGCACGGCGCGTTCGCTCTCCAGCAGCACCCCGCCGCTGCGCGAACGCAGCACCAGTTCGCCTTCGGCCTGCAGCGTGGTGCGTCCCGGATCGGCCTGCACAGTGATGGCGATCAGGTAGACCCGGGCGGGGTCCGGGCCGCTGATCAGCACCTCGTCGCCCGGTTGCGGCTCCAGCAGGCAACTGGCGGCGCGCTGCGCGGTCCAGACACGACCGTCGCAAGCCACGGCGTAGCTGCCGTCGGATTCGCGGCGCAGCAACTCGCCCAGCAGATGGACGGGGTCGTAGGCCATGCGGCTCAGATGTGTCGCGGACTTCATCATGCGCTCCTTTTTGTGTGCACAAGCCCTAGACCACGGGCCGGCGTCCCATGCGGGGCTGGTAGCGGGCGATCTCGCCGCGCTGCAGGCTCGAGAGGACCAGCTCCGACATCAGGTTGATCGATACGTGGCGCGCGAAGAACTGCTCCAGCACGGCGCCAAACAGATAGGGGCTGATGCCCGAAAACGCCGTCTCGTCCACCTGCAGCGCGATGCGCATGCCGCGCCCATGGACGATGGGGCCGGGCACCGGCAGGCGATGATGCACTGGCGTGGCGCTGACATGCCGCAGGCCGGAGATGTGGCGGCGCACGGCGGGCTCGGCCAGGCTGCCGTAGACGTGCAGCATCTCGCGCAGGGTTTGCGCGCCCTGCTCGGCATCCAGGTCAGTCAGGCTCAGGTAGTTCAGGCCCAGGTGGCTGATCAGATGCCAGGTCGCGGCATTCTCCGCCAGCGCAGCGCGCGGCCGCGTGGGTCCGTGCAGCACCTTCACCGCACGCACCGGCGCCGACACGCGTAGGGTCATGTCGGTCTCGGTCCCCAGCGGCAGCAGCAGCGCCAGGTCGCGATTGGTGCACAGGGTTTCCAGGGTCAGGTGGCGCAGATCGCCGGAAAACGGCGCCTCCCGCCGGTCCACCAGCGACAGGAACACCTCGCTGCCGATGTAGCCGCTGCGGGTGCCGTTGCGCTGCGCGATGTCCGAGACCAGCCGCGGCTCGCGGCGCGCGGAAAAGTAGGCCCCATGCTCATCGGGATCGCTGCCCAGCGAACCATAGAACGGCCGGAACTCCTGCTCCTGGCGCTGTGCGGAAGCATGGCCCGCCACGCGCGTCACGCCGTAGACCTCGTAGTCCAGCGGACGGCTGCGGTCGATGACCACGTGATACTCGGAAGTCCTGGGCGTCACCGCCACGCGGTCCGCCCGCTTGGCGAACAGGTTGATTACCGGCACGCAATGCAGCGCCAGATTGGCGGCCGATATCGCGCCCTCCAGTTCCGGTGCGGCCATCGAGAACAGCAGGGTCAGGTCGAATGCGCGGGTCTCGCGCTGCGCGCCCTGGGGCATCGCGGGCGTGCGCAGCCCCCGCTTCAGTCCGTTGATGCTGAAGAACAGATAGCGCTGCGCGAACGCGAAGTATTCCTGCAGCAGACGGTATCCCTGGAACACGCGGGCGTCGCCCGGCAACAGCGCCTGCTCGTCGGCAAAGCCTTCGTGGCGCACGGCGCCCGGGGGTAGCTGGTTGATCCAGGCTAGCGGCCGCGCGGTGTCATGGCCCAGCACCGCCACGGTATGCCCCATCACCACTTCCAGCAGGCGCTGCATCTGCAGGTCCTGGCCGTTCAAGTGGAACACCAGTTGATCGAGGTCCAGGTCTTCCAGCCGTTGCCCGCCGCAAATCTCTATCCGGATGCGCAGCGCGCTCAGCACACGCGCGGCGCGCCCCGTCAGGCCCAGGCGCGCCAGCGGCAGATCCTGCGGCGCGGCCGTGAATTCCGCCTGCGTGACCTGCAGGGGCCACAGGCGCAGGGCGTGGCCGGTGGTGAAGTCGCAGGGCGTCTGCTCGCCGCGCGCCACGCGGCCGCGCAGCAGCGTGCCGCGGGGTAGCTCGAAGCCTCCCGCCAAGGTGCCCTCGTTCATGCTGGGCGCAAACTGCACGATGGCCATCGCCGGCGTGGGCGCCAGGTAGTTGGGGTACACCACCTCCAGCAGCCGTTGCGAGAAGCGCGGAAATTCCGCATCCATCTTCATGTGGATGCGGGCCGTCAGAAAGCTGAAGCCTTCCAGCAGGCGCTCGACATAGGGATCGGCCACCTCGGTGGCGTTCATGCCCAGGCGTCCGGCCACCTTGGGATGGGCTTGCGCGAATTCCGCGCCCAGCTCCCGCAGATAGACCAACTCCCGGTTGTAGTAATCCAGCAGGCGATCGTCCATCAGGCACCGCCCAGATCGCGCAGATCCATGTGGCCGCTCTCCAGGTCGATATCCGTGCGGAACAGGAACTCGAGCGGCTGCGGCACGCACCACAGCATGCCCCGTATCTCCAGGCTCAGCACGTTGTGGTGCTCCAGCGTGCCAGCGTCCGACACGCAGCGCACTTCCACCGAAGAGCGCAAGATGCGCGGCTCGAACGCGGCGATCGCTTCGCGGATCGATTCTTCCACATCGATCCAGTCGATCTCCGACATGCGCTTACCCGCCATGGCCCGCACGCCGAAGTTCAGCGCGGAGGCGGCCACCAGCCGATGCGCCGACAAGTCCTGGGATGCCTGCAGGTTCACGGTGTTGAGCAGCCAGCGCAGGTCCCGCAGCACCGCCGCGCGCAGCGCCTCATGCGTGAGCATGGCGTTTTCGCGCGGCTCCTCGCGCTTGGCGGGATCGTTGTCCATCAGGCGGTCCAGCAGCGACGGCTGCAGGCGGTCGCGCGCCGCGCGCTGGCCGCGCGACAGCGGTTCCCAATCGCCCGGACGGTCTGCGTGGCCCATCACGCCAACTCCAGGCTGCGCACCTCGAGCAGGGCAATATCCGCGGCGTCCGTCAGCCACATCTTCTGCCCCACGCCCGCATAGGTATCGCCATGCAACGTACGCCAATCGGTCGTTCTACCCAGCTTGGCCGAGTCCGGCAGTTCGACCATGCGCGCGCCCGGCACCGCCGGGTAACGCGCCGGCACCAGGCCCTGCTGCACCCGGCCGTCGTCCAGTTCGATCTCGGCCTGCGCCCAGATCAGATCGCACAGGCCTTCCGGCGCAAGCAGGCGCACGCGCTTGAGCCGGGCAAAGGGCAGCCAGACGTAACGCCCGCCCGCCAGGAACTCGAACACCGGACCGAGGCGGCTGTCGCCATCGCAGATCCACTGAAACGGTTGCGCCGCCTCTTGCGCCGCCAGCTCCAGCACGCCGGCATGCGCGCTGGCTGCCTCGAAGGCCTGGCC
>NZ_DATCUY010000162.1:0-6625 GCF_036567245.1 Achromobacter sp. | reverse complement strand
GAGCCGCCGGGCGTGAGCGCCGGATTGCGCGGGTTCAGCGTGTCGCCATGCAGCGCGTTGCCGGTGAACCAGCGCAAGGAAAATGCGGGCGTGTTGGTGCGGCCCAGGATCACGGCCCCCGCGCGCCGCAGATTGTCCACGACCGGGCTGTTCTCGGCCGCAATCACATCCTTCTGCAGGCGCACGCCGTTGGTCGTGGCGTAACCCGCCTGATCCACGTTGACCTTCACGGTGACGGGCACGCCAGCCAACGGTCCCGCGTCTTCGCCGCGCGCAAGCGTGGCATCCACTGCCGCGGCTTGAGCCAGCACCTCTTCCGGGCGGTGGTCCACCACGGCATTGATGGCCGGGTTGACGGCATCCAGCCGGCCCAGCGCGCTTTGCGCGGCCTCGCGGGCGGACACTTCACGCTTGCGAATGCGATCGGCAAGCTCAACTGCGGACAAACGCCAAAGATCGGACACGCGCGACTCCTGATTCATGATTGCGTTGATGGGCCAAGCCAACCTTAGCGCCAGCCGCGTCCGCCCACAAGCCGCCCAGTCCCGGCCCGTGTCTACTTGTCCTCTTCGAAGACCTCGACGATGGCGTCGGCCACGGCGCGCACGCGGGCCGTGCGGTTCAGGTCGCCGTGCATCACCAGCCAAAGGTCATAGGGTTCGCTGCGCGCGGGCCAGATGCGCACCAGGTCCGGGTACTGCGGCGCCATGTGCGTCGGCACCTGGCCTATGCCCAGCCCGGCCGCGACCGCCTCGATGATCATCAGGCCGGAATTCAGCTCCACGCCTATGCGCCCGTTGCCCGTGGGCTCGCCGCAGAAGGTATCGGACCAGCCCGGCAGCACCGCCTGCTGGTAGGTCACCAGCGTGTGCCCCGCGAATGCCGTGCCCAGCCGCGGCTCGCCATGCGTCTCCAGGTAGGCCCGCGAAGCGTACAGCCCGACCTCCTTGCGCGCCAGATGCCGGTGGATCAGGTCGGGATTGTCCGGCCTGATGTTGCGGATCGCCAGATCCGCCTCGCGGCGCGTCAGGTTGCTGAGCTGGATCGCCGTGGACAGCGTGACGCGGATGTCGGGATGATGGGCGTGCACGCGCCGGACCGCCTCCATGATGTAGTAACTGGCGACGGTTTCCGAGGTCGCCACGCGCACTACCCCCGACAGCCGGTGGTCCAGTCCCTGCATCTGCCGCTGCAACTGATCCGCCGCCTGCTCCATGCGCTCCGCCGCCGTGAACGCCAGCTCGCCCGCGGCCGTGGGGACGTATCCGCCTGGCGTGCGCAGGAACAGTCGCGCGTCCAGCGAGGCTTCCAGCGCCGCCAGCCTGCGCCCGGCCGTGGCCTGATCGACCTGCAGCAGCGCCGCCGCGCCACGCAGCGTGCCTACCCGATAGATGGCCAGGAAGATCCTGGCGTTGTCCCAATCCATGGCAGTCTTCCGTATATGCATTTTTGCATGACTATAAAGCAATTATTCGGCTTTTTTGCATCAAGCAATGCGCCTAAGCTACAGTCCTCGAAAGCCGCCGCACGTCTCCAATCATGAACTCCGCCTGTCCCAATATCCCAGTCCCCTCGCTGGACGCCAAGCCAGCCGCCGCCGGCCTGCTGCCGCTCGTCACGCTGGCCATCGGTTTCGTCATGGCCATGCTGGACGTGACCGTCGTCAACGTCGCCCTGCCCAGCATCGCGCTGCAGTTCACCGTTCCGCTGACGGACCTGGTCTGGATCGTGGACGGCTACACCCTCACCTTCGCGGCGCTGCTGCTGGTGGCGGGAGCGCTGGCCGACCGCTATGGCGCCAAGACCGTCTACCTGGCCGGCCTGGCCGTCTTCACCCTGGCATCCCTGCTCTGCGGGCTGGCGCCCAACGCCGACATGCTGATCCTGGCCCGCATGCTGCAAGGACTGGGCGCGGCCCTGTTCATGCCCAGCTCCCTCAGTCTGCTGACTCACGCCTATGACGACGAGCAGGTGCGCAACCGCATGCTGGCCGCCTGGTCCGCCATCGTGGCGGTCGCAGGCGCCGCCGGCCCGCTGCTGGGCGGCGTGCTGATCCACCAGTTCGGCTGGCGCGGCATCTTCCTCATCAACATCCCGCTGGGACTGGCCGGGCTGTGGCTGGCGCGCAGCCGGATCCTGGCGGCCCCGCGCCGGCCACGCGCGCTCAATCCGCTAAGCCACCTGCTGGGCGTGATCGCGCTGTCGTCGCTGTGCTTCGTGCTGATCCAGGGCAATGCCTATGGCTGGTCCTCCAGCCGCATCCTGGGCATGGCCGCCCTCTGCCTGGCCGCCGCCGTGCTGCTGGTGCTGCGCGAACGCCGCCACGCCGAACCCATCATTCCGCGCGCCCTGTTCGCGACCACGCAATTCGCGGCCGCCAATGGCGTGGGCTTCCTGATCAACCTTGCCTCCTACGGCCAGCTCTTCCTGCTCAGCCTGTTCCTGCAACAGGCGCGCGGCGCGGACGCCCTGCAGACGGGGCTGCAACTGGTGCCGATGCTCGCGGTCTTCTCCATCGGCAACCTGATATCGAGCCGGATCTCGGCGCGCTGGAACGTGTCGACGGCGCTGCTGGGCGGCTTGTCGCTGGCCGCCGTCATGAGCAGTGCGGGCGTGTTCGCTTTCTCCCCGGACATGGCTTACTGGCCGTTTGCCGTCGCCGTCGCGCTGTCCAATCTGGGCGTGGGCATCGCCGTGCCCGCCATGACCAGCGTGGTCATGCAGGTTTCGGGCAAAAGCCACGCCAACAGCGCCGCCGCGGCGCTGAACGCCAACCGCCAATCCGGCGCCCTGGTCGGGGTCGCACTGATGGGTACCATCCTGCATCTGCTGCCGGACTGGCACGCCAGCCTGCCCGCGGCCTACAGCATCATCGGTGCGAGCTACCTGGCTGCGGTTGCGCTGGTGTGGCGGCATCTGCGCCGCGCCCGCAACGCCTGACCGCCGGCACGACGGCAGCCACGGGACTCAAGCCGGTTGCCCTTGCCTCGCTCAGGCGGCCGCGAGTATGGCCACGCCGCGTCCCGCAAAGAACTCGTCGAACACGGCCAGCGGCAATTCCACGTCGGCCTGGACGCCGGGCTCGCCCGAGGGATTGTGGAAAATCACCGAGTCCGACGTTGCGCAGGTCACCAGCACCAGGTGCCCGCCCTTTCTGGGCGGCTGCCGTTGCGGCCAGCGTATCCACGGATGCACCGACGCCATGAAGTAGGCGGCCTGCGACATCAAGCCGGGCAGTTCATCCGTGCGCAGGCCTACATGCACCCGCGCCTCCAGGCCGAACACCTCCTCCACGTAGCGCACGAACGGCGCATAGATCATTCCCTTGATCTGCTCGCCTTCCACGGTATAGGCGCCGTAGGGCAGGCTGCCCCGCGCCAGCTCCAGGGTGGGGTAATGCCGCCCGTCGCGCGCCGCCAGCACCATCTTCAGGCAGGCCATGCCGCAAACGTGGCTGGCCCAGCGCGCATACTCGTCCGCATCCCGCGCACCCGAGCCGCGCCAGGCCGGGTCATCGGCCAACATCAGCTTGCCTTGAATGATCTCGCTGGCCAGGTGGGCCGACTCCCATTGGCAAAAGTACGGCACGGCGGATCGATGGGCTGGCGTCGCATTCATGCGGGACCCCGGGGATTCAGGAAGTAGAAGGAAGCCACTATCCTGCCCGCCCCGCCTGCGCGTGGCAAGGGGCCCACGTTTGCTTCACAATGCTCCTATCCGCGCTCACAGGAGACCCGCATGTCCAGCACTGCCACGTCCAACCCGCCCGCCATCCGCCGAGTCGCCATCGTCGGCGCAGGCACCATAGGCGCCAGTTGGGCCGCGTTGTTCCTCGCCCGCGGCCTCGAGGTCGTCGTCAGCGACCCCGCCGCCGACGCCGAGCCGCTGACCCGCGCCCGCGTGCAGGCAGCATGGCCGGTGCTGGCGGAACTCGGACACGTGCTGCCCGGCGCCTCGGCCGAAGGCCTGCGCTTCGAACCGGACCTGGAGGCCGCGCTGGCCGGGGCAGACTTCGTGCAGGAAAACGCACCCGAGCGCGAAGACTTCAAAACCGCGCTGTTCGCGCGCATGGACGCCGTGCTGCCCGCGCACGTCATCGTCGCATCGAGCTCGTCCGGCCTCATCATGAGCCGCCTGCAATCGCAGTGCCGCCATGCCGCGCGCTTCGTCATCGGCCATCCGTTCAATCCGCCGCACCTGATTCCGCTGGTCGAGGTGGTGGGCGGCGCACAGACCTCGGCCGACACCATCGACCGCTGCATCGCCTTCTACCGCGGCCTGGGCAAATACCCCATCCGCCTGAACAAGGAAGTGCCGGGCCACATCGCCAACCGCCTGCAGGCGGCCCTGTGGCGCGAAGCGATACACCTGGCGGCCGAAAACGTCGCCAGCGTGGCCGACATCGATGCCGCCGTATCGCAAGGCCCCGGCCTGCGCTGGGCGCTGTTCGGTCCGCACATGACCTTCAACCTGGGTGGCGGCGCGGGCGGGCTGGCCAATTTCATGGACCATCTGCTGGGTCCGGTGCAAACCTGGTGGGACGACCTCGGCGCGCCGGAAGTCACGCCTGAACTGCAGCAGCGCCTGATCGCGGGCGTCAACGCCGAAGCAGGCGCGCGCAGCATCGCCGACCTGGTCCAGACGCGCGATGCACAGCTCACCGCGCTGCTGAAAGCGCTGCAACGCTGAACCGGCGACGGCCCGCAACGGGTCAGAGACCCGTCATAACCCTCGAAGCCGGCCGGCAACACTGCCGGCCCGCGACATTGCAGGATTCCTCCGTATGATTTCCGTAACGCATGACAACGACCTTTCCCGCTACACCGCCACCGTCGATGGCGTCCTGTGCGTGCTCGACTACCAACTGCAGGGCAACACCATGGCGATCACGCACACCGGCGTGCCCAGCCAGGTCGGCGGCCGCGGCATCGCCGCAGCGTTGACTCAGTACGCGCTGGACGACGCGCGCGCCCGGGGTTGGAAGGTGCGGCCCTTGTGCTCGTATGCCGACGCCTATATCCGGCGGCACCCCGAATACAGCGATCTGCTGGCCTGAACGTTTCCGGTATTTGGCATCGTGACCAAACAATCCAAGCTCCCGGCTGCCGCCTGTCCCTGCGGCGGCCCCAAGCCCTATTCCGAATGCTGCGGCCGCTGGCATGAAGGCCCGCAGGCCATGCAAGCGCCCACCGCCGAGGCGCTGATGCGCTCGCGCTACAGCGCCTTCGTGCTGGACAAGTTGCCCTACCTGCTGGCGACCTGGCACTCGAGCACCCGCCCCGCGTCGCTCGATCCCAATCCGCCCGACCTGAAATGGCTGGGACTGGCGATCAAGCAGACAGGCAGCCAGGATCCCGAGCACGCCACCGTGGAATTTGTCGCCCGCAGCCGCCAGGCTGGCCGCGCCCATCGCCTGCACGAACTCAGCCGCTTCGTGCGCGAAGGCGGCCAGTGGTTCTACGTGGACGGCGACCTGTACTGATCCTGGCCGGCGTTTTCGGACCCGCCCTTCCCCAATCCAGACACTAGAAAAGGCAGACATGAACCGCGATCCTCGCCACGCCGAAGCGCTCTTCCACTCAGAACCTGTCGCGACATTGCGCGCCGACCTCGCGCTCGCCCTGCGGGCGGCCGCCGCGCATGGCCTGGGGGAAGGCGTCTGCAATCACTTCAGCGTGGCCCTCCCCGGAGATTCGGAGCATTTCCTGCTCAATCCCCGCGGACTGATGTGGCATGAAGTGCAGGCGGACGACATCGTGCTGATCGACGCCCAAGGCAACAAGCTCGCGGGCCGCCATGCGGTCGAACCCACGGCCATGTTCATCCATGCCGCCATCCACCGCATCGCCGGCAAAGCCTGTGTGCTGCACACGCATATGCCTTACGCCACGGCATTGACGCTCACGTCCGATCGCGCGCTGGACACCACGCTCTCCCAGAACGCCATGCGTTTTCATGGCCGCCTGGCCATCGACCAGCACTACAACGGCCTGGCGCTGGATATCAGCGAAGGCGAACGCATCGCCCACGCAATGCAGGGCGCGGACGT
Organism: Achromobacter sp.; assembly: GCF_036567245.1. Classification (GTDB taxonomy): domain Bacteria; phylum Pseudomonadota; class Gammaproteobacteria; order Burkholderiales; family Burkholderiaceae_B; genus Achromobacter. The sequence goes on along the minus strand of NZ_DATCUY010000162.1, from coordinate 576 downwards.
GGTGTTCCTGGGCAACCATGGCGTCGTCGTCTGCGGCGAACGGCTGGACTATGCTTACGACGACCTGTTTTTCCTGGAGCGCGCCTGTACCGCCCAGGTGCTGGCGCAATCCACCGGCCGTCGGCTGCTTCCGGTCAACGCCGAACTGGCGGCAAAGGTCGCCGCGCAAGTTCAAGGCGAACGCCTGCAATCCGAACTTTTTTTCGCCGCCTTGCGCCGCACTCTCCGCTGAACGCCTGGCCTCAAAGGCATTGACGCAGTTCGCAGCATTGCCCTCCGGATCCACGACGATTCGCCGCCGTGCATGAAATCATGCTCGAAATAGAAAAATCCCTCGCAGGAAGATCCTGCGAGGGATTTTTCATTGGGTGCGGTCCACTGATATCGCGTGAGCAATCGGGCGCCCCAAAGACAAAACCCCACAGGGGTTACCTGTGGGGGTTTGCGGAATAAAAGCTTGACGATGACCTACTTTCACAGACGTCCGTCCACTATCATCGGCGCAAAGTCGTTTCACTGTCCTGTTCGGGATGGGAAGGAGTGGTACCAACTCGCTATGGTCGTCAAGCGTAACTG
>NZ_DATCUY010000161.1:0-3525 GCF_036567245.1 Achromobacter sp. | reverse complement strand
CGCGCCCGCCTTGGTCAGGGCCGCGAACGACGCCTTGACGCCGCGCGCCATCGGCATGAACAGCGTGGCCAGCGTCCAGATGGCGCCCACGCCGATCACGCCGGCGCCGATGAAGCGCACTTGCGAGGCCCACAGGCCCGTGGCGTACTTGGCCAGCGACATGTTTGCAGGCATGTCGCCCATGGCGGTCAGGATGGGTACGGCGATGCCCCAGGAGATGATCAGCCCGGTCAGCATGGCCAGGCCCGCGACGATGCCGATCAGGTAGCCCGCCCCCAGCAACGCCAGCGAAAAGCCCATGGGCAGCCGGAACACCGCGCCGCCCAGCGCGAACCAGCCGCTGACGCTGTCGCCCAGCACGCGCAGGCCGCTGGCGGCGAAGCTGACCGCGGCGGCAACCACGCCGCCGGCGACGATGTCGCCCATGCCGGTGGCGGCCTTGGCGGGCGCCCGTCCGTTTTCCTCGGCCTCGTCCTGGGCGCGCTCGGCGCTGCCCACCCGCAGAATTTCCGCGGCGGCCACGCCTTCCGGATACGGCAGGTCGCTCTGCACCACCATTACGTGACGCAGCGGAATGGTGAACATCACGCCGAGCATGCCGCCCGCCGCGCAGATGCCCAGCGTCTGCCAGAACGGAAAGCCCTGCCAGTGCCCCATCATGACCAGGGCCGGCAGGATGAAGATGATGGATGACAGCGTGCCGGCCGCCGAGGCCTGGGTCTGCACCATGTTGTTTTCAAGGATGTTCGCGTCCTTGAACAGGCGCAGGACGGACATCGAGATCACCGCGGCCGGAATGGCGGATGAGAACGTCAGGCCCACCTTGAGTCCGAGAAAGACGTTGGAGGCCGTGAAGATGACGGTGATGATTGCGCCCAGGAGGATGCCGCGGAACGTAAGTTCGGGCAACGTGACCTCTGCCGGGACGCTGATGGGTTGGGTCATTGCAGTAATTCCTATCATGCCAGCCGCGAATTCTAGCGCCTTCGCGTCCACCCTGCGGCCACACCCTCTGGGCGGCAGCCGGGCACATCCTCGGCAGAAGCTGCCGCAAGCCGCAAAGCCTGCAACAGATTATGCTGAATTTCCGGGGGTTGCCCCGAAATTTTGATCACCCATGCCAGGAGCTAGGGTCTAGCATGGACATCAAACCAGGAGACGACAAGACCATGCGCGACGCCAGTTCCGCCCGCCCCGGGCAAGACATCCAGCACGACGCCGATCCCGCCGAAACCGCCGAATGGCGCGACGCGCTCCAGGCGCTGGTCCAGGCGGAAGGCGCCGACCGGGCAGGCTATGTGCTGGACAACCTGCTGGGCCATGCCGCGTCGCTGGGCCTGCGCGCCAACAGCCAGACCCGCACCGCCTACCTCAACACCATCCCCGCAGACCAGGAACCGCCCTTCCCCGGCAACCTGGCCGTGGAGGAGCGCATCGCCCGCATCAACCGCTGGAACGCGCTGGCCATGGTGGTGCGCGCCAACCAGGCGCATGGCGAGCTAGGCGGCCATATCGCCAGCTACGCCTCGGCCGCCGACCTGTTCGAAGTGGGATTCAACCACTTCTTCCGCGCGCAGAGCCAGGACGGGCCGGGCGACCTGGTCTACATGCAGCCGCACTCGGCGCCGGGCGTGTACGCCCGCGCCTATCTGGAAGGCTTCCTCGGCGAAGAAGACCTGGCGCATTTCCGCCAGGAGATCACCGCCTCGGCGCGCGGTCTGCGCGGACTGTCGTCGTATCCGCACCCGTGGCTGATGCCGGACTTCTGGCAGTTCCCTACGGGCTCAATGGGCATCGGCCCCATCAACGCCATCTACCAAGCGCGCTTCATGCGCTACCTCGAACACCGCTCGCTCATGCCCGGCGGCGACCGCAAGGTCTGGGGCATCTTCGGCGACGGCGAAATGGACGAACCCGAATCCATCGCCGCGCTGACGCTGGCCGCGCGCGAAAAACTCGACAACCTGGTCTTCGTCGTCAACTGCAACCTGCAACGGCTGGACGGTCCGGTGCGCGGCAATGGCCGCATCATCGACGAACTGGAAACGCTGTACGCGGGCGCGGGCTGGAACGTCATTAAGCTGGTCTGGGGCAGCGACTGGGACGCCCTCCTGCGGCGCGACACCAATGGCGCGCTGGCGCGCGCCTTCGCCAACACCGTGGACGGACAGTTCCAGACCTTCGCGGCCAATGACGGCGCCTTCAACCGCGCCCACTTCTTCAACCAGAATCCGGAGCTGGCCGCCCTGGTGGCCGACTGGAGCGACGAGGCCATCGACCGGCTGCACCGCGGCGGGCATGACATGGTCAAGATCCATGCGGCCTACCACCGCGCGGCCAACCATCGCGGCCAGCCCACCGTGATCCTGGCGCAGACCAAGAAGGGCTTTGGCATGGGCTCCGCCGGCCAGGGCAAGATGACCACGCACCAGCAGAAGAAGCTGGACGACGAGGCGCTGCTGGCCTTCCGCGACCGCTTCGCGCTGCCGATTTCGGACGCCGACTGCCTGGCGCTGAAGTTCTACCGTCCGGCCGAGGACAGCGCCGAACTGCGCCACCTGCAGGCGCGCCGCGCGGCGCTGGGCGGCCACATTCCCCGACGCAACACCGAGGCGCCCCGCCTGGCGCCGCCGGACGCGGAACACTGGGCGCGCTTCGCGCTGGCCGCCGACGGCAAGGAAATGTCGTCCACCATGGCCATCGTGCGCATGCTGACGGCGCTGCTCAAGGACGCCACCGTGGGGCCGCGCATCGTGCCCATCGTGGCGGACGAGGCGCGCACCTTCGGCATGGCCAACCTGTTCCGCCAGATCGGCATCTATTCGGCGCAAGGCCAGCTCTATGAGCCCGAGGACATCGGCTCGGTGCTGTACTACCGCGAGGCCCGCGACGGCCAGATACTGGAAGAAGGCATCACCGAGGCCGGCGCGATTTCGTCCTGGACAGCCGCCGGCACCAGCTACTCGGTCAACGGCCTGCCGATGCTGCCCTTCTATATCTATTACTCGATGTTCGGCTTCCAGCGCATCGGCGACCTGATCTGGGCCGCCGCCGACCAGCGCACGCGCGGCTTCCTCATCGGCGCCACCTCCGGCCGTACCACCCTGGGCGGCGAAGGGCTGCAGCACCAGGACGGCTCCAGCCACATCATGGCGGCGGCCGTGCCGAACTGCCGCGCCTACGATCCGGCCTACGCCTTCGAGGTCGCCGTCATCGTCGAACACGGCATGCGCCGCATGCTGGACGAGCAGCGCGATGAATTCTTCTACCTGACCGTCACCAACGAAAACCTGGCGCAACCGGACATGCCTCAAGGCGAGGACGTGCGCGAGGGCATCCTGCGCGGCATGTACCGCCTGCGGCCCGCCCGCACCCAGGCCCAGGTGCGCCTGCTGGGCGCGGGCCCGATGCTGCGCGAGGCGGAACTCGCGGCAGAACGCCTGCAGGCCGACTATGGCGTGGATGCGGAAGTCTGGAGCGTCACCAGCTACTCCGAGCTGGCGCGCGCTGGCCGCGAAGCCGAAC
>NZ_DATCUY010000160.1:0-3717 GCF_036567245.1 Achromobacter sp. | reverse complement strand
ATTTCCCCTCACGGGCCGTGGCGGCTTCCTGCAACACCGGACGCAGATACGACAGGAACCGTTGCGGATCCTCGCTCATGGGGAAATGCCCCATGCCCTCCATGATCTGCCACTTCGAGCCCGCGATGCGGCCCGCCAGGAACTCGGTGTCCTGCGGCGTGCATGAGTAGTCGTACTCGCCGGTCAGCAGCCATAGCGGACAACGCCGCGTGTCGATCTGGGCCACGCGTTCCCGGATGTCGCCGTCCGCGGTGTAGAAGTGCAGGTCGCCCTTGAACACGCCCGGTCCGCTTTGCATGTAGTGCCACAGCGTTTCCCAGCGGTGCTTGTCCGGACTGCCCGGACCTACCAGGCCCGACACGATGCCGGCGCAGACTTCGCCGCCATGCACGTCAGGACGATACAGCCATTCCAGGTCGTAGTAGGGGTCCACGTGGGCCCCCGATTGCAGGCCGATGGCTCCGCCAAAACGTTGCGCATGTTCCAGCGCCAGATGCAGCACCATGCGGCCGCCGATGGAGCAGCCCATCACGATGGGGCGTTCCAGCGCCAGCGCGTCGGCCACGCCCAGCACCGCCTCGGCATAGTCCTTGGAGGTAAGACGATAGGTCTCTTCGTGCCAGCCCTCGGGCGGCGAGGATTTGCCATGCCAGGGCAAATCGAAGGCGATGACCCGGAAATTCCGCAGTATCTCCGGATCGTTCATCACCGCGCGGTACTGGCGGCTATCCGCGCCCGCGGTATGCAGGCACAGCAGGGGCGCGCCGGCGCCGGCTTCCTCAACGTAGACGCGGTGCTCGCGTCCGCCCAATGGCAGGCGCAGGTAGCGGCCGACGACAGGTTCGAATACGGCTTGTTGCGGGTTCACGAGGATGCTCCCGGGGTGCGCGGGCAGGCCAGCACCTCCTTGAAATACAGCAGGTTGGACATGAAGGGATAGAGATCGCCCTCGGCGCGCAGGCGGCGGAACTTGATCATGGCCATCAGATCGTGGAAACCCGGCGCCGGCCTGGGCGTCCAGTAGCGGGCCCAGTCCTCGGCTTGCGCGCGCAGCGCGAAGTCCCAGCGCGGCATGACGAAGGGGCCGCGCCGCACCTGTTCGATGCGGCCGCCGGCCACCGTGATCAGGTGCGCGGTTTCGCTGGCTTCCAGCAGGAACACCGTGTTCAGGTGCCGGCCCCGCCACACCAGACGTTCGCGCGCGTTCACGGCGCCAGCCAGGCGGTGCAGAATGAAATCGTCGTCTTGCATATCGGGTTCCTTTCAGGACGGCGGCATGTCCAGCCGGTAGATGCCGTCTCCCGCGTCCGCGCGCGGATAGCGCTCGGCCACCAGGGGATCATGGCCCGGCACGATGTGCGCATCGGAATCCGCCAGCGACCGGATGCGCGCATAGCCCTCCAGCATGTCGCCGACATGGAAGATGGCAGGGAAGGGGTTGTGGTCAGTGTAGTTGCGGTAATAGTGCAGCGCGTCGGACGCCAGCACGATCCAGCCGCGGGCGGTATGCACGCGTACCACTTGCAGGCCCGGCGTATGCCCGCCGATCCGGTAGACCTCCACGCCTGGCGCCAGTTGGGAATCGCCATCGTGGAATCGCACCCGTCCCGCATAGAGCCGGCGCACGACCGCCTGCACGTCGTCGGCCGAGAAAAAATGCCGCATCGCCTCGAAGCACATGTAGCGGCCCGTGGCGTAGCGCATTTCGGCGTCCTGCAGATGGACCTGCGCCCGGGGGTAGGCTTCGACGTTGCCCGCGTGGTCATAGTGCAGATGGGTCAGGACGATATCGCCTATGTCCTCCCGCGCCAGCCCCAGCCGCGCCAGCGCGGCTTCGGGCTGCAGGCTGAAAGCGCGGCCGCGGGCCCGCGCCGAGCAGGCGCTGAAGCCCGTGTCGACCAGCACCGCGCGGCCGGCGCCGCGCACCAGCCAGCAATAGAAGTCCAGGGGCATCGGCCCATCGTGCACGTCGCCGCGCGACAGGAAATTGTCCACGGCCCGCCGCTCCACGCTGGCGTAGCGGATCGCATACACCTCGTGGATGGGCGGGGCCGGGGGGGCCGGTTGCGCCGCGCTCATTTCTTGACCAGCTTGCACTGGCTTTCGGCCAGCGGCATGAAGGCCTGGTCGCCCGGCACCGTCTTGACGATCTTGTAGTAGTCCCAGGCGGCGGTGGACTCCTTCGGCGACTTCACTTCGACGACGTAGGTGTCGTGGATCAGCTTGCCGTCTTCGCGCAGGCGGGCATTGCGCGCAAAGGCGTCGCGTATCGGCATGCCGCGCAGCGTCTGCATGACCACGTCCACATTGTCCGACCCGGATTTTTCGACCGCGCGCAGGTAGTTCAGCACCGCCGAGTACTGGCCCGCCTGCAAGGCGGTAGGCATCTTGCCGGCGGCCTTGAAGAAGCGCTGCGAAAACGCGCGAGTCTCGTCGTCCATGTTCCAGTAGAAGGTCTCGGCGAAGGTCATGCCTTGCGCCGCCTCCAGGCCCACGCCATGCACGTCGGTGATGCTCATCAGCATGGCGACCAGCTTCTGCCGTTCGGACAGGCCGAACTCGCGCGCCTGCTTGATCTCGTTCTGCAGGTCGGCGCCAGCGCTGGCGAAAGCCACCGCGTCCGCCTTGCTGGATTGGGCGGCCAGCAGGAAGGACGCGAAGTCGGTGCCGGGGAAGGGGTAGCGGACCGTCCCCGCGACCGTGCCGCCGCCGTCCTTCACGAAGCGCATGCCATCGCTTTCCAGCGAATGCCCGAACGCGTAGTCGGCCGTGACGAAATACCACTTCTTCGCGCCGGCCTCGACCAGGGGCAGGGTGCCCACCTTGGCCAACGCGTAGGTGTCATAGACCCACTGCACGTTGTTGGGCGAGCAATCCTCGCCGGTGATGCGGGTGGCGCCCGCGCCCGTCACCATGGTCATCCGCCCCTTTTCGCGGGCGATATTCATGACGGCCAGGGCCACGGCGCTGTTGCCCAGCTCGGTGACCACGTCGACCTTCTCGCGGTCCATCCATTCGCGGGCGCGGCCCGCGGCCACGTCGGTCTTGTTGAGGTGGTCGGCGGAGAGCATCTCCACCGGCTTGCCCAGGACCTTGCCGCCGAAGTCCTCGATGGCGAGCTTGGTGGCCAGCACCGAACCCGGCCCGACGTTGCCGGAGTAGGCGCCGGACATGTCCGTCAACACGCCGATGCGCACGACGCCGTCCGATATGCCGTCCACCGCTGGCGCTTGTGCCTGCGCCAATCCGGTCCCGGCGGCGAGCGCCAGCAGGACGGTGATTTTCTTGTTCATGGTTTGTCTCCTGGTTTGGCCTATATCTGGCTTACGTACTTGATCTGCATGAATTCCTGCAGACCCTCGATGCCGCCTTCCTTGCCCAGGCCGCTATCCTTGAAGCCGCCGAAGGGGGTTTCGGGCAAGGACGCCTGGCAATGGTTGACGCAGACGACGCCGCTTTCGATGCGCTCGGTCGCGGTCCGCGCTGTGCCGGCGTCTCGCGTAAAGACATAGGCAGCCAGGCCGAAAGGCAGGCGGTTGGCCAGCGCCAACCCTTCGTCCAGATCCCTGAACGGACTGACCAGCGCCAAGGGGCCGAAAGGTTCAGTGTTGGCGGCGAGGCTGTCGGTCGCGACGTCGCGCAGCACGGTCGGCGACCAGAACCAGCCCGGCAGATCCGGCCGCGTGCCGCCGGCCGCCAGTTGCGCGCCGTGCGCCA
>NZ_DATCUY010000159.1:0-2551 GCF_036567245.1 Achromobacter sp. | reverse complement strand
GACTTCGGGCGCGATCTCGATGCGCAGGCGCTGCGCCTCCAGCGGGCCGATGCGGCGCCGCGTTTCATTGACGGTCTCGGCCACGCCCACCAGGGTGCGCGAGCCCTTGCCCAGGCGATGGGTGATGGTGGCGTCCATCAGCAGCTGGTTGATCAACTGGCTGGCGTGTGTGGCATTCAGGTGGATGCGTTCCAGGCGCGCATGCAGCCGCTGCGGATCGGTCTCGTCCAGGGCCACTTCCGCCTGTGCGCGCAGCGAGGCCAGCGGCGTGCGGACCTGGTGCGCGGCATCCGCCACCAGGGTGTTGAGCGTGCCCATGACGCCGGACAGGCGTTGCATGAAGCCGTTCAGCGCCTCGACCAGCCGGCGCACCTCGCGCGGCACGGGCGTCTCCAGCGGCGCCAGATCGTCCGGCGCGCGGCTGCGCAATTCGCGCTCCACCACGGCAAGCGGGGCGAAGGCGCGCTGCACGCCGAACCACAGCAGGCCCAGCGCCACCAGCGACACCACCACCAACGGCAGCGCGGTGCGTCCCAGGATCTCGTCGGCCAGCGCCTCGCGCGAGCCCAGCGTTTCGGCCACGCGCACCGTGACCCACCCCGCATGCTGGCTGGCCGACACCAGCCGGCCCACGGTGGCGACACGCACCGGTTCGTCGTGATAGCGCAGGTAGGCGAACACCGGCGTGGCGGACTGCGCCAGCGGCATGCCGGGCGCCAGGTCGTCGTAGCCGGTGATGAGGCGGCCGTTGGAGGTACGGGCCTCGTAGAACACGCGTTCGCCGCCGGACAGCATGGCCAGCGAAGACACCGGCGGTTCGACGGTGACGTTGTTGTCCTCGATCTGCACCGAGCCGGCAATGGTCAGCGCCGAGGCCGCCAGCAGCCGGTCGAAAGCCTGTTCCGCTGCGCGCTGCGCGTAGCCGCGCAGGAAAAACACCAGTCCGATCAGCGCGCAGGCCAGCAGCAGCACGCCCAGCGCGAAGACGCGGCGGCGGATGGAGAAATTTTCAGGGCTGTTCATGGCTGCGGGCCTGATAGCCAACGCCGCGCACGGTGACGATATCGATCGAGGCGCCCGCCAGCTTCTTGCGCAGCCGCGATATCAGCAGCTCCAGCGCATTGAGCGTGCCGTCGTCCAGGTCGAAGAGCTGATTCATCAGCCGTTCCTTGGCGACGGTCTGGCCCAGCTTGCCGAGCAGGATCTCCAGCAGGCGGAATTCGCGCCGCCCCAGCTCCAGCGGTGCGCCGGCCACGCTGACGTCGCGGTTGGCGAGGTCCAGGCTGAGGTTGCCGTAGACGGTGACGCTGCTGGTCTGGCCGGCGGGGCGGCGCATCAGCGCACGCAGCCGGGCTTCCAGCTCCCGCAGGTCGAAGGGCTTGACCAGGTAGTCGTCGGCGCCCAGGTCCAGCATGTCGATCTTGTCTTCGATTTCAGAGCGCGCGGTCATGACCAGCACGGGCGCTTCCAGCCCCGCGGCGCGCAGCTCGCGGATGACGGTAAATCCGTCCTTGCCGGGCAGGTTGATGTCCAGGACGAGCGCGTCCCAGGTTTCGTCCAACCCCCAACGCAACGCCGCCACGCCGTCGCGCACCCATTGCACGCTGTGGCCGGCGGAACGCAGCTTGCTTTCCACGGCATCGCCGAGATCGAGATTGTCCTCGACCAGCAAAATGCGCATGTGTTGTCTCCGTGTCTTTTGTGGCTTTCGGGGGGAGTTTATAGGGGCGTGAGGGTTCTGTGGGTCTTGATGCGGGTGGGCTGGGTTCTTAAGACGCCTGTCGCGTCGGCGGCCTGCGGGGCGCGGGGCAACGATTGCGGTCCGGAGCGTTCGCTCCGGACTTCCCCATCCTCATCCTCGTCACCGCCTGCGGCGGTTCCTTCGGATTCCGTCGGGCTTATCGACGCCCCGCGCCCCGCAGGCCGCCGACGCGACAGGCTCGGCTGGTTGAAACTTCACGGGCGCTGGGGCGGGTGGTGTGCTTGGCGTTCTGGCCACGGATAGTGGGTGGTGGCGTGTCTTGCGGGGCCCGCCCCAGGCCGGCCGCGCGGGCGGCCTTTTGGGGCTTACGCGGTGTCTTGCGTCGCGTGATGGCGCTGCGCGATGGTGGCGGGGCGCTCTCGTGGTGACGTGTATGGCAAGCGAAAATCAGGGCTGGGTATGGCGCTGTGTAGGGGCGATGGCCAAGTGCACGGGTCGGCCAGTAATCGTCACTTCAACGCGGATGCCGGATGGGTGGCGCGCGTCCGGCTCCGCATGCGTAAGCGGCTGCCCGTCGCGCGCCACCCATCACCGCCCACCCCCCAAGAGCTGGGGACCAATAGCAAACCCTTCGTCGCATTCGCGCAAGCGAACACAATCGAAATTTAAGAAATCACGTATGCCATTCTCGGCCGCCCGCGCGGCCGAGAATGGCGGGCAATGCAAGAGCCGTCCCTGACCACGGCTCTAGCAGCGCATCAGTCCAAGATTCAAGTAGCCCGTCGGCGCGGGCGCCTGAGTGGCGGGCAACCTCGATGCGCCCGAGGGAATCTGAAGGGAAGGCCGAAG
>NZ_DATCUY010000158.1:0-1963 GCF_036567245.1 Achromobacter sp. | reverse complement strand
GGGCAATTCGCGCGCGGCGTCTAGCGAGTCGGCGCCCGCGGCCCGCAGGAAGGCCTGTCCCAGCGCGTCGGCCTGCTCTGCGCTGCGAAAGCCCCGGCCCAGCGCCGCGCTTTGCAGGATGGCCCGGGAGAATCGCGGCTTGCGCGCCAGCATGGCGCAGATCGAGGACGCGCCCGCCGATTGGCCCATGACCGTGAGCCGTTCTGGATCGCCGCCCAGGTCCTGGATGTTGTCCAGCACCCAGTCTATGGCGGCTTCCTGATCCAGCAGGCCCGCGTTGGCGGTCTGGCCTGGCACATACAGCCAGCCCAGCGCCGCCAGCCGGTAGTTGACCGCGACCACCACGACGTCTCCGCGCAGCGCGAGGTTCGCGCCGTCGTACCAGTCCAGCGCGCCGCCGCCGCTTTGCCAGGCGCCGCCGTGCAGCCATATGACTACCGGTCGCCGCTTGCCGTCGGCGGCCGGCGTCCACACGGTCAGGTGCAGGCAGTCCTCGGATTGTTCGGCGTTGAAGTCGCCCATGGCGCCGCGCAGGCGCGATGGCAATTGCGGCGCGACCGTTCCCGGCCGGGTGGCGTCGAGCTTGCCGCGCCACGCGGCGGGCTGCGGCGGCGCGAAGCGCAGGCGGCCGATAGGCGCCTGCGCATAGGGAATGGCGCTGTAGCGGCAAACGCCGCCCTGCTGCACGCCGGTCAGCGTGCCTGCCTGCAGCGCCGCCTGGACGAACTGACTCATATCCTGCCCCTTGTGTATTGGTCCATGGCCCGGCCGCGGCAGGCGCCGCGGCGGTCGGACTATGGTAGGGAGGAATGGGTCGCGCCAGGCATGCAGGTTTCGAACATTGCCATGCGCAATCCGCATGGCTGGGCCGGGGGCGCGCTTGCTACTTGACGATGCGCGCGTCCAGGCTGTTGTCCGCCAGGGCCTGGGCCTGGGCGCGCGACATGCCCAGATGGTCGTACAGCGCGTGGAAGTTCTCGTTGACGTAGCCGCCGAAATACGCCGGATCGTCGGAGTTAACGGTGACCTTCACGCCCGCATCCAGCAGCGACAGGATGTTGTGCTCGCGCATGTGCTCGAACACGCGCAGCCGGGTGTTGGATAGCGGACAGACGGTCAGCGGAATCTGCTGGTCGATCAGGCGCGCTATCAACGCCGGATCTTCGGCGGCGCGCACGCCGTGGTCGATGCGCAGCACCTTCAGCAGGTCCAGCGCTTCCCAGATGTATTCGGGCGGGCCTTCCTCGCCCGCGTGCGCCACGCCGGGCAATCCTTCGGCGCGGGCCCGCTCGAACACGCGCTGGAACAGGCGCGGCGGAAAGCCCATTTCACTGCTGTCCAGGCCGACGGCGATGAAAGCGTCGCGGTGGGGCAGCGCGGCCTCCAGCGTGCGCATGGCCTGCTCTTCGGGCAGGTGGCGCAGAAAGCTCAGGATCAGCCCGCTGCTCACGCCCAGCTGCTTGCGGCCGTCTTCCAGCGCCTGGCTGATGCCGCCCAACACTACCTCGAAGGGCACGCCGCGGTCGGTATGGGTCTGCGGATCGAAGAACGGTTCGGTGTGCACCACGTTCTGCTCGCGGCACTTGAGCAGATAGGCCCAGGTCAGGTCGTAGAAATCCTGCTCGGTGCGCAGCACGTCCGCGCCGCGGTAGTAAAGGTCCAGGAATTCCTGGAGATTGCCGTAGTCGTAGGCGGCGCGCAGGGACTCGATGTCCGGCCACGGCAGCGCCACGCCGTTGCGCTGCGCCAGCCGGAACAGCAGCTCGGGTTCGAGCGAACCTTCCAGGTGCAGGTGCAGTTCCGCCTTGGGCAGTGCGTTGAGCCAGTCGTACATGGGTGCTCCGATCAAAAAAGTGTTGCCTGTCCAGGATAACGCGCAACGCGCCGCGCGGCTCAGGCCGTCAGTGCGATGGCGTCGGCCTGGATGGCGAGTTCAAGCTGGGCGGCAAAGGCGCGCGCCTGC
>NZ_DATCUY010000157.1:0-17999 GCF_036567245.1 Achromobacter sp. | reverse complement strand
TTCGGTCACGGTCGTGGGCGGCGGCTTCATCGGCCTGGAAATCGCCGCCACGGCCGGCGCCCTGGGCCGCCCGGTCACCGTCTTCGAATCCGCGCCGCGCCTGCTGGCGCGCTCCGTGTCGCCCGAGGCCTCGGAACACGTCGCCCGCGTGCTGCACGAGTCCGGCGTCGACCTGCGCCTGTCCTCCGACCTGCAACATATCCGGACGGAGAACGGCCGCGTGCGCAGCGTGGTGGTCAATGAAGCGGAACATCCGGTGGACCTGTTGGTCGCCGGCATCGGCGCGGTGCCCGAGATCACGCTGGCCCAGGCCGCCGGCCTGGACTGCCTGAACGGCATCGTGGTCGACGGGCTGATGCAGACCTCGGCGCCAGGCATCTACGCCATCGGCGATTGCACGTCCTTTCCGTATGCCCGCTGGGGCAAGACGCTGCGGCTGGAATCGGTGCAGAACGCCAACGACCAGGCCCGCACGCTGGCCGGCGTCCTGCTCGGCACGAAGACGCCGTATCACGCCCTGCCCTGGTTCTGGTCCGACCAGGGCGCCTTGCGCCTGCAGATCGCCGGCCTCGCGCCGCCGGATACCGAACGCGTCCTGCGTCCGGGCGCCAAACCCGGCAGCTTCTCCATCCTGCACTTCGCGGAGGGCCATCTGGTCTGCGTCGAATCGATCAACGCGCCGATGGACCACCTGGCCGCGCGCAAGCTGCTGGAACTGGGGCTGAACCCGCCCCGTGAAGTGCTGGCCGACCCGGCCGTGCCGCTCAAGAGCCACTACTGAAGCGGACAAGGATGATCCGCGCCGGCGCGCCTCAGATATAGCCGGCGGCGCGGAACATGCGCTCGTAGATCTGGCGCAGGACCGCCTCCTTGCGCTTGTTGTACTCCATGACCTGCATCAACCCGGCCGCCGCCTCGCGCTTGGCCTGGGCGTACAGATCGCGGTCGGCATCATGCTGGCGCAGCCAGTCGCGGAACATCCGGTGCCGGATGTTCTCGGGGCAATCCGGACCAAACACGTGCAGGTTCACGCGCGGAGCGGCCAGCTGCAGCAGGCGGTGCTGGTGCCAGGACGGCTCCCGCAAGACCAGCAGGAAACCGGCGGCCTCCAGCGCGGGAACATAGGCGTCCTCCAGCACCGGGTCGGCTACCGTCAGATCGATATCTATCACCGGCTTGGCGGGCAGGCCCGGCACTGCCGTCGAACCCATATGTTCGACCGCCAGCGCGGCCGGCCCCAATGCCTCGCGCACCTGCGCCTCAAGCCGGCCATAGCGAACCGGCCAATCGGAGTCATAAGGTACGACCGCGACCGCCTCCGGCGCAGGCTTGCCGCGAACCCAGGGATCCTCGTCCGGGTCCGCGTCGTAGTGCCGCATGATTTCTTCAGGCGTGGGCGTGCGCCGGTTTCCTGCCAGGTTCAATTGCCGAAAGCGCGACGCAGGCGCTCCAGTTCGGCGATATTCAGGCGCTTCGCTTCCGCTTCGGCGTAGTTGCGCTCCCCTGATTCGTACGCACCTTTATAGATGCACTTGCTGCGCTTCGCGCACTCGCCTTCGGCGCGGGCAGTGGCGGAATACGATTGGGAACCTTGATCCGAAATCTTGGAACCGCTCGAAGAGCAGCCGGCCATCAGCGCAGCCGCAAAAATCGCCACACCCCAGCGGCTCAACGTTTGAATGGACATTTCCTGGCCCTACAGAAAAGCTGTAGCCGACTTTATAGCAGGCTCTTGAATTCGACGTTCAGGCGGCAATTGCTTCGAAACGTTGCCGCCTGCAAGGCGACAGCCGCGTCGTTATTCGTAAACGGGTCAAATCATCAGATACTGCGTCAACTTCTCCAGCATGGCGTCGCAGGCCTCCAGCTGCGAGAACTCGACGTACTCATCGGCCTTGTGCGCCACCTCGATGCTGCCAGGCCCACAGATCAACACCGAAGTCTGCGTCCATAGCTGCTGGAACAGCCCGCCTTCGGTGCCGAAGGCGGCCTTGGTGAGCGGCGTGTCTGGCGGCAGCCATGAGGCCAGCAGCGCGACAGCCTCCGAGTCGTCCGCCGTGGCAAGGCCAGGATAGCTGTTGACCACCTCGATCCGAGGGGGTTCGGCACCCGCCCGGGCGCCCGCGACGCGCATTTTCGACTTGGTGAGCTCCAGTACGCGCGCCAGGATCAGATTCGGGTCATCCTGCGCGACGTTGCGGATCTCGAAATTGACTTCGCATTCCGCCGGCACGATGTTCAGCGCCGTGCCGCCCTTGATGGTGCCTGCATGCACCGTCGTGTACGGCACGTCATAGCCGGCTTCGCGCGGCCCGTGTTCGGCAAGGTCATGCTGCACCTCACGCAGCGCGCCGATCAGATCGCTGGCCGTGTGGATGGCATTGACAAAAAACGGCGCCAGCCCGGAGTGGCCCGCCTGGCCGCAACACATGGCCCGATAGGCCGCCTTGCCCTTGTTGCCAGTGCCGATCTTCATCAGCGTGGGTTCGCCCACCACGCAGAGCAGCGGAGCCGGTTGCATGTGTTCCAGCGCGCGCAGCAGATGGCGCACCCCCACGCAGCCGATTTCTTCATCGAACGACAGCGCCAGATGCAAGGGCCGCGCAAGCGGCTGACGGGCCGCGCGGATCATGGCCATCACGGCGCAGGCGACGAAGCCCTTCATGTCCGCGCTGCCTCGCCCATAGATGCGCCCATCGCGCACGGTCGCCTCGAACGGCGGCGAAGTCCAGGGCTGGCCTGCCACGGGGACCACGTCGGTGTGGCCGGAGAGCAGGATGCCGGGCACATCCAAGGGGCCGACGGACGCGAACAGATTGCTCCGCCGGGCGTCCTGCGGGTCCGCCACCAGCGTGGATGCGATGCCGGCCTGCGCCAGCAGCTCTCGCACGCGTTCGATCAGCTCGATATTGGGCGTCAGCGTGACGGATTGAAACGCGAGCAGCTCGCGCAATAGGTCTGGACTGTTGTCGGGGATCGGTGTGCTCATGGCATGGACCTGCAGGAGGCGGACGGCGCACGAGCGCGCCGCCCGTTCATTTGCTTTCAGGAGGCACGTACGGGTCGAAAAAACTCCCTTCGCTCATGCCAGGAATGTACTGATCCGAGATATAGGCGCGGCAGCGCTGCATGAAAACCTCCGTCAGGCGCGACGGCTTCATCGGCTTGTAGGTGGTCAGGCCAAGCAGCATGGGGCGGTGTTCACCCACCAGGCGCAGCCGCACCAGCCGTTTGCCATCCAGCGCTTGCGTGGACTTCGGCCGCACGTTGAACAAGGCATAGCCGATCCCGTTGGCGACCATGGACCGCACCACCTCCTCCGAACGGGAACGCGCCACGATGTTCGGCTCCAGGCCGAACTTCGCGAATAACGACATGAAGTAATCGCGGCTCAAGGGCAGGTCCAGCAGCACCATGGGCAACCGTGCCAGCTCCTCCAGCGTCACCGCGATCTGCTGCGACAGCGGATGCAATTCGCTGACCACCACATGCGGCGGCAGGCGCGCCAGCGCCTCGAACGATATTTCGTCTCCCAGCCTCAGGTCGTAGCTCAACGCGACGTCGATCTCCAGCGAGTGCAGCTTGTCGATCAGCAACTGCTGGTCGCCTTCGGTCATGTGCAGATCGACTTTGGCGAATGCTCGCGAAAACCCGAAGATCACCTCGGGCGCAATCATGGCCGTGAGCGACTGGAAGCAGCCCACGCGCAAGGTGCCCTGGATGGTATTGCTGGAGACGGACGCGATCTTGTAGAGGCGCGACGCGCGCTCGAGCAGGTCTTCGCATTCGCTCATGACCTGCTGGCCCAGCACCGTCAGGGCCAGGCCCTTGGACGGATGCCGCACGAACAACTGCACGTCCAGCTCGGTTTCGACATGCGCGATGGCGGCCGAAATCGAAGGCGCCGAAATGTGAATCTGGTTGGATGCCGCGGCAATACTGCCATGCTTGGCCGTGGCGACGAAGTACTCCATCTGGCGCAGCGAAATGCGATTGAGCATAGTCCGAAGTGAGAAAACTGGAGCGGGCTGGAGGGAGGTGGCGTTCCGCCTTGCGGGCCGCCACCGCGGCCCGGCGCTGGCATCAGCCGCGCCGAGCAAAAGTGTATCCACTATGCCCGGATAAGGGGGCACGGCGCTCCTCGGGTTTTCTCGCACTAGCCGCCTGCCACAAGCAGTCACAGATTGCCTGGCACGCCGAAACTCGGCGCGGCGCGAGGATCCCTGGCGCGGGTGATGTAATCCTGGATCTGCGGCTCGTAGACCTTCCACGCCTCGTAAAGCGTTTCGACGGGGCAGCTTTCCACCCAGTCCATGCGCAGGTCGACGATGGGCCAATCCAGCTCCGCCACCACCAGCAGCCCGGCCGAATGCACCGGCCCCTCTTCGCCGCCAGCGGCCTGGCCCGCCAGCATGGCCTGCATCAGGCGCTCGGCCAACGAGCCCGACGCTTGCTCGAACGCCGCCAGCATGGCCGCGGGCACATCCAGCGACGCCAGCATATTGCCGGCGCAGGCGGCGTGCTCGCCCTGCGCGCTGGCCAAGCGGCCCAGCGCGTTCGCCCCGGTGAAGATGGCCGGCGCCTGCGTAGCGTCGATCGCCATCAACTGCCGGTAGCTGATAAAGGGACGCTCGGCCAGGGCCTGCAGCGCGCGCTGGGGCGAGTCGCCCTTGCCCATCGCCTCAAGGATGAGCGGCCCCAGGGCCGGGTCGGTGATGTTCTGGCTGACTGCGGCGCCCACGCCTGCACGCGCGCGGACGCAACGCGCCGCGACCGCCGGCGATGAGGACGAGACCGCCGCGCCAAATTGGCCGGTGGCCGGACAACGGGCAATGATGGAGAAAGTCATGACCTGCGCCTCCTGTGGTGTCAATCCGGAATAACGGCAGTCGCGTCGATTTCCACCAGCCATTCGGGGCGCGCCAACGCCGACACCACGATACCGGTGGACACCGGGAACACACCTTTGAGCCACTTGCCGACCACAAGATAGACCTCCTCGCGATAACGGGGATCGATGAGATAGATCGTGATCTTGCAGATATCCTGCAGTTCGCCGCCGGCTTCCTTGAGCAGCATGTCGATGTTCTTCATCGCCTGCTCGGCCTGCCCTCCCGCGTCGCCGATGCAGACGCTCTCGGACGTATCCAGGTTCTGGCCGATCTGCCCGCGCAAGAAGACCGTGCTGCCGCGCGCGACGACGGCCTGGCACAGATCGTTGTCGAGTTTCTGTTCGGGGTAGGTCGCCTTGGTATTGAAGGTGCGTATGCGCTTATGCTTCATGGCTCGTATCAGTATTAGGGTTTATCCGAAGACCCTGTGCCTGCCTGACTGGCAGCATCGCCCAAGGCCTTGACCTGTCCGCTGATGGTCTGCCCAAGCGGGGCCACGGCCTATTTGTTTTTTCTGGTGTCCCGTCTCGGAAATCCTGACGCGGGCGGCGCTCGCGACGATGCGCGTCACCATGCCTTCGGCGGCCTCGCCAGGCCATCAGGAAAATCTATCCATGCCAACGGAAAAGGCGACTTGGTCCCCCGGATCGTCTCTCTCATTATTGGCTTTCGCTGGCGCGGCCGGTGCGGCAGGCGCAGCGATGCCCGGCCCCGGATCGATGACCGACGCCACCTGAAGCAACCTCACCTTACAGGGGATCCGGATGAACACCGCCTCAACTCCCGCGCAAGCCGCCTATCCCCGATTCCGTTACGACGGCTCTGGCGACCTTGCCCGCATCGGGCTGATCTACATCGCCTCCAGCGTCGTGATGGAGGAAGAAATGTGGGCCATGTCCGCTCGCGGAGTGTCCACCCATACGGCGCGCATCAAGCTGCCCAAGGTCACTGTGCAGGGCATAGAGGAAATGATGAACGCCCCGGAGCTCGAACAGGCCGCGCGCCTGGCCGGCGCCGCCCCCATAGACGTGCTGCTGTTCGGCGGGACCAGCGCCTCCTTTCTGCATGGCACGGCCTACGACCAGGCTCTGATCCAGAAGCTGCGGCAATGGGTGCCGGGGCCGATGATCACCACGGCGTCCACCGCGACGCTCGCCGCGTTGAAGAAGGTCAAGGCCGGCAAGGTTGCGCTGGCCACGCCCTATCTCCCGGAAATCCACGAACGCGCGATCCGCTTCCTGCAGGAAAACGGCCACGAGGTCGTCAAGAGCGCCTGCCTCGGCATCTCGGATGACCACGCGTTGGCCGAGGTATCGCTGGAGAAAGTCTACGACCACGTGCTCTCGGTCGACCACCCCGACGCGACGGCCATCTTCGTCTCGTGCACCAACTTCAGGACCGTCGGGGCCATCGAGGCGCTGGAACAGAAGCTCGGCAAGCCGGTGATCTCGGCCATCCAGGCCTCGTTCTGGCATTGCCTGGATCTCACCGGCGCGGCAGGCGCCAAGCCCGGCTACGGGTTGCTGTTCAACGCAAACCTGTCCAGGGACAACACGATGTAAGCACTTCGCCGAAGTGCATGACCAATAAACAAGGGGAATAAAAATGCATCTTCACAAAACCATCACGGCGCTGACGCTAGCGGGCGCCTCGCTGTTCGCCCTGGCGCCCGCCCAGGCCGAGAAACTGGTGCTGGGCAACGAGGGGAGTTATCCGCCGTTCAGCATGGTCGACCCCTCGGGCCGCCTGACGGGTTTCGAACCCGATCTGGCGCGCGAGATGTGCAAGCGGATGAAAGCCGATTGCGAAATCGTCGTGATGGACTTCAAAGCCCTGATCCCGGCGCTGTTGCAGAAGAAGCTGGATGCCGTGGTCAGCCAGACCAAGCCGCTGCCGGAGCGCAAGGAAAAAGTGCTGTTCGGCCGCCCGGTGCTGTTCAACCCGGACTCCTATGTGGTGCCCGAGGCGAAGAACTACACCTTCACGCCGGCAGGCCTAAAAGGTGTGCGCATCGGCCTGCAACGCGGTTCGGCGCAGGCCAAATACGTGGGCGAGACCTTCGGCAACGCGGTTCAGATCGTGTTCTACGACAACCCCGACCAGATCCGGCTCGACCTGGCCAACGGCCGGCTGGACATGAGTCTCGGCCCCAAGATCAGCTGGACCAATGAGTTCCTGTCCAAGCCCCAAGGCAAGGGCTGGAAATTCGCCGGCGGCGACCTGTGGACCGGCGGCGGCGAAGCAGGCTCGAGCTGGATCGCCCGCAAGGACAGCGGCGACCTGCTCAACCGCATGAACGCCACGGTCGACACCATCATCAAGGACTGCACCTTCACCAAGCTGCGCAAACCCTATATGGAAGTGGAGCTCCTGCCCGAAGAAGCGGCCTGCCGCTAGCCGGATCCGCGCATGCCGCCAGGGCCTTCCGGCATCAGACCGCCGGGCCCTGGACGGAATTCTTCATACGCTTGCAAGGATTGCCTCATGCCTTCGATGGGTTTCGTGCAGCAACTCGCGACCGGCGCGCTGATGACGATCCAGGTCGCCGTCTGCGCCTATCTGCTGGCGCTCGCGATCGGGACGTTCTTTGCCCTGATCACGCTGCGGCCAACACTGCTGGCCAGGATCATCTGGATTCCGTACGCCTCCATCTTCACGGGAGTGCCCTCGCTGCTGGTCGGCTTCCTGTTCTATTACGGCGGCTCGGAGATTGTCGCCAGCCTGCTCGCGCCGTTCGGCGTCGGCCAGCGTGTCGAGATCACGCCCTTCATGGCCGCGGTGGCGGCGCTGGGCATGGTGTACGGCGCCTACCTGGCCGATCTGATACGCAGCGCGATCCAGAACGTGCCCCACGGGCAGTTCGAAGCCGCACGGGTATTGCTGGTGCCGCGCACCACCATCTGGCTGAAGGTGATCCTGCCGCAGATGCTGCGCCTGGCCCTGCCTGGCATGACCAATATGTGGATCGTCGTGCTCAAGGATACCGCGCTCATCTCCCTGATCGGCCTGAAGGAAATCATGGCCTACGCCAAGCTCGCGTCCGGCGTTACCAAAGAGCCCTTCGTCTACTACCTGCTCGCCGCCGCCTTCTTCCTCATGATGACCTGGCTCACCTACTACGTGGCCCGTCGCGTCGAAACATGGGCGGCGCGCGGCTTCCATCCCGTCGTGACCAAGGGAGCCTCGCATGCACTTTGATTTCCAGGTCGCCTGGGACAGCTTGCCCAAATTGCTGGCTGGCGCCGGCACCACATTCGCCGTGCTGCTGCCGGTGCTGGTCATCGGCCTGCTGCTGGCGCTGCCGGTCGCCCTGGCGAGCTTCCGGTCCGGCCCGCGCGCCCTCTTCGCCAGCAGCTACATCGGATTTTTCCGCGGCGTGCCCAGCCTGGTGCTGCTGTATCTGATCTACAGCGGACTGCCACAGTTCTCCATCGTGCGCGACACCTTTCTTTGGAACGTCTTCTCCAACGCCTATGTCTGCGCGTGGCTGGGCCTGGCGCTGACCCACTCGGGTTTCATGGCCGAGATCATCCGCGGAGGACTGGCGGCGATTCCCAAGGGCACCATCGAGGCCGCGCAGACCCTGGGCCTGAAGCCTGCGCAAATCCTGTTCCGCTTGCGCATCCCTCTGGTCGCGCGCTACGTGCTGCGCGCCTATCAGAATGAGTTGCTGATCATGGTGAAGAGCACGGCGGCCGTCAGCGCCATCACGCTGGTCGACCTTACCGCGGCCGCCAACACCGTGTTCGACTATACCTATGACCCGTTCACGCCCTTGATCACGGCGGCGGCCATTTATTGGTGCATCACCAACAGCATACGTCTTGGGTTCTCGATCGCGGATCGCAGGCTGAACCGCTATCTCGTCAGAATCTGAACCGCCCCGGCCGACCGTCCACCAGAGCGCGAATCATCATGACTGCCATCCTGTCCAGCATCACGCCGCCTTACTCCTCCGCCCTTGCCGACTGTGCACCTGCGGTGTCCATCTCGGGATTGAACAAGTTCTATGGCACGTTCCACGCCCTGCGGGATATCCACCTCGAAGTATCCAACGGGGAAATTGTCATCCTTTGCGGCCCTTCCGGATCCGGGAAATCATCGCTCATCCGCTGCATCAACCATCTGGAACAGCATGACTCGGGCGACATCCACGTCAATGGCACCGCGCTGACCCGACTCCCCCAGGACGTGGAAAAAGTCCGGCGCCAACTGGGCATGGTGTTCCAGAGCTTCAACCTCTTTCCGCACATGACGGTGCTGGAAAACTGCACCTTCGCCCTGAAAGTCGCCTTGAAGACTCCCGCCCGCGAGGCCGAGCAGACGGCGCGCGAGTACCTTGCCAAGGTCAATGTGATCGAACAGGCCGACAAGTATCCGATCCAGCTTTCTGGCGGACAGCAGCAGCGCGTGGCCATCGCCCGCGCACTCTGCCTGCGTCCGCGCATCATGCTCTTCGACGAACCGACATCGGCGCTCGATCCGGAATCGGTCGGCTCCGTGCTGCGCATCATGGAAGACCTGGCGCAGACCGGGATCACCATGATCTGCGTCACTCACGAGATCGGCTTCGCCCGCAAGGTGGCGGACCGCTGCGTCTTCATGGAGCGGGGCGAAATCATCGAGACCGCGCCCGCCGAACAGTTCTTTGCCTCGCCCAGGAGCGAGCGTCTGAGGAATTTCCTGGAACAGGTTTTGTAGTCAGACACATAGACAAGGGGTTTTCATGATCAAGAAACTTATTTGCGCGGGCATGCTGGCCGGCGCGGCTCTCGCCGGCACGGCGCAGGCGCAGGATGCCCTGGTGGTCAGCACCTGGGGCGGCAGCTTCCGCGATCTCATCGACGAGAACATTGGCCGCGAATTCACACGCCAGACCGGCGTGCCGGTGAAGTACATCACGGGCGGCACCATAGACCGCCTGAACAAGGCCAAGCTCGCCAACAAGCCGGAAAGCGACATCACGTTCACCACGTCGCACATCGGCTGGCTCTACGTCAATTCCGGCCTGTACGAAAAGCTCGACCTGAGCAAGATTCCCAACTACTCGCATCTGGTCGACCGGGCCAAGATCAGCCCGTACCACATCGGCAGCTGGGCCTACGTGTACACCATCGGCTACCGCCCCGACCTGGTCCCTGCCGACATCACCTTCAACAGCTGGAACGATCTGTGGAACCCGGCGCTGAAAGGCAAGCTGTCCGCGCCCGATTTCGACCCCAGCCACATCATCGACATTTCCGCCCTGCTGTCCGGCGGCGACGCCAGCACCTGGGAAAAGGGCCAGGAAAAACTCAAGGCCCTCAAACCCAACTTCAAGGCCTTCTACACCAACGACGCCAACAGCCAGCAGCTGATCGCCGCCGGCGAAACGCCGGTGCAGGTCGTGCTGTCCATGAACGCGTACTACATGATCGGCCAGGGCGTGCCCATCAAGGTGGCGATGCCCAAGGAAGGCGCGGTGCTGGGCGTGGACACCATGGCCATCATGAAGGGGAGCGCCAAGACCGACTTGGCCTACAAGTTCATGGACATCGCGCTGTCGCCCGAGGTGCAGGCCAAGATCGTGGCGGCCAAGAAGGCCAGCCCCGTCATCGACAACGCCAAGGTCTCGCCCGAGGACGCCGCGCTTCCGGGCGTCTTCACGACCAAGCAGCAATGGGATACCCAGGCCATCGTCATCGACGACAAGCTGCGCGCCGAGAAAACCGCCGAATGGCGCAAGTGGTTTACCGAGAACATCATGAACTGATTGCCGGAGGCCGCGGCCTCACGGTCCGCGGCCTCCCCTCGTTCTCACCGTACACGATGGATGGGTACACCATGGATGCGCGTTCCACACTGAGGGGATGGCTGATATCCCCGGCAAGCTTCATCGCGCTGTGCATCTGCGTCGCCATGGCGGCCGTGCTGCAGTACAGCTTGCGCACTTTCATTCCCGGCTCCTTGGATGTCGGCGGCCTGACGCTGACGAATTTTTCGGGCCTGGGCAAGCAGATCTACCTCGATGCCTTCACCAACACCTTGCGCCTGAGCGTGGAGACCACGGTCTGCTCCCTGCTGGTGGCCTACCCGCTGGCGTATGCGCTGGTCCGGGTGCGCAACCGCTACATCAAGTCCTTCATCCTGATCGTATCCATTACGCCGCTGTTCCTGGGCGAGATCGTGCGCACCTATTCCTGGATCATCGTGCTGGGCAGCACGGGATTCATCAATTCGATGCTGCTCAAGCTGGGCATGATAGATACGCCGCTGACGCTGATGTTCAGCCACCTCGGCGTGCTGGTGGCGCTGGTGCACGTCACCGTCCCCGTGGTCGTGCTGATGCTGGCCACCGCCATCTCGCACATCGACCGCGATTACGAGAAGGCCGCCGAAAGCCTGGGCGCGGGGCCGGTGCGCACCTTCCTGACCATCACCCTGCCGCTGTCCATGCCAGGCATCCTGGCCAGCATCACCACCTCGTTCGCCTGGACCTTCAGCGCCTTCGCCACGCCGCAGATGATAGGCGGCGGCCGCGTCCCGACGGTCTCCACCCTGGTCTACCAATTGGGATTCTCGTCGATGAATTTCCCCTTGGCAGCCAGCCTGAGCGTCATGGGCCTGGGACTGACTGCGATCTCGCTAATGCTGCTCGGCCGCGTCACGCGCCGTCTCAAGGCCATCGGAGGACACTGACATGAGTATCCGCAAATCCCTACCTCTGTGGCTACGTATAGGCGCGCCCGTCCTGATCACGCTCATCCTTGCCTTCGTGCTGCTGCCAGTCGTGGTGGTGGTGCTGGCCTCCTTCAATGACAAAGCCTTGCTCACCTTTCCGCCGCAAGCCTGGTCCTGGCGCTGGTTCGAGCGTGTGTTCACCTACTCCGATTTCCGTGACGGCTTTCACGCCAGCATGGTGGTTACGCTCTGGTCATCGGTGCTGGCGCTGATCATCGGGACCGGTCTGGCGATCGCGGTCAAGCGCATGGCGTTTCCCGGCAAGAACATCCTGCAGGCCATCCTGCTTTCGCCGCTGGTGATTCCGCATTTCACGGTGGGGCTGGGCTTGCTGATCCTGGTGGCGCAGCTGAACATCGACCGCGGCTACGGCGTCGTGATCCTGTGCCACGTGATCCTGGTTCTGCCGTTCGTGCTGCGCAGCGTCTATGTCTCGATGGAAAACCTGGACGAGCGCCTGGAGCAGAGCGCCGCCAGCCTGGGGGCCTCCCCGGTGCGGGTGCTGTTCACGATCACGGTTCCCTTGCTGGCGCCCGGTCTGTTCGGCGGGTGGCTGTTCGCGGCCATCATGTCGTTCAGCGAGTTCACCGCGTCGCTGTTCGTGACCACCCAGAACACGCAGACCCTGCCGGTGACCATGTACAACTATGTGCGCGAGTTTGCCGATCCGACCCTGGCCGCGCTGTCGGTGGTGTACATCGTGGTGACCGCCAGCCTGTTGATCTTCGCCAACCGTTTCCTGGGACTGGGCAGGATCCTCAATATCGAGGACAACCACTAGAGAGTTCTGGCTGGAATATTGCCGATTGGTTTTGTGAGGTCAGGTTCTTGAGCCGCCGGCGTCCGGGCTGCGGGATTCCGATGCTCGCCCCGGTGGGGCTGCGCTTCGGATCCCTCCGCCCGGCCACCGGCTCACAGCATCTACCCATGAACGGGGTTTAAAACCAACTCATGAGGCCGCTGTCAGCCGAGGACCCCGGAGCCATCCGAAGCGCAGCCCCACCGGGGCGAGCATCGGAATGGCGCAGGGCAGCCTCGGCGACTAAAGAACCCCGACGTCCGCAAGCTCGAAGTCCTGCCGCCCCGCGCTTCGGTTCTGTGAGGTCAGGTTCTTGAGCCGCCGGTGGCCGGACTGCGGGATTCCGATGCTCGCCCCGGTGGGGCTGCGCTTCGGATCCCTCCGTCCGGCCCCCGGCTCATAGCATCTGCCCATGAACGGGGTCCGAAACTAACGCATTGGACGACTGCCAGCCGAGGGCCCCGGAGCCATCCGAAGCGCAGCCACACCGGGAAGAGCATCGGAATAGCTGTCCACCGCGCTCCCTACCGTAGGATGGAAACGGTCGTCGCCAAATATCTCGGTCAATTCGAAGCGCTTGAGCTTGTCGCGCACGGGGTCCTTCATTTCCGCGAAATGGAGCGCGGCGCCCCGCTGGGCCAGGCTGCGGCTCAGTTCGCGCAACATGTCCGCCGAGGTGACGTCGACGCTGGTGACCGGCTCGGCGGCAACCACCACCCGGCGCACCGGCGTGGGCGAGGCGTCCACGGCTTCCATCAGGCGTTGCTGGAACAGCTCGGCATTGGCGAAGAACAGCGGCGCGTCCCAGCGGAACAACACCAGGCCGTCGATCAGCGAGGCATTCGGATAGCGCTTCAGGTCATGGTAACCGCGCAGGTTGGGCACCCGGCCCAGCACGGCGTAGTGCGGGCGCCAGCCGTCCCACAGGAATTCGATGACGGCGAGCACCACGGCCAGGCAGATGCCGGGGATGGCGCCGAATACGGCGACGCCGGCAAAGCACGCCATCGACAGCCAGAACTCCCATTGCTGGATGCGGTAGATGCGCCGCAGGTCCTTGAATTCGAACAGGCCGATGGCCGCCGCAATCACCACGGCGGCCAGCGCGCTGTTCGGCAGGTAACGCAGCAGGCTGGGCGCCGCCACCAACAGGCCCGCAACGGCAACCGCGCCCACCACGCCCGTGAGCTGCGTCCGCGAACCCGCCGCCTCGGCCACCGGCGTGCGCGACGCGCTGCTGCTGATGGGAAAGCCTTGGAAAAAACCCGCAGCCAGGTTGGCCACGCCCAGGCCCACCATCTCCTGGTTCGGATCCACCCGCGTCTTGGTGCGCGCGGCATAGGTGCGCGACAGCACGCTGGTATCCGCGAAGGCGATCAGCGCGACCGCGCAGCCGCCCAGCGCGATCTTGACCAGGTCCGCGTTGCTGAGCCACGGCAAGGCAAACTTGGGCAGTCCCTGCGGAATCTCGCCCAACACTTTCACGCCCAGCGAATCCAGATGCCACAGGCTGACCGCCAGCGTGGCCAGGATCACCGCGATCAGGATGCCCGGCACGCGTTCGAAGCGCTTGAGCAGCAAGATCACCGCCAGGGTCGCCGCCCCGACCGCGAAGCTGTACCAATTGGTCTGGCCCTGGTACACGGCCTGCCCCAGCTGCATCAGTTCGCGCAGCGGACCGGCGTCCTCGATGGAGATGGCGAACAGCTTGGGCAACTGGCTGACCAGCACCGTCAGCGCGATGCCGTTCATGTAGCCGTAGCGGATCGGCTTGGATAACAACTCGGTGATGAAGCCGAGCCGCAACAGCCCCATCACAATGCAGAACAGCCCGGCGACGAGAGCCATCAGGCTGGCCGCCGCCACCGCCCGCATGGGATCTCCTTCCGAAACGCTGAGCACCACAGCCAGGATGGGCGCGGCCAGGGCAGAGTCCGGCCCCAGCACCAGGATGCGGCTGGGGCCGAACAGCGCATAGGCCAATAGCGGAATGATGGTGGCATAGAGGCCGTAAACGCCTGGGACACCGGAAGCTTCGGCATAGGCGATGCCGACCGGCACCAGCATGGTGGTCAGCACCAGGCCGGCGGCCAGGTCCTTGGGCAGCCAGGTGGCCTGGTATGACCTGAGTGCCGCCAGTCCGGGCAGCCAGCGCAGCCAGCCAGGGGCGGGCACGTCCTTGGAAGCGGGAGTGTGGGATGCCATGGAATCTTCGTAGTATGAGCGGGGGGCTGGCGGTTGGTGTCAGGCTGCAAATCCGGTAGCGCCGATTCCATAGTCTGACGCATTATTCATTGTTGTGGCCATCCATGACGGCGCGCCGGACAGCGTCCCTCCGTCATACAAATAGAGGCAAGTATCCACATGACACAGATGAACAATCCCGAAGATGTCCCCCGCGCATTCCAGGCCGCCTGGAACGACCATGACATGCAGGCGCTGGGCGCGCTGTTCCATGACGACGCGACCTTCGTGAACCGGTTCGGCCACTATGTGCGCGGCGTGGAGGAAATCGTCAAGATGCATGCGCCTGTCCACGCCACCATCTATAGCGACTCCACGCTGGCGAACGAACTCATCGACGTGGCGCCGGTCGGCGACGATACGGCTATCGTGCACTTCTGGAGCCGCCTGGCGGCCGGCGCGGCCCATCCCGCAGGCGCGCATGCCGTGGACACTTTGATTCTTGCCGTGCTGACGCGGCGGGCCGGCGCCTGGCGCATCAAGGCGCTGGAAAACGTCACGCTGGTGAATCCCCGCACGGGGGTGCCGGTGCTGCGGGACGGCGGCTGAGCCCCCATCTACCTCTGCTTACAAAGAACACCTCCGCGGCGCCCGTCGCGGGAATGGCGTCGGCGCAACAAATAGCGGTAATCTGGCGAACCTTATCGGCAGTCCGCACTGGAAGATCCCATGTCCTATCTGCTTTTCATCGTCGAACCGGTGGGCCAGCGCGGCCAGCGCACGCCCGAAGAGGGCCGCGAAGCCTACGCGCAAATGGTGCGCTACGCGGAAGACCTGACGTCGCGCGGCCTGCTGGTCCGCGCCGAATCCCTGAAGTCCGAATCGGAAGCCGTCCGGCTGCAGGTCCGCGACGGCCAACGCTCCCTGGTGGACGGTCCTTACGCCGAGGCCAAGGAAATGATAGGCGGCTTCTTCCTGCTGAGCTGCGATACCCGAGAAGAAGCGCTGGCGTTAGCGGCCGAGTGTCCGGCCGCGCAATGGGCCACGGTGGAAGTGCGCGAACTGGGCCCTTGCTTCATGTAGGCGCAAGGCCCATGGCGGAGCGGCGACTGGCGCGCGCGCCGGTCATACGATTCAACAGTTCCCTTTCTTTGCCTGGCCCGGCGGACAGAAGCCGCCACGGCCGCCGCCGTCGTGGGGATCGACGATGACCGCGCCGCTAGGGGTATAGACGGCACAGCCCGTCAGCAAGGACGCCAGCAAGGCAAGACTGCACAGGATTTTCATATCGGTGTTTGAAGTTGTAGACGCTGCGAGTGTATGGACGCGGGCTGCAACCAGGGCTGTGCCTTTGTAACCGTGTACGGACTGATTTTCCTGGTACTTACCCTAGGTCCATCATTCTTCTGTCGATTTCGCGTCTTGCCGTTCGTCGTGCCAGTACAAGCCCACCCTCGGGCTGTGTTTTCTGAATCGAGGAGTCTCAGGAATGCGATACATGATCATCGTCCGCGCCACGCCGGACAGTGAGGCCGGCGTGATGCCGCAGGAAAGCCTGCTGGGCGCCATGGCGACCTATCACGAAGCCCTGGCCAAGGCCGGCGTGCTGCTCGACGCCAACGGACTGCATCCCTCATCCAAGGGCTGGCGGGTGCAGTACGACCAGGGCCAGCGCAAGATCGTCGACGGCCCGTTCGCCGAGACCAAGGAGCTGATCGCCGGCTACACCATGATCCAGGTGCGGTCGCGTGAGGAAGCCATGCAATGGGCGCTGCGTTTTCCCGAGCCCTTCCCTGGCCAGCCCTGCGCCGTCGAAGTGCGCCAGGTCTTCGAACTGGACGAGTTCGGCCCCAGCGAGGGCGTCGAACGCTACCGCCGGATACCCGGCAACGGCCAATGAGCACGCTCGCCACCCCCACCACCAACGGACTTCATTCATGCTGAAAACCCTGCTGCTCATCGTCCTGGCCGCTATCGCGCTCGTACTGGCCTACGCTGCCACGCGCCCGGACACCTTCCGCGTCGAACGCAGCGCGCGGATCCAGGCGCCGCCTGCACGCCTGTTTCCCCTGATCAACGATCTGCACGCCTTCAACACCTGGAATCCCTACGAAAAGAAGGACCCCGCCATCAAGGGCACCTACGGCGCCGTGACGGCGGGCCCGGGCGCGACCTACGCATGGGAAAGCAAGGAAGTAGGCGTGGGCCAGATGCAGATCGAAAGCGCCGTGCCGGACGCTTCGGTGGCCATGCGGCTGACCTTCATCAAGCCCTTCTCCGCCGTCAACCAGGTCAACTTCACCCTGGCCCCGGCAGGTGACGGCACGCAAGTCACCTGGGCCATGGAAGGTCGGCTGAATTACGTCGCCAAATTGATGCACCTCTTTTTCAACATGGACAGCATGGTCGGGAAGGATTTCGAAGACGGGCTGGCCAACCTCAAGACCCTGGCAGAAAGGCGCTAGGACAATCACACTAAAAGGAAGCGGGAACATCATGCACAACCAGATCTTCGTCAACCTCCCCATCAATGACATGCAGAAATCGCAGGCCTTCTTCAAGGGTCTGGGCTTCAGCTTCAATCCGCAGTTCACCAACGACCAGGGCGCCTGCATGGTCGTGAGCGAGAACATCTACGTCATGTTGCTGGTAAAGGACTTTTTCCAGACCTTCACCGACAAGCCGGTGGCCGACGCCAACAAGACCACCGAGGTGCTGATCGCGCTGTCCTGCGACAGCCGCGCCGAGGTGGACGAACAGGTGGCGCGCGCCCTCGCCGGCGGCGGCACCGCCCCACGGCAGCCCCAGGACCACGGCTTCATGTACGCCCACGGCTTCGAAGACCTGGACGGCCATGTCTGGGAGCTGGTGTACATGGTTCCTGGCGAAGTGCCCAACGTATGACGCAGGCGGCCGTGCATCGCGCCATCGAGGCGGTCTGGCGGATCGAGGCCGCCAGCGTCATCGCCGGCGTCGCGCGCCTGGTGCGCGACGTCGGGCTGGCTGAAGAACTGGCGCAGGATGCCTTGGTCGCCGCCCTGGAACGCTGGCCCGAAACCGGCGTGCCGGACAACCCGGGAGCGTGGCTGATGACTACCGCCAAGAACCGCGCGCGCGACCGGCTGCGGCTGAACGCGCTGCATACGCGCAAGCACGAGCAGATCGGGCACGAGCTGGAGGCCTTGCAGGCCGACGTCGAGCCCGATTTCGTCGACGCGCTGGACGCCGCGCGCCAGGATGACATTGGCGACGACCTGCTGCGGCTGGTGTTCACCGCCTGCCACCCGCTGCTGTCCACCGAGGCGCGCGTGGCGCTCACCCTGCGCCTGCTGGGCGGGCTGACCACGGCCGAGATCGCGCGCGCCTTCCTGGCGTCGGAATCCACCATCGCGCAGCGCATCGTG
>NZ_DATCUY010000156.1:0-4291 GCF_036567245.1 Achromobacter sp. | reverse complement strand
CGCACGCGCGCCTTCCTGCAGCGCGCGGTGGGCGCGGCGCCGCCGCGGGAAAGCGCTCCCGATCCCATGCAGGCTTACCTGAATTTCGATCCACTGCGCCTGGCAGTGTGAACCATGATGGAGTTGCACATGATTTTCGTGTCCTCGATTTCCAACCATGCCGAGGTGCGCGCATGAGCCTGGCAAACGCCCGCGTCCAGACCCGGCTGGTGCATGCGGGATCGCCCGATCTGAAGCAGGGCGCCGGACCGGTGAACGTGCCGGTAGTGCGCACCAGCACCGTGCGTTTCGCCGACACGGCTGCGCAGGCGGCCCTGGGCCGGCAGCGCGCGGCCGGCGAGCGCGTGGCGACCTATGGCCGCCATGGGCTGGACACCCATCAGGCCCTGGAAGTGGCGGTGGCGTCGCTGGAAGGCGGCTATCGCACGCTGCTGGCGCCTTCGGGGCTGTCGGCCATTGTGTTGGTGCTGCTGGCGACGCTGGCGCCGGGCGAGCACGCGCTGGTGGCCGACAGTGTCTATTCGCCAGTGCGCAAGGTGGACCGCGCGCTGCTGCAGCGCTATGGGATCGAGGTGGAATATTTTTCCGCCACGCGCGACGAACTGGAGCCGCTGATCCGTCCGAACACGCGCCTGCTGTATCTGGAGTCGCCCAGTTCGCTCCTGTACGAGGTGCAGGACCTGCCGGCGCTGGCCGCCGTGGCGCGGCGGCATGGCGTGCTGCTGGCGGCCGACAATACCTGGAGCGGCGGGCTGTACTACCAGCCGCTGGCGCTGGGCGCGCACATTTCCATCCAGGCGGCGACCAAGTATCTGGCGGGGCATTCGGATGTGATGATGGGGGTGGTCACCGTGGACAGTGCCGAACTGGCCCGGCAAGTGGGCGCGGCCCACGACGCCCTGGGCCTGTCGGTGGGTGCGGACGACGCCTACCTGACCCTGCGCGGCCTGCGTACGCTGGATGTGCGGTTGGCGCGGCACCATGAAAACGCGCTGGCCGTGGCCGGGTATCTGGCGCGGCATGAGGACGTCGCAAGAGTCTATTACCCGGCGCTGGAGCAGGACCCGGGCCACGCCCTGTGGCGGCGGGATTTCAGTGGTGCCAGCGGCCTGGTGTCGTTCGCGTTCCGGCATGCCGATGCCGCAGCCGCCGCGCGCTTCATCGATGCCTTGCGCTATTTTTCCATCGGCGCTTCATGGGGCGGCTACGAAAGCCTTGCGCTGGAGGCCGCGCCCGAGCGCCTGGCCGAGCACAGCCATTGGCGGGACGGTCCGCAGACGCAATCGGTGGTGCGCTTGCACATCGGACTGGAAAGTCCGCTCGACCTGATAGCGGACCTGGAGCGCGCCTTCGCGGCCACGCGCGAGGCTCTGCGGCGCAGCGCTTGAGGCATATGCAAATGAGCGGTTTTCTTTAGGGTTTCCGGCTATGTAGAAGCAACATATACCTCTTTGTCCGTTGGTACCCGCGGCCACTAGAATTTGCCCTGTTCCATGTTTGGCGGCAGGGCATGTCTACTATTCTTTCCATCGGATCGGTGCAGCTTCCTTTTCTTGCTCAACGGCAGGAAGCGGTACGCGAGTTCTATCGGCATACCATCGGCTTGGACGAAGTGGCCGGGGCCGGCGGCCAGCGCCTGTTGTTCGCGTTGGGCGAGGCGACCTTGTCGCTGTCTCCCGTGGAGGAGATCAGCCGGGCGGTCAGGCCTGACTATCTGGCTCTCAAGACCCGCGCCTATGATGACATCCTGGCGCGTCTGCGCCTGGCGGGACTCCACCCGGTTTGTTCGCTGCCCGATGCCGAGCCGCGCGTGATGTACGTGAAAGATCCGTCCGGCAATCAGCTGGCTTTCCTGGGCTGAGGCGGGCGATGAACTTCCAGCAATTGCGCTCCGTGCGCGAAGCCGTGCGCCAGGACTTCAACCTGACCGACGTCTCCGAAAGCCTGCATACGTCGCAGCCGGGCGTCAGCCGCCAGATCCGCGAACTCGAGGAAGAGGTGGGCGTGGATATCTTCGTGCGCTCGGGCAAGCGGCTCATAGGCCTGACCCCGCCTGGCGAATTGATCCTGCCCCTGGTCGAGCAGATCCTGCAATGCGCGGACAACATCCGGCACGCGGGGGCCGAGTATGCGGACAGCCGGACCGGCGTGCTGTCCATCGCGGCCACCCATTCGCAGGCGCGCTACGCCTTGCCGCCCGTCATCAAGGAGTTCCGCGAACGCTATCCCGAGGTGGTGCTGCACCTGCACCAGGGCTCGCCCAAGCAGGTGTCGGAAATGCTGCTGGAGGGCGAGGCCGACATAGGGGTGGCGACGGAAGCCGTGGCCGACTATCCGGGGCTCGTCAACCTGCCTTGCTACCGCTGGAGCCACAGCGTCATCGTGCCTCGCGGCCATCCGCTGGAGCGCCAGCCGGATGGCGTCACCCTGTCGCAGCTCTCGCGCTACCCCATCATTACCTACGGGCGCGGCTACACGGGCCGGGCGCATATCGACGAGGCCTTCGCGCGGGCCGGCATCACGCCCGACATCGTCATGACGGCGATGGACGCGGACGTGATCAAGACCTATGTCGAACTGGGCCTGGGCCTGGGCATCGTGGCCTCCGTGGCCTGGGATGCCGAGCGCGACACGCGCCTGTGCGCCATCGACGCCCGTCATCTGTTCGAGATCAACCTGACGCGACTGGCGATACGGCGCGGCGCATGGTTGCGCGGCTATGCCTTTCACTTCGTCGAGATGTTCGTACCCACTTTGACGCGCGAAATCGTCGAGCGTGAATTGAAGGGCGAAGGCTGAGACGCGCGGCGACAGGCGCGTCGCCCGGCAGCGCGCGCATATCCATAGTTGCATCGCTTCGTTGCCGGCGCAGGCCGGGCGCACGTAGGCTGACCCATTCTTCCATACGGAATCCCGGGTCATCTCATGAGCACATCTCAACATCCGTCCGCAGCCACGAACATCCACACCGAACGCGCAGAGGCCGTGCGCGAATTCATTGCACAGGCGCGACGGCTTGCGCCCGACGCGGCCAGCGCCACGCGCGAGCAGCTGGGGCTGGTGGCGGCGCTGCTGGAAGCGCTGGGGCGACGCCGGGAGCTGTTCCCGGAGGAGGCGTTCGCCGTGGTCCCCGGCAGGCCCACCGCCATCTACCGCTTGGCCGAGGACCTGGACGGCGGCCATGCGCTGTACCTGTCCCTGGGTGCGCCGGGCAAGGCCCAGCCGCCCCACGACCACACGACCTGGGCCATCATCGCCGGCGTGCAAGGCAATGAGCGCAACGAGGTCTATGCGCGCGAGCGCAGCGCCGATCCCCAGCGCGACGTGCTGACCCATGTGCAGCGGGTGGACGTGGGGCCGGGCAGCTCCATCGTGCTGGGTCCGGAGGACGTGCATACCATCGAACTGGTAGGCGATGAGGCCGGCGCGCATCTGCATTTCTACGGGCTGGCCCTGGACCGCCTGCATGGCCGGGTGGTGTTCGAGAGCACCGCGGGCGGCAGCTACCGCACATTTTCTCCGCCCGCCGCCATCTATCACGCGCGCATCCCGGCGCAGGCCTTGCAGGACGAGTTGCGCGGCTCGGGTGAAATCGCCGTGCTGGACGTGCGCGAGGCGGGGCGCTACGCCCGCCGCCACCTGCTGCATGCCGTGCCGGCGCCGTTGTGGCGGCTGGAACAGTTAGCGGACAGGCTGGTGCCTCGCCGTAATGCCCGCGTCGTGCTGGTGGACGATGACGAGACGCTGGCGCATCAGGCCGCCGCCAAGCTGGCGCGCCTGGGCTGGACGGATATTGCGGTGCTGGCCGGCGGCACGGACGCTTGGGAGAAGGAGGGCCGCGAGCTTTACTCGGGCACCAATGTACCCAGCAAGGCCTTCGGCGAAGTGATCGAACACGAAAAGCACACCCCCTGGATAGACGTGGACGAGCTGCACGAACGGGTGGCGCGCGGCGACGACATCGTGGTGGTGGACAGCCGCACCCCCGAAGAATTCCACAATTTCACGCTGCCTTTCGCGCACAGCCTGCCGGGCGCGGAGCTGGTCTACCGCATCGGCGAACTGGCGCCGGATCCCAAAACCTTTGTGGTGGTGAACTGCGCCGGGCGCACCCGCAGCATCGTCGGCGCGCAGACGCTGATCGATGCCGGCATACCCAACCGCGTCGCGTCGCTGCGCAATGGCACCATGCAGTGGCTGCTGTCTGGTCGCGAACTCGCCTACGGCAGGCAGGCCGCGCTGCCGGAACCCGGAGAGCAGGCGCTGGCAGCGGCCCGCCCGCAGGCGGCCG
>NZ_DATCUY010000155.1:0-12767 GCF_036567245.1 Achromobacter sp. | reverse complement strand
CCCACCGGCACCACGCCAAGCGACAGCGCCAGATCGTCGGCGCCCAGCCCCAGCGTGACCACGCGTTTGGGCGGCGCCGCGATGACCGCCTGGCCCAGGGCGCTGCCTATCGTGATCGGAAAACCATCGACTTGTGCGGTTTGCGGCGGGGGAGCGGCCGGCGTATCGGACGCCCGATCGCAGGCCGCCAGGGTGAACGCGGCCAGGCAGGCCGCGCCAACCCGCAGGATTGCATGCTTGAAACCAGAGAAACTCAAAGGCATCGTGTCAGCAAATCTCCCGATCAGTATTGAGCCCTGAGCGTCAGCATCACGTTGCGGGGCGCGCCCCACCAGCCCTGGCTGAAAAAGCCGATCTGGTCGTAATACTTTTTGTCGAACAGGTTGTTGACGTTGAGGGAGGCGGAGACCTGCTTGCTGAACTCGTAGCGCGCCATCAGGTTCACCAGCATATAGCTGCCTTGCTCCACGTCCACATTGCCGCGCGGGCTGGGGGCGGGCTGGTACATGCGGCTTTGCCAGTCCACCCCGCCGCCCACCGTCAGCCGGTTCAGGTCGCCGGGCAGGCGATACGTGGTGTAGAGCTTGAAAAGACTGCGCGGATGGCTGGTGTTGATGGGCTTGCCGTCCGCGTCCTTGGCGTTGAAGTGGGTGTAGCTGGCCGCGATATTCCAGTTGGGCATGATCTGCCCGGTGGTTTCCAGCTCGAAGCCCTCGACCTTGGCGCCAGATATCGCGCGATAGGCCTGTGTGCCGGGCATGCCTATGACCGACTCGCCGGGAATGGCCTGCGCCAAGTTGTTCTGGCGTGTCTGGTACAGCGACACGGCTGCGTCCAGCAGGCCGTCCAGGTAAGAAGCCTTAAGGCCGATCTCGTAGCTTTTGCCATCGATGGGCGGCAGGATGGAGCCGCTGGGCGAGCGCGCGTTCTGCGGCTGGAAGATCTCGGTGTAGCTGGCGTAGGCGGTGTAGGTCTTGTTGATGTCGTAGATCAGGCCCGCGTACGGCGTGAACTGGTCGTTGATCTTGTACTCGCGCTTGCTGCCGAAGTAGGTCTGGTTGGTTTCCCAGTTGCTCCAGCGTCCGCCCACGATCAGGTGCAGCGGGTCGGCCAGCGAGAAGCGGCCCACGGCGTAGGTTCCGGTCTGCTTGACCCGCATGTCGTCGGCGGGCGTCTTGCGGCTGGACCATGCCGGTTCGGCGATATGGTCCTGGCGCCAGTCGAAGAAGCTGCCGATGGCGGGCTTGGCGCCCACCATGAGGTATTGGCCGATGTCGCTGTGATCGTCCACGCTCATCCAGCCCAGCGCCAGTTCGTGCTTGCGGCCGAACAGCTGGAACGGGCCCGACAGCGTCAGGTGGATGTCGTCGCGCGAGCGATCGCCATCGTAGTTGTTGAAGTTGCTGCTCATGCCCGTGCCGCTGGCCCGATTCGGGTAGCCGCCGCGATAGAGCTGCTTCATGCGGTACTCACCGTCATTGTGGCTATAGGCGGCACGCGCCTTCCAGTCGTTGGCGAAGCGGTGACTCAGGTCCACGAAGGTGGTGGTCGATTCGGTATCGATGCTGGCCCAGCGCGTGTTGTTGGCCACGGACCGGTTGAAGTCGGTGCGCGAGCCATCCGAATAGAACAGCGGAAAACCGCTGCCGAAACCGTTGCTCTGGTTGCGCTGATACTCCAGGCCGACGGTGAGCAGCGTGTCGGGAGTGAGGTCGGCGCTGATGACGCCGTATAGCGTGCGCTTGCGTGAATCCAGGAACGTAACGTAGCTGTCGCCCTGGCTGTAGGCGGCGACGAAGCGCGAACGGATGCGTCCGTTCTCCGTCAGCGGTACCGACAGGTCGGCGTCGCCTCGCAGGTAGTCCCAGCTGCCGGCGCTGACGCTGCCGGACAGCGCGAATTCGCGCAGCGGCTTCTTGCGGATGAAGTTGACTGCGGCGGAGGGATTTCCCGAGCCGGTCATCAAGCCGGTGGCGCCGCGCACGATTTCCACGCGGTCGTAGATGGCAGCGTCCATGTCGGTGGAACCGTAGTTCCATTGGCTGAGGATGGGCGCATTCAGGCCGTCGAACTGGAAATTATCGATCGCGAAGCCGCGTGCGGAAAACGACAGGCGGTTGCTGTCGCTGCGCGTGACGGAGATGCCGGGAGCGCTGGCCAGGATGGAACCGGTGTCCTGCAATCCCTGGTCTTCGATCTGCTGGCGTGTCACCACGCTAACCGATTGCGGCGTTTCCCGCGGTGACAGCGTCAGGCCGGTTGCGGTACTCATGGCCTCGGTGTTGTAGGCGTGGGTGCCTTCGGTGGTGCCGGGTATGCCGGCGCCCTTGACCGTGACGGCCGGGAGTTCGGCGGGTTGGTCGGCGCCGGACGGTGAACTGGTGGCCGGCGCAGGGGATTGCGCGCTGACAGCGTGGTAGGGCAAGGCAGAGCACAGCAAGGCCGTCCGGACGGCCAGGGTAAGCAAATTCGTCCGGCGCATGAGGGCGCGCGGCGGGGACAGTGCGGGGGACATGAACACAAGCTCCGGCAGAAAGATTTGGTAATGAGAATTATTGTTTTTGCTGGAGACTTGAACGTATGCCGGAGGATGCGATGCGTATGCTGAACGCCGCCGGATCAACCTGATCGGGCGTTCGCCAAAGGCGTGGACTGCCGTTGCAGCCAAGCCCAGCCTGCCGCGCTCGCGGCGACGCAGGCCAGCATTGCAAGAGCCAGGCCCAGAGGCCGGCCATAGATCATGGGCACACCCCAGCCGCTGGCTACCGAGAAGGCCAGCATCTGGGTGAAACCGAGCACCGAGGCGGCGGTGCCGGACAGTCCTGGCGCGCGGGCGAGGATGTGCAGGGTCATGCTGGGGACGCACATGGCCAGGCCGCAGGTATAGAGGCCGGGCAGAATGACCGCCCAGGGCAGGGCGGGCCGTCCGGCGCCCGCGGCGTATATGACGCTCGCGAGGCAACTGCCGCCCATCAGCGCGTACGCCAGCCAGGAGATGCGATGGTCGGTCCAGCGCCCGGCCTTGCGCGCTGCGAATAGCGCGCCCGCCATGGCCCCGATCACGAGCGGCACGAACAGATACGCGAAATCCGTTTCGGGCAGGCCCAGGACGTTGGCGATGAAGTCCGGCGCGGCGCCGATAAGGAATCCCTGGGCCGCGAAGATCAGGCTGAAAGCGACGGCGAGTGCAGCGAACCGCCGGTCCGCAAGGACCATGCCGTAGCCGGAAGCCAGTGAGCGCCATGACAGTGGCCTGCGCCGGCTGGCGGGCAATGTCTCCGGAAGCTTCCAGGCGCACAGCACCCAGGCCGTCGCCGCCAGAGCGGCGAGCATCAGGAAGACGGCACGCCAGCCCAGTTGCGCCGCCAACTGGCCGCCGACAATGGGCGCCAACGCCGGCGACAGATTGAATACCAGGATGAGATAGGACATGACCCGCTGCGCCGCCGGCCCTTCGTAGCAGTCGCGTACGATGGCCTGGCCCACCACGATACCGGCGCCGGCGGAGAGGCCTTGCAGTGCCCGTGCCGCCAACAGCCAGGCGAAGCTCGGCGCGGCGACGGCCAGCGCGCTGCCGCCGATGTAGCAGATCAGCGTCGCAAGGATGACGCGGCGCCGGCCCAGCGAGTCGGACAACGTGCCGTGCAGCAGCAGCATCGCCGCGTAGCAGAACATATAAACGCCCAGGGTCAGCTGCACTGTTTCCTGGGGTACGCCGAACTCCCGCTCCAGCGCGGCGAAGGCGGGCAGATAGGCGTCGACCGTGGCCGGGGCGACGCAGGCCAGCAGGCCCAGCATCAGCACCATCATGGGAAAGGAAGTCGGGAGGTCGGGGCGAGGCACGTGGGCGTCCGGGGCAGGGGCTTCCCGGGGCGGAAAGCGTGGCCCCATGGTCGCCCGCCAGGCGCGGCTGGATGAATGGGCAACGCCACAAGAGCAATGGATGCTGCCGAAAGCCGCGGGCGAACGCGCTCACGGCGGCCCGCTCAGTTCAGTTCGCTGGGGGCAACGCCATAGCGTTCGCGAAACGCCGTGGCAAAGTTGGTGGCGTGCCGGTAGCCCACGCAATGGGCCGCCTGCTGCACGCTGCAGCCCCGCGCCAGCTGCTCGCGGGCGACGTGCAGCCGGCGTTCGCGCAGCCAGGCGAAGACGGAGCACTGGTAGGCGGCGCGGAACTTGGCGCGCAGGGTGCTGGGGCTCATGCAGGCCAGCTTTGCCAGTTCCTCCAGTGTGTGCTCCTCGCCGGGTGCGCTGTGCAGCCGTTCACGTACCCGCTCAAGCAACTGCCGGTCACGTCGCGATACGGCGCCGACCTCGGGCTCCCGCTGATCCAGCGAAGCCAGCGCATGCGCCAGAAGTTGCGCGCCGACGCCCTCGCGCAGCATGGCGCGCAGCGGGTCGTCCCAGCGGCATTCCAGCAGATGTTCGATGGCCTGTATCAGGTGTGCCTGCACTTGCCAGCGTCTCAGCCGGAAGGCGGGGGTGCGCAAGACTCTGCGGATCTGGTCGCTGAAAGGGTCGTCGTCTGCGCCGTCCGGTTCGGATAGCGACAGATTGATGCTGCGCAACCGTTGGCCTGCATGGTGGATGCCGGTCATCGCGACCGTATCGCCATACGCGGCGCTGACGCCGCTTTGGGCGACTAGCTGCAGGTCGTCATGGCCTCCGACGCGCGCCTGGGCCTGCCCCTGCAGCATGACGATGGCCGAAAAACGGGGCGTCATGACGGAGGTCGATTCGTAATGGTGATGCACCAGCACGTCGGACATAACCAGGGTCAGGCCCGGGCGGATCGCGTGTTCTTCGACCCGGCCCTCGGCGATGCAGACGGTGTCCGGATCGGCGCCTGCGGGGTCGAACCCGGGCAACTGGTAGCGGAAACCGTTATGACCGCCCAAGCGGTTGAAATCGGCGACGGTGAATCGGACAGTGGGGAAGGAAGGATTCAATGGCGTCACTCGCGCTGCAGGTTAAGGCGCCGGGCCTGAGCCCGGGAGACGGCGGGGTCCAAATGAGAATAGCATATATTCGCATTGATTGAGCGGTGTCGCGGCGCCTCTCATGGCGCGGCGCAATCCCCTAACTGGTCACCCATGATGTCGCGGTACCACTCGTGGAAATGCAGCATGCCGTCTTCCATGGGCGATTGGTATGGACCGCTTTCGCTTACCCCGCGTCGCAGGAGCGCCAGTCTGCCAGCGTCCATGCGTTCGCCGATTTCGTCGTCCTCGATCGCGGTTTCCATGTATGCCGCGCGCTGCGCCTCGACGAACTCGCGTTCGAACAGGGCGATTTCCTCGGGATAGTAGAACTCGGCGACGTTGATGGTTTCCTGCGGGCTCTTGGGGTATAGCGTGGACAGCACCAGGACGTGCGGATAGAGCTCGATCATGTGGGTGGGAAAGTACGTCACCCAGATCGCGCCGAAGTCCGGCGGCGCGCCGTCCCGGTAGCGCATCAATGTGCCGTGCCAGTCGCGGTATACGTCGGAACCTGGCTTTTCCAGGGAATCGTGCACGCCCACGCGCTGCAGGCTGTGGCGCTCGCCAAACTCCCAGCTCAGGTCATCGCAGGTAACGAAGCGTCCAAGGCCAGGGTGGAACGGTCCGACGTGATAGTCCTCCAGATAGACCTCGATGAAGGTTTTCCAGTTGTAGTTGCACTGGTGCACCTCGACGTGGTCCAAAACGTAGTCAGAGAAATCGAATTCCGGCCGGGCGAACAGTCCGCCGAGATCTGCTTGCGGGTCGCCGGGGCCTTCGAACAGCAGGCCGTGGCAGCGCTTCAGGGGAAAACGCGGCAGGTTCAGGCATGGCGTGCTGGGAAACTGCGGTGCGCCCAGAATCTGGCCGCGATTGTCGTAGGTCCAACGGTGCAGCGGGCAGACGATGTTGCCACCGCTGGCAGACAGGTTGCCTGCCGGCTTGCCCGGCCCGGCGACAGCGCCAGTCTCGCCACCCAGGATGAGCGCCTGGCGGTGGCGGCATACGTTGGATATCAGCTCCACCCCGGCGGCGCCGCGCACCAGGACGCGCCCGCCGTCTTCATGCGGCAGCCTTCGCCAGTCGCCGGGTTCGGGTACGGTTTTCTCATGCCCGACATACAGCGGCGTGCGCTGGAATATCAATGCCTGTTCGCGGGCGAACAGGGCTTCGTCGAAATATGCCCGCACGTGCAGCGGGCTGAACGCCTGCTTTACGTGTGCAAGGCGGCCTACATCCGTCATGTCCGACTCCTTGTGCCTTCCGCAAGGCCACGGCCTGTCAGGCGGCCTCGGCGCTCTCGGCGTCGAGCCTGGCGATGCGTTCGGCGATATCCAGTTTGGGGCAGGTGCTGCAGTAGTCGCCGTCGCTTCTGCGGAAGTGGTGACAGCAGACCTGCCGGTCGACTGCGATGGCCGGCAGCGACCGCCGCTGATAGGTCAGATAGCCGCTGCCGCCCGCGATGCCCAAGCGCGCAAGCCAATCGGCCGCGGCTGCGGTTGCCCAGGCGTTGTCCGCCGCGCTCACGCCTGCGCGGGCTGCCAACAGGGCGGACAGGATGCAGTCGGCCTGCATGCAGGCGGTCGCCCGGGGATTGAGGCGCAGCGCCGCGCCCAGCTCGCGGTAGAACATGACGCCGATCTCGCGCAGTTGCGTGGCGGCCGCGTCCAGCCGTTTTTCCAGGCCACCATGCAGCGGTTCATGGCGTTCCATGGTGTAGCCGGCGATAAAGCCGTTGGCGACCGGCTGGCTGAGCCGGGTCAGGTCCGGGACGATGCCGCTGCGGTGCGCGGCGATCACGCTGAGGTAGACGGGCTGCCAGATCAACAGGCCCCAGCAGCGCAGCGCCAGGTAATGCGGGCCGGCTTCCGGATGACGTTCCCGCCACCAATCGCGCAACCGTGCGATGGCATCGGCGTTGCTCGCGCCGGGACGGATGCCAGGCGCAGCCGGCGGGGCCACGCGGCCATCCAGACCGGGCACCAGGCGGCCCGCCAGCGCGAGCAGATCGTCAAGTTCGCGGGTCACGCAAGGGCCTGCGCGGCGTCGGCGGTCCGGTCCAGCCATTGCGGCCGGTAAGGCGCCACGGGGTTGAGCAGCCTGGGCGCCATCTGGAAACTGCCGATGGGATCGGCCAGATTGACCATCTGCAGGTTGTTGGCGAGTTGCAGGCGGTTCAGGCACGAGTGGATCATGTCCGGCGCAAACAGGTCGTAGCGGCGGTATTTTTCCAGCCGTTGCGGATGCGCCTGCTGGTAAGCGGCGATGCGGCCTGCCACCAGTTCCCAGAAATTGTCCTCTTGCATGAGGCCGGTGTCGGCCAGGATCTGGGCAAGATGGCGGAAGTAGCCCTCGAACACGTCCACGAAGATCGTCAGCAGCTTGTACTCCTCGGGCACGTCCGCCGCCAGCCGGCGCGCATTCTCGGGCAGCTCGGCTTGGGGGTCCAGGATCGAGGACTCTTCGGCGATGTCCTTCATGAAGGCGCGCGCGGGCACATGGTCCCGGATCACCAGGATGACGTTCTCGCCATGCGGCATGAACACCAGGTCGTGGGCGTAGAAGCAATGCACCAGCGGTGTCAGGTAGGCGTCCACATAGCGTTCCAGCCATGCTTGGGCGCTCAGCCCCGAGGCGCGGATCAGCGCGGGCAGCAGGGCTTGGCCTTGCGGGTCCACATGCAGCAGCGCCGCCATGGTCATCAGCCTTTCTTGGGGACCAATCAGCGCCTGCGGATTTTCGCGCCACAGGGCCGAGAACATCTTCTTGTATGGGGTGTCCGCGGAAATCGCCGCTTCATAGTAGTAGTTGCGAAAACCGAGGCTGGCGGCCTCGCGCAGGATGGTGAAGCCGTTGGCGCTCAGCCAGGGGTCGGACGCGATCAGCCCGTGGATGTATTCGTTGATGGCGGGCGTGCCCGACATGTAATACGGCGATAGTCCCCGCATGAATCCCATGTTCAGGATCGACAGCGAGGTCTTCACATAGTGCTTGCCCGGCCGGCTGATATTGAAGAAGGTGCGTATCGATTGCTGCGCCAGGTAGTCGTCTTCGCCATAGCCCAGGCACACGATTTTGCGTTGGGCCACATAGGGGGCGAACGCCAACGACAGCTTGTTGAACCACTGCCACGGGTGCGCCGGCATCAGGTAGTAGTCGGCGGGGTCCAGACCCTGGCCATGCAGCGTGGCGGCGTGGCGCGCCACGGCGTCCTCGCCCAGCTCGCCGCGCAACAGGCTGGCGTAGTCCATCGTGGTCAGGCATGCGAAATGCGCGTTGTCCTTATGCACGGCCAGCCACATGACGCGGATCGGGGAAGCCGCCTCCGGTGCATAGGCGTGGTAATCCTCGGCGTCGAAACCCAGGCGGCCATTGTTTGCGACGAAGCTGGGGTGGCCTTCGATCATCGAGGTCTCGATGGTCTGGTAGTCGGCCAGCGCGAGTTCGGCAGCGGGAAGGCAAGGGCGCGTGTGCTTGTAGGCGGCGCCGTGCAGCGTACTGGCGATTTCATCCAGATAGATGGGTAGCCGGTCTTCCGGAATGCGCAGCTTGTCGCGGATCTCGATCACGAATTGCAGGGCGTCCAGGGGCGCGGGCACGCCGCCCGTGGTCCTGGCGATCGATTCCTCGCGGATGCGCCAGTGGCGCATGGCCATCAGTTGCGCGTCGTAGCGGTACTCGACGCGGCCATCCGCGAGCACGAGGCGATAGCGGTCGAAGCCCGGCGTATCCGCAGGGCCCACGCGTTCGGGCTGAAGCAGCCCCTCATGCGCGTATTCGGAGATGGCCTTGCGCACGAGCAGGCGGTTGACCTTGGCCCAGACGTGTGGCTCCAGATGGCTGGCGACCTGCGCAGGTTGGGGGGCGGCATGTTGGTTCATTGGGTCGACTCCTGGCATTGGGCCTGTTCGAACTGTGAGCATGTGCAGAACGCCAGGCTGGCGGTCTTCTCGCGGAAACGGACCTGGCCCGCGTAGGTAAATCCCATGGCCAGATTGAGCGTGTGGATCTTGGCGTTGTTCGCGTCGGGCTCGACCACGATGCGCCTGGCGTTCAGACGGTCGAACATGAAGCGCATAACGAAGGCGAACACATGCCGGCTGAAGCTGGGGATCCGCACGCGCGGCGGGCCTATGAAAAGATGCATGCCAAGGTCGCCGGCCCGCACCGCGTAGTGTTCGCCGACTTCGTCGCGGGCCGGGTCGTAGCACTCCACCAGAAAGGCTGGCTGTCCCTCGTGGCTGCCGAGCCAGGCGCTGGCGTGCCCACTGCCGCAAAGCGCGTCATAGAAGTCGCGCACCTGCTCCTGGCTGTGCTGCTGCATGGACCAGAAGCGCGCGTAGTCCATGGAAAACCACAGCCGCAGCAGCGCGGCGTCCGCGTCCGGAATCAGGGGGCGCAATGTGAGCCCCCGGCCCTCGTCGTAGTGGTCGCGCGACTGGCGCACGACCTCGCCCAGAAAGGTGGCTGTCATCGTGAGCATGCTGGCTCCCGGTAAGGTCAGATAGTGGCGGCGCGATGGCCGTCCATCATGGGTATCGGCTCTGGCGCGCCCAGGCGATGCGCCAGTACGCCGTTTTCCGGCGGGCTGAAATCCTGCAGGGCGGTGCAGGGTTCGATGGCGTAGTGCTCTACGCCGGTCAGATCCCGCAATATCTGCGAGTTGCGGTAGCAGCAGAACCCCAGGTCGGGATTCGTGACGCCATGGCTGAGCAGTCCCGTGTTCTGTACGAAGATCTCCGCGCCTGCATGGTCCACCGAGTAATTGCGGGCGATGCGGTAGCCGCCGTCTTCGTCCCAGGCGATGCGGTCGCTGATGGGGTTGACGCAGGCCGGGATGCGGGGGGAATAGCCGGTGGCCAGCACCAGGCCGTCCGTGAGGTGCGTGAACGGCTGGCCGGTATCCACATGCATGAAGTCCAGGTGATAGCGGCCGGTGGTGCGCTCATGGCGACTGGCGCGCAATTCCGCGCTCGTCAGAAGGGTGTAGCGGCGGTCGCCTGCGCGGATCCTTTCGTCCAGCAGGTCGTATATCTGATTGATCAGGGAGGCGTTGATGCCTTTGTACAGGCTGCTTTGCTGACGCAGCATCTCGCGCCGCCGGGCTTCGGGCAGGCCGTGGAAATAATCCGTGTAGTCGGGAGAGATCAGTTCCAGCGTGAGCTTGGTGTTCTCCATCTGGAAGAAGCGCGGAGAGCGGGTGATCCAGGTCAGGCTG
Source organism: Achromobacter sp. (assembly GCF_036567245.1). Classification (GTDB taxonomy): domain Bacteria; phylum Pseudomonadota; class Gammaproteobacteria; order Burkholderiales; family Burkholderiaceae_B; genus Achromobacter. The sequence continues at coordinate 2,567 of NZ_DATCUY010000155.1, read as the reverse complement.
TAAGCGTGCTTGTCGCTGTCTCGCAGCAGGTCATGGAACACCTCTGCCGCGCTCTGTCCGCTGCCGACGATGGTGATGCCACGCCTGCGCTGCAACTGCGTCTTGTGGCGCAGGTAGTCGGCGCTGTGGATGTAGGGCGCGGCGCGGCGATCGCAGCAGTCCGGCAACTGGGGCTGCGTGCCCAGGCCCAGCACCAGCTTGCGGCAGCGGATCATGAAGCGCTCGCCATTGACGGCATGCTGGCCGGTCACGAGGTAGGCCCGGCTGTCCGGATCGTGCAGCACGCTCTGGACGTCGTGATTGAAACGCAGGTTCGGCAGGCGGGCCGCCACCCATTTGCAATAGCGGTTGTACTCGGCGCGATTCAGATAGTGATTCTCGCGCATGTAGTAGGAATAGATGCGGCCGCTTTGTTTGCAGTAGTTCAGGTAGCTGTACTCGCTGCGAGGATCGGCCAGGCTTACGAGATCCGCCAGGAAGGGGTTCTGCAAGGTGGAGTCCTCGATCAGCATGCCGGGGTGCCAATCGAACCCCGGCTTCTGGTCGAGAAACACGGCGCGTACGCCGGATAGCGGCGCCGCCAGGCAGGCAAGGCTGAGATTGAACGGGCCTAGGCCTATGGCGGCGAAGTCATGGATTTCACGGTTCATGTGGGATCTGCCTTTTGCCGGGGCCGGCATTGCGTGAACATGATTCTCGTCTTGGGATGATTATCATTTTCAATATGGGCACTCTAGCAAATGGCGATTTGTTGCGGTGTCTTGCCCGTGTGTTGCAGGCGGCAGCCATATGCAGCGTGGCGTATCGCATAGGCGCAGGCAGAGATTGGCGACTTCTGACATCAGCACAGCTAATTTGAAGATTTTGAGTTGAGAGCAAAGATCCTGTTTTATGATTGAGAAATATCTGCGGAAAAATGCATTATTAAAGATAGTTTTTCTAAATAAAGGATGCTTATGGGCGCGGTGTTGCCGCTGCTCGCGCTGCGAGCCTTTACCGAAACCGGCCGCCTCGGCAGCCTGAAAGCCGCCGCCGAAGTGCTGGGCGTGACCCCGGGGGCGGTCAGCCAGCAGATACGCCTGCTGGAAGACCGGCTGGGACTGGCGCTGTTCGTGCGCGAGCGTCACGGCGTGCGGCTGACGGAGGCGGGCGCACGCGCGTATCCGGGGCTGATGCGCGCCTTCGACCAGATCGAAAAATCGCTGGCGCTGCTGGAATCCCAGGCCGCGCAGCGGACCTTGACCGTCAGCACGGTGCCCTCGTTCGCCTCGTCCTGGCTGGTGCCGCGCATAGGCCGGTTTTCGGCTTTGCATCCGGACATCGAGGTGCGGGTGGAAGCCTCTTCGCAATTGGTCGATTTCAAGCGCGACCGCATCGACGTGGCGCTGCGGCACGGGCTGGGGCAGTACCCGGGACTGTCGGCCTTCCGCTTGATGGCTCCGGTGCTGTTGCCCGTGGCCAGCCCGGGCATGCTGGCGCAAGGCCCTGCCATCGAGCGGCCCGAGGATTGCCTGAAGTACCCGTTGCTGCAGGATTCCGACCGCGCGGATTGGCCCTTGTGGCTGCAGGCGCACGGCGTGGACGCGGGGCGGGAAGCGCAGCGCGGCCCCAGCTTCGAGGACGATCTGTTGCTGCTGCGGGCGGCTGCCACGGGGCAGGGCATTGCGCTGGTTCAGGACACGCATGCGCGCGAAGATATCGAATCGGGCCGGCTGGTCATTGCCTTGGACCAGCCCTGGCCCGCGCGCTTCGCGTATTACGTGGTCAGCCGGCCGGATGCGCTGCTGCGGCCGGAAGTGCAGGCATTCATCGACTGGGTGAAGGCGGAAGCGGCGGCGATGGAGCAGCCGCCGCAGGCGCTTGCGGCACGCTGAGGCGTGTGCCGGGCAGCGGCGTGTCCCAACCGCCGCCCAAGGCGCGGATCAGCCTGACGGTGGTCCGCGCCTGATCTCCGTCCAATCTAGCCGAGGCCAACTGTTGCTGCAGCAGACCGCGGTCCGCATCAATGACGTCAAGCTGGGTGTGCGTGCCGGTTTCGTATTGCAGCCGGGACAGCTCGGCCGAACGTTGCGCAGCCAGCCGCGCGCGGTCCTGCGCGGTCTGCTGGGCCGCCATGATGCGCAGATGCATCAGATTGTCCTCGACTTCCCTGAACGCGTTGAGCAGCGTTTCCCGATAGCGCGCCGCTTCTTCGTCATGCGCGGCCCGGGCGGCATCGAGGTCCGCCTGGCGGGCGCCGCCGTCCAGGATGGGCAGCGAAAGCGCGGTACCCAGGAATGGGCCCAGCAGAAAGGTCCGGCTGGACCACTGGAACAGCTGGCTCAGGCTGGATGACTCGAATCCGGCCGCCCCGGTCAGTTCCAGCCTCGGGAAGAAGGCGGCGCGGGCCGCGCCGATGCGGGCGTTGGCGGCGGCCATGGCGCGTTCGGCCGCGGCAATGTCCGGACGGCGCTCAAGCAGTTCTGAAGGCAAGCCCGGCGGAACGGCCAGCTCCATGCGGCGCAGCGGCTCAGGCGGCAGGGAGAAATCGGCCGGGGCCTTGCCCAGCAGGATTGCCAGCGCGTGCT
>NZ_DATCUY010000154.1:0-2998 GCF_036567245.1 Achromobacter sp. | reverse complement strand
CAAGCAGCGCGATGCGCGCGGGGTCCGGCGCCACGCGGGCCAGCATCAGGGCCAGCACGCGGCCCACCGGGCCCGCGCCAAGAATCGCAATGTCGAAGGCGGATGAAGTCATGTCCGGATTTTAACCGTCCACTACAATCCGCAGCAGCCGGCGCGTCTTGGCGCCGTGGTTCTCTTTCCGGTCGATCGACATGACGCAGCTCCAGGCCTCATCCCCCTTGTCCACCGCTACCGCCCGCCGTCCGCGCGGCAAGGTCACGGTCGGACTGCTGGCCTGCCTGTTCGGGGCGGTGGGGGCGCATTGGTGGTATCTGGGACGTCGCCACGCCTGGCTGGTGACCGCGTACACCTTGGTCAGCCTGTTCTGCGCGTTCAGCTTCTATCCCGTCTGGTACGACAACCCCGCCTTCTTCCTGGTATTCATTCCCATGGTCGACGGGTTCATCGAGAGCGCGGTGTTCTCGTTGATGCCGGACGAGAAATTCGACCGCCTCTATAACGAGGGCCTGGGCCGGCCGACCCGGACCGGCTGGGGGCCGGTGCTGGTCGCCATCCTGGCCTGCCTGGTCGGCGCCATCGTCTCCATGTTCGCCATCGCCATGGTGGTGGTCTACACCTGGATCGCCATGGGCTGGCTGGACGGCTATGTCTTCTAGCGCGGGTCTGGCGTGTTGTCGGCCTATTCGCGCATCAGCGCTTCGATCTCGCCGGCCTGCACCGGCACGCCGCGGGTGATGAGTTCACAGCCTTCGTCGGTGACCAGCGCATCGTCCTCGGTGCGGATGCCGATGTTCCAGTAGGCCTCGGGCACGTCGTCGGCGGGCCGCACGTAGATGCCGGGCTCGATCGTCAGCATCATGCCGGCTTCCAGCTTGCGCCAGGGCCGCTCGGCGCCATGGGCCGGACCGGGCTGGCGGTAGTCGCCCACGTCGTGCACGTCCAGGCCCAGCCAGTGGCCGGTGCGGTGCATGTAGAAGCGGCTGTAGTCGCCGGATTCGAGTACGCCGTCCAGGGAACCCTTCAAGAGCTTCAGGTCCAGCATGCCTTGCGCCAGCACGCGCAGGGCGGCCTGGTGGCCGTCGTTGAAGCTGCGGCCGGGCGCCGTGGCCTGGGCGGCGGCATCCTGCGCGGCCACCGTCAGGTCGTACAGCGCGCGTTGCGGACCGCTGTAGCGGCCGTTCACGGGAAAGGTCCGGGTGATGTCGCTGGCGTAGCTGTCGACCTCGCAGCCTGCGTCGATCAGCACCAGATCGCCGTCGCGCAGCACCGCCTCGCCGGCCGGGTAATGCAGCACGCAGGCGTTGGCGCCCGCGGCCACGATGCTGTTGTAGGCCACTGATTGCGCGCCATGGCGGCGGAATTCGTACAGCAGTTCGGCTTCGATCTCATACTCCCGCATGCCGGGACGGGCGACGCGCATGGCGCGCACATGGGCGCCGGCGGAAATCTTGGCCGCGCGCCGCATTGCCGCTATTTCAGTGGCGTCCTTGAACAGCCGCATCTCGGCCAGCAGGAAACGGATGTCCTGCTGGCGGGAGGGCGGGGCATGGCCGCCACGGCTGGCTTCGCGCGCCGCGGCCAGCCAGCGGTGCAGGCGGCCGTCGCTGCGCTTGTCGCCCGCCAAGGGCGCGTACAGGGTGGCGTGGTCCTGCAGCAGCGCGGGCATCAGCTCGTCCAGCGCGTCGAGCGGATGCGCGTCGTCAAAGCCGAAATGCGCCGCCGCCGCTTCGGGGCCGAAACGCTTGCCTTCCCAGATCTCGTGTTCGATGTGACGCGGGCGGCAGAACAGTACGGCGCGGTCGGTCACGCCCGCGCTCAGCACCAGCCAGGCGCCGGGTTCGGTGAACCCGGTCAGGTAGAAAAAATCGCTGTCGTGCCGGTAGGGATACTCCGCGTCGCGGTTGCGCGCGGCCTCCGGGGCGGTCGCCAGTATGGCGATGCCGCCGCCGTCGGCGCGCATCTGCTCCATCAGGCGTTGGCGCCGTGCGGCGTAAGGGGCGATGTCGTCGGGAGGCAGGCTCATGGCGGACAGGGGCGCGAACCCCGGCAAGGTGAGGATGCCGTTTACTTTACCCGCCATCCCCCGGATCCGACAGCCCATGCAGGCTGCGAGGAATTCGCTGGACCACGCGGGGCAAGCTGCTACAATCGCCGCTCTGTCATTGGGGAGTAGCCATCCTTTGTCCCCACAAAGGAGCTAGCGTCAACAGACTTGGTGGTTCAGCGCTGCGCAGCAGCCGCTAGAACTCCATGGCGCTAGTAGCGGTATCCATGCACGTCGGCAAGCCCGCCGCATGGACCAGCCAGGCGAGACCTTTGGCCGCGTTGCGTTCACCCCAGCCGGGCGAGCCGCGACGTCGCGCCAATTGGTTTCTGCTCGTCCGGCTCGCCTATATGTTTCTCACCCTGTTCCTGTTTTTCCTGTCAGCGGCAGTGATCTATTTCGCCTGCGAATACTTCGTGAACGGCGTCGAATGGGTCGGCCATCGCTTTCAACTGGGAGCCACCGCCACCGGCACTGTGCTTGCTGCGTTTGGCACCGCCTTGCCGGAAAGCGCCGTCACCTTCATGGCCGTGGTCTTCGGCGAAACTCCCGAGCAAAAAGACATCGGCGTCGGCGCGGCCATGGGCGGGCCGCTGGTGCTGGCGACGCTGGCCTATGCGGTGGTCGGCCTGGCCCTGTGGCGCGCGCGCCGCGGACGGGCCACGCAGGCGGACTGTATCAACGCGGACCAGCGCCGGCTGGCCCGCGACCAGGCCTGGTTCATGGGCATCTTCATCTTCAAGGTGGGCCTGGGCCTGCTCGCGTTCGCCTGGAAGCCCTGGCTGGGCATCCTGTTCCTGGCGACCTACGGCCTCTACGTCAAGCGCGAACTCAGCCGCGACGAGGCGAGCCTGGATGCCGAGGATCTGGAGCCGCTGAAACTGCGTCCCCGCGATGAAGATCCGGCCATGTCCTGGGCTGTCGCGCAGACGGTCCTGGCTCTGGTGGTCATCG
>NZ_DATCUY010000153.1:0-2783 GCF_036567245.1 Achromobacter sp. | reverse complement strand
CAGCGCGGCGATTTCGTTGCGGGCGCCGGACAGGTCGGACCAGAGCACGTCGGCCTTGCGCGCCAGCGCGTGGCCAAAGCCCGTGGGCACGATGCCGCGGCGCGTGCGCTGGAACAGCGGCACGCCGAACATGTCTTCCAGTTCCAGCAGTTGCTTGCTCGCGGCGGGCTGCGTCATGCCGAGTTCGGCTGCGGCCTTGTGCACGCTGCCCAGCGCGTACAGGGCGCGCAGCAGATCCAGGTGGCGCATGCGCAGGCGGCCGCCGATGTGATGCAGTTCTGGAATGCGGGGAGTGGCAGGCATTTTGTGCAATTCCTGTTGGTTATCACAGCATTCTAATAATTGATTAGATTGTATGCACCCCATACCTATACTGGATCGCAGTTCAACCGTCCTGCATAAAAGGGGAAAACATGAAAATCACGATGCTGGGAACCGGAGCCGCGCTGCCCGATCCCGACCGCGGCCAATCGGCCATCCTGCTGACCCTGGATGACGATACCCACTATTTGTTCGATTGCGGCGAGGGCGCCACGCGCCAGATGGTGCGCGCCAACGTCGATCCCGCCAAGGTGGGCTTCGTGTTCCTGACACACCTGCACCACGACCATATCTGCGACTATCCCTACTTCGTCATCTCCAGCTGGATGCTGAACAAGACCGGCGCGCCGCTGGTGCTGGGGCCGAAGGGCACACGCCATTTCGTCGACCACCTGTTCGAGAACGGCGCCTACCATACCGACTACCAGGCGCGCAGCGCCTATCCCGTGCGCCAGGCCAATCTGGAAGCCATGCGGCCGGAGGTGCGCGAAGTCAGCCCCGGGCCGGTGTTCGACGACGGCCGCGTGCGCATTTCGGTCGACTGGGTCGAGCACATTCCGCGCGACGTGTGCGAGTGCTTCGGCGTGCGGGTGGAGGCCGAAGGCAAGGTCATCGCGTTCAGCGGCGACACCGCGCCCTGTGAAGCCATGGTACGGCTGGCGCAGGACGCCGACCTGCTGATCCATGAATGCACTTTCCCCGAATCGTTCATTGCGCACCGCGCCAAGACCGGCGTGGGCACCTATGCGCACACCAGTCCGACGGACCTCGGCATCATCGCCAGCCGTGCTGGCGTCAAGAGCCTGGTAGCGACCCACTTCGGCCATTTCGATTCGACCAGCCCGGTGATCAAGCGCGCCGCCGCCAAGCATTTGCCGGTGGAACTGATGGGACCGCACCTGATGGACGAGATCGTGGCCGACATCCGCAAGAACTATTCGGGCCCGCTGCGGCTGGCCCACGACCTGATGCGCATCGACCTGTAGCATTCGCGAAGCAATCTGCCGGCCTTGAGGCCGGCATGTCCGCGGGCGCCGCCCGCCGGCCAGGGAGAACACCATGACGTACCGGACTTGCGCCGTATCCGTTTTGCTTGTCTTGGGCGTGGCGGCCTCGCCGCTGGCCGCCCGGGCGCAGTATCCCGATCACCCCATCCGCATCGTCCTGCCCTATGCGCCGGGCGCGGCGGGCGACGTCGCCATGCGGCAGATCCAGCCCTTGCTGGAAAAGCGCTTGGGCCAGCCCCTCATCGTCGACTACAAGACCGGCGCCGGCGGCAACATCGGCGCGCTGGAAGTGGCGCGCGCCAAGCCCGACGGCTACACGCTGGTGCTGGGCGCGACCAACAATTTCGTCATCAACCAGTTCCTGTACCGCAAGCTGGGTTTCGATCCCTTGGCAGATCTGGAGCCGGTGGGCAAGCTCGCCGATGTGCCGGCTTTCGTCTACGTCAGCGCACAGGTGCCGGCGCAGGACTACACGCAGTTCGCGCAGTATGCGCGCGCCCAGGCCGGCAAGCTGAACTATGGCTCGCCTGGCATGGGCACCACGCCGCATCTGTCCGGCTACCGCCTGTCCCATGCCATGGGTGCGGGCATGACGCACATCGCCTACCGCGGCTCGTCGCCGGGGGTGCAGGCCCTGCTGGCGAACGAGATCCAGATGTACATCGGCGGCTACAGCATCGCGGCGGCCTACATGCCGCAGGGCAAGGTGCGGGCCCTGGCGGTGGCGGCGCCGGAGCGCTTCGCCGGATTGCCCGACGTGCCCACCGCGGCCCAGGCGGGGATGCCGGACGTGGTGCAGGGCAATTGGTGGGGCTTTGCGGCGCCCAAGGGCACGCCGCCCGAACGCGTGGCGCGCTTTGCGGAGGTCCTGCACGAGGTACTGGCGTTGCCCGAGGTACGGCAGGCGTTTCTGGCCGGCGGCTTCGTGCCCGGGCAAGACACGCCTGCATCCTTCGCCGCGGCCTGGCGCAGCGAAGCGCCGCAGTGGCAGGCGGTGGTGCGCGAATCCGGTGTGGTGCTGGACAACTGAGGCGCCCGCCATGGAATACGTCCGCCGCGGCTCAGGCCGCCCGCTGTTCCTGCTGCACGGCTTCTGTTCTTCGTCCGCGATCTGGGACGGCCTGGCTGGCGCGCTGGCCGACGGGCATGAGGTGATCGCAATCGATTGGCCGGGCTTCGGGCGTGGCGCGAACGCGGCGCCCTTGCAGGGCCTCCCGGCTTACGCGGACGCGCTCGTCGCCCTGGCGGATGAACTGGGCATCGCCCGCTTCGACGTGCTGGGGCATTCGTTCAGCGGTTTCGTCGCGCAGCAATTGCTGTGCTCGGTACCGGGACGCGTGGGCCGGGCGGTGCTGTATGGCGCGGGCTCGCGGGTCGATGCGGCCGCGCGCTTCGAACCGATGGATCAGACCCTGGCGCGCTTGCGCGCGGACGGTTCGCAGGCCACGGCGCGGC
>NZ_DATCUY010000152.1:0-6238 GCF_036567245.1 Achromobacter sp. | reverse complement strand
CATCGAGCCGCCCGCTTGAACCAGATCGACGGCGCCATGCCGCGCCTGCACGCCATGCCCGATGGCTGTGCGTTTCACCCGCGTTGCGCGTCTGCCGGGCCGCGCTGTGCCCACACCCGGCCGCCCCTGGCCGCTTCGCCTTCGGGCGCTACCGTCAGCGCCTGCTGGCTGCACCAGGAAGGAGTGGCCCATGCCGCGTAACGATGATGTGCTGTTGCGGGCCGAAGACCTGGCCTGTTGGTTCGACGTATCGCCGCCCTGGCTGGAGCGCACGCTGTCGCGCCAACCGGAGCAGACGCTGAAGGCCGTGGATGGGGTGTCGCTGTCTGTGCCGCGGGGTACCACCCTTAGCATCGTGGGCGAATCCGGCTGCGGCAAGTCGACGCTGGCCAAGCTGCTGGTGGGGCTGGTGGCGCCGACACGCGGGACGCTACGGTATGGGCAGAACCGCAAGGGCGGGGTGCTGCATCCGCAGATGATTTTCCAGGACCCCTACGCCAGCCTGAATCCGCGCTGGCGTGTGGGCAATATCGTGGCCGAACCGATCACCACGCTGGGTCTGCGCGCGACGCCCGCCGAGACGCGGCGCCGGGTCGACGAGCTGTTGGAACTGGTGGGCCTGTCCGCCAGCGACGCCGGCCGCTTTCCGCACGAGTTTTCAGGCGGCCAACGCCAGCGCATCTCGATCGCGCGGGCGCTGGCGACGGAGGCGGAATTCCTGGTGTGCGACGAGCCGACCTCGGCGCTGGACGTGTCGGTGCAGGCGCAGATCCTGAATCTGATGGGCGACCTGCAGAAGGAGTTCGGGCTGACCTATGTGTTCATCAGCCACAACCTGTCGGTGGTGCGGCATGTGTCGGACAGCGTGGCGGTGATGTACCTGGGCCGCATCGTGGAGCAGGCGCCGGCCGACCAGTTGTTCGATGCGCCGGCTCATCCGTATACGCGGATGCTGCTGGATACCATTCCGGACCTGGACGATCCGCGGCGGGATCGGGAGCCGATGGGGGGAGAGGTGCCGAATCCTATTCTGCCGCCGTCGGGGTGTACGTTTCATCCTCGGTGTTCGATGGCGCGGGAGCAGTGCAGGGTGGAGGCGCCGGTGGTGGTTGGTGTCGGAGGGCGGCAGTTGCGGTGTCATGCCGCGACGTGGGATGTGATGCGCGCCGCTTGAGTTCGTCGGTGCATGGTTCTTGAGGCGCCAGCCGCGCCGTGGGCCTGGGGGGAGCGGGGCAACGATTGCGGCCCGGAGCCTTCGCTCCGGGCTTCCCCGTCGTCATCGTCGTCCAGGCCTTCGGCCTTCCCTTCCGATTCCCTCGGGCTTATCGACGCCCCGCTCCCCCCAGGCCCACGGCGCGGCTGGCTCTGCCAGTTGAAGCTTGACGTCAACGGGGGCGGGCGGTGTTCTTGGCGTTCTGGCCACGAGCGGTGAGGGAGGGCGGGTCTTGCGGGGCCCGCCCCATGCCGGCCGCCCGGGCGGCCTCGTGGGGCTTACGCGGTGTCTTGCGATTTGTGATGGCGCTGCGCGCTGTTGGTGGCTGAGTACAGATCGGCCAACATCGTCATTTCAACTCCGCCGCCGGATGGGTGGCGCGCGCGAACGGATCTGGGTGCGCAAGCGGCTGCCCGCCGCGCGCCACCCATCACCGCCCACACCCCCCCAATGCCGGAGTCACTAGCAAGCAATTCTCCGCATTCGCGCAAGCGCATACAGCAACGACGACCACCAACACGTATGCTGCTTGCGGCCGCCCGCGCGGCCGCAAGCAGCGGGCGACGCAAGACTCGCCACCAACCACAGATCTAGCAGCGCAACAGGCCAAGAATTCGGTAGCTCGCCGGCGCTGGCGCCTGAGGGGCGAGCAACCTCGATGCGCCCGACGGAATCCGGAGGAGTCGCCGAAGGCGAGGACGAGGATGAGGATGGGGCAGTCCGGAGCGAACGCTCCGGACCGCAATCGTGGGCGCTCGCCTCTCAGGCGCCAGCGCCGGCGAGTGGCCTACGAAGCCAACTCGCCACAAGCCAAGAAGCAATTACTTAGCGTAGACCAGATCCCGCAAACCCAGCGACAACCCCGGCCAATAAGTAATGATCATCAGGCAAACAATCACCACCCCCACAAACGGAATCAACGGCTTGATCAACCTCTCCAACGGCAACTTAGCCACCGCGCAAGCCGCGAAAAGATTCACGCCGAACGGCGGCGTAATCATCCCGAGCGCCAGGTTCACCACCATGATGATTCCGAAGTGCACCGGCTCCACGCCGAACTTCAGCGCCACCGGCAGCAGCAAGGGGGCCAGCACCACGATCGACGCCGAGGTCTCGATGAACATGCCGATCACGAACAGCGCCGCGTTCACGCCCATCAGGAAGCTGAACTTGGTGTCGAAGATCTGCGCCAGCCACAGGCCCAGCGCATCCGGGATGCCTGCGCGGTTGAGCAGGAAGCTGAAGATGCCCGCGTTGGCGATCACGAACATGATCACGGCAGTCGATACCACCGACTTGTGCAGCGTTTCGGACAACTGCTTGAAGCTCAGGCGGCGGTAGATGAACTTGCCCACCACCACCGCGTACATCACGGCCACCACCGAGGCTTCGGTCGGCGTGAACACGCCGCCGTAGATCCCGCCCAGGATGATGACCGGCATCAGCAGCGCCAGCCATGCGTTCTTGAACGCCGGCCACAGCGGCAGGCGGCCTTCGCCGTCGCGCTTGCCCAGGTTGTTGCGCTTGGCGTAGATCCAGACGTAGAACATCAGCGCCACGCCGATCAGGATGCCGGGCATGACCCCAGCGATGAAGAGTTCGCCAGTCGAGGTGTCGGTGGACACCGCGAACAGGATCATCGGGATGGATGGCGGGATGATCACGCCCAGCTCTGCCGCGCTGGCCTGCAATGAGGCGGCGAAGGGCGCGGGGTAGCCGTGCCGGATCATCGCGGGAATCAGGATTGCGCCCACCGCGAAGGTGGTGGCCACGCTGGAGCCGGCCACGGCGGCGAAGATCATGCAGGTCAGCACGCAGGTGCAAGCCAGGCCGCCCTGGATGCCGCCCACCACGCTCTTGGCGAACTCCACCATGCGTTCGGAAATGCCGCCGGCTTCCATCAGGTTGCCGGCCAGGATGAAGAAGGGAATGGCGACCAGGGGGTACTTGTCCAGCGCGGCAAATAGCTGCTGGGCCACGACCACCCAGGGCAGGCCGGCGGCGCCGACTCCCGCCAGGCTGGCCAGGCCGATCGACACGGCGACCGGCACGGACAGCCCGAAGAAAATCAGCATCGAGACAATCATTAATTGGGACATGGCGATATCTGCTGCTTATGTTCGATGGGGGGCGGCTCAGCCTTGGGCGTCGTTGCGCACCGGCACGTCGTCTTCCTCGCCGGCGCACCAGCGGGCCAGCACGGCGATGGCGGCCAGGGTGGCGCCTACGGGGATGGCCAGGTAGATCCAGGAAATCGAAATGTCCAGGCTGGGCACATTCTGGAAGCGCACGCGGTAGGTCATGTTGCCGCCGATCCAGGCCAGAAAGCCCAGGAATCCGGCGCAGATCAGCCCGATAGCGGCTTCAAGCACCCGGCGGCGCGCGCCGCCCAGCATGTTGCGCAGCAGCTCCACGCTGATCATGGCGCCGTGGCGGAAGGCCAGGGCCACGCCCAGCAGCACGGTCCAGATCAGGAGGGCGCGGGTCAGCACCTCGCTCCAGTCGGCCGGGGAGTGCAGCACGAAACGCGCGATGACTTGGTAGAAGGCGGCGGCCGCGGCGGCCACCAGCAGCAGTTGGGCAAAGACCGAGACCACTTTGAACAGGCCGCGGTCGAAGGCGCAGAGCAAACGCATGATGAATCCCGTTGGCGGTGTACGCAAAGGATGGAGACGAAAGCGGCGGGACCGGGATCCCGCCGCCAGGGGGATGCGCCCCGGGTCGGGGCGGGCCCTGCTTACTTGGTGTCGCGGATCGAGTCGATCAGCTTCTTGTCGAACTTCTTGTAGTACTCGGGATAGGCCGGCTCGACGGCGGCGGCGAAGGCGGCGCGGTCCACTTCGGACACCTGCATGCCTTCCTTCTTCAACTGCTCGACGCCCGTCTTCTCGATGTTGTCGACGTAGGCGCGCATGGCCTGGGCGGATTCCTTGCCGGCCTTGTCGAAGTTGGCCTTGTCCGCGGCCGACAGGCCGTCGTATACGTTGGCCGACATCAGCACCAGGGCCGGGCCATAGACGTGGCCGGTCAGCGACAGGTACTTCTGCATTTGCGACAGCTTGGCCGAGGTGATCACGGACAGCGGGTTTTCCTGGCCGTCGATGGTGCCTTGCTGCAGGGCGGTGGCCACTTCAGGCCAGGCCATGGGCGTGGGCAGGATGCCGATCTGGCGGAATGCCGTGATGTGGATCGGGTTTTCGGTGGTGCGGATCTTCAGGCCCTTGGCGTCGGCCGGGGTCTTGACCGGACGGACGTTGTTGGTCAGGTGGCGGAAGCCCTGTTCGCCCCAGGCCAGGGCGACGATGCCGCGGCTGGGGAACTTTGCCAGCATATCTTGTCCGATCTTGCTGTCCAGCACGTTGCGGGCGTGCGGCAGGTCGCGCAGCAGGAAGGGGATGTCGAAGACTCCGGTCTCGGGCACGAAGTTCAGCGTGGCGCCGGTCGAGACGATGGCCAGGTCGATGGTGCCGATCTGCAGGCCTTCGATCACTTCGCGTTCGCCGCCCAGCGCGCTGTTGGCGAATTGCTGTACCTTGTACTTGCCGCCCGTGGAGGCTTCGATGGACTTGGCCAGCGCGTCGGCGCCGGCGCCGTAGTGCGAGGACGTGGATAGCGCGTAGGCCATCTTCAAGGTGTTCTGCGCCACGGCGGGCAGGGCGGTTGCGGCCGTGCAGGCGGCCAGAATCGTGGCGGCAAGCCAGGATTTACGCATCGTCTTCTCCAGGTTTTGAGTATCTTTATGGGTGGCACTGCCTCCCGCCCCGGGATGATATCGGGATTCAGCCTCGATTCAGGCCGTTGGTTAACATTGTGGAATGATGGATTTCCCTGATATGTCACGGGTCAGACGCCCAGGTTTTTGGTCCACCTTGCGCCAGGGCGCCAGGATGATGATGCGCGACGCCCGCGCTGGCGAACTGCGGCTGCTGGTGCTGGCGCTGGTCATCGCGGTGGCTGCGGTGACCAGCGTCGGCTTCCTGGCGGACCGGGTCGGCCGGGCGCTGGAGCGCGACGCCGGGCAAATGCTCGGCGCCGATCTGGTGCTGGATGCCGACGAACCTGTGCCCGCGGTTTTCATGGACCAGGCCCGGGAACGCGGCCTGGCCGTGTCCAGCACCTGGCAGTTTCCGTCCATGGTGGGCGCGGGTGACGGCGCCCAGCTGGCCGCGTTGAAGGCCGTGGAGCCGGGCTATCCGCTGCGTGGCGCCTTGCGCGTGGCGGGCGCGCCGTTCGAACCCGACGCCGCGACGCGCGACATCCCTCCCGAGGGCGCGGTGTGGGTGGACGCGCAATTGCTGTCCCTGCTGAACCTGAAGGTGGGCGACACGCTGAACGTGGGCGACGCCCACCTGCGGGTGGACCGCGTCATTACTTATGAGCCGGATCGCGGCATGCAGTTCGTCAACGTGGCGCCGCGGGTGCTGCTGCGCGCCAGCGATCTGCCTGCCACCGGCCTGATCGCGCCGGGCAGCCGCATCGGCTATGCCATGCTGATCGCGGGCCAGCCCGACGCCGTGGCCGGCTACTCGTCCTGGCTCCAGCAGAACCTGAAGCGCGGCCAGAAGGTCGCCACCCTGGAGTCCGGGCGTCCGGAAGTGCGCCGCACGCTGGACCGGGCGCAGCGCTTCCTGTCGTTGGTGGCGCTGCTGGCAGTGCTGATATCGGCGGTGGCCGTGGCCCTGGCGGCCGGCCGCTACATGACGCGCCACCGCGATGGCATTGCGGTCATGCGCTGCCTGGGGGCGGTGCAGTCGCAGGTGTCGCGCATGCTGACGCTGGAATTCACCCTGGTCGGCCTGTTCTCGTCGGCCGCCGGCTGCCTGCTGGGCTACGCGGTGCACCAGGTGCTGGTGATGCTGCTGGGCTCGCTCATCGATACCACTTTGCCCGCGCCCTCGGCCATACCGGCCTTGCAGGGGTTGCTGACCGGCCTCCTGCTGTTGCTGGGCTTCGCCCTGCCGGCGCTGGCCCAACTGCGCCACGTGCCGCCTGCCCGGGTGCTGCGGCGCGACGCCGACACGCTCA
>NZ_DATCUY010000151.1:0-7662 GCF_036567245.1 Achromobacter sp. | reverse complement strand
CGGGACGGCCAGGCCGTGGGCTTCTGAGCCCAGCCCGGCCTGGCCGGGCTCGACGCGCCAAGCATCGCCGCCGCTTCCGGCGGCGATGCGCATTTCAAACAATCGACAAGCCGCCCGAGGTCGCCAACGTGATTGCGCAAGCCTGCCAGCCCTAGGGCGGCGCCTGCGACCCGGCGATCAGCAAGAGGTAGCGCCGGCTCGAATAGACGGGCGCCAGCGCCGCGCCCAGTTGCTCGCGCACTCGCGGCAAATCCGTTTTTTCCACCGCCACGAAGACCCTGCCACCCGCTCCGGGCAACACGGTCGCCACGCCATCCAACGGCACCAGTCCGGCCTGCCCGCGCGAGTAGTAGCGCGCCGAGAACGGCAGGCTGTCAACGAAGTAGAGCTTTTCGCCGGGCGCCATCAGCGCATCGGCCCGCGCGACCAGGTGCTTTTCCGTCTTGAGCCGTTCCGGGTTGGCCAGCAGCATTGCGCAGAAGACGATCACTGCAATCGGCGCCAGAGCCATGCAGGCCAGCGCGGCGCGGCCCGGCGCAGAAGCGCGGGCATGGCTCAGGCACACGCCAATCGCCAGGGCCAGCGGCGGCAAGGCCGGCAGCGCGTAGGTCCACAGAATGTTGCCGGACAAGGTGAAAAAGACCGGCGTGGCCACCCCCCAAGCGAGCAGATAGGTCCAGCGCGGACGGCGCAGCCATCTCCTGGCCTGCGCCGCGGTCCCGCAGCCCCGCCAGCGGCGCGCAAGCAGCCAGACGCCGAACAGTCCCCAGGGCAGCGATGCCACGACGCCGTCCAGCCAGATGGCGCCATAAGGCCGGCTGTGCGCGGAACCGTAGAGGTCCCCGCTCCAGCCCGCATCGACGAAGCGCAGGAAGTGTTCGCCGACGATGAAATATTGGAGGAAGCCCGGCGTCTTGATTTCCGCCGCCACATACCAGGGCAGGACCAGGACAGCCAGCATGATGGTCCCCACCACCCACGGCAAGCGCCGCAGATCGGCCCGAACCGTCCCCTGCCACAGCATCCAGGGCACGATGGCGCCCGCCACCAGCGCTACGGCCAGCGGTCCCTTGGACAAGAGGCCGATGGCCAGCCCCAGGAAGAAGCCGTAGCGCCATAACCCTGCCGCAGGCCCGCGCGACAGGATGAATGACGCCATGCTGAGCGTAACGCCCAAGGCCAGGAACGGATCGGTCAGCACCGCGCCGGCCGCGACCAGGGGCAGGAACATGGAGGCGTACACCAGCACGGCCCATCTGGCGGCCTGCGCCGTGTACAAACGGCGGCCCAGCGCATAAAGAATGGCGAGCGTCGCCGCCGTGGCCAGCAGTGACGGCAACCTGATGCTGAATTCGCTCAGGCCCAGCAGGCGGATCGACAAGGCCTCGGCCCAGAAGCCCAACGGGGGCTTGCCCCAGAACGGCACACCCGGCGCGAACCAGGGCGTGATCCAGTCGCCGCTTTCCGCCATCAGCCTGGCGATCTCCGCGTAGCGCGGCTCGGACGTGTCGGCGAATGGCACCAGGGCCATCGCCAGCAGACGCACGCCCAGTATCGCCGCCAGGCCGGCGACCACCGCCCGGACGCTCAGCTGCAAGTCGCATCCCTCCCATAGCCCGATGCCGCCATGCCCGCGGGACCGCTGTGCTGGACGTCGCGCACCAGATAGACCGGCCGCTGCTTGCTTTCCATGTAGGTCTTGCCCACGTACTCGCCGAGCAGGCCGATGGTGATGAGCTGCACGCCGCCCATGAAGGTCATCATCGCCATCAGTGAGGGATAGCCCGCAACGTCATCGCCGAACATCAAGGTCTTGAAGATGATGCCCGCGCCGAATACCGCGCCGCCCAGGGCCGCAACCGCGCCCAGCCCCGTCGCCCAGCGCAAGGGCGCGGTGGAGAACGAAGTGATGCCTTCCATCGCCAGGCGGAACAGCGCCAGGTAGCTCCATTTGGTGGTGCCGGCGGCGCGCGGCTCGCGGTCGTAGTCGATGATGCGGGTCGGCATGCCCACCCAGGCGTATAGCCCCTTCATGTAGCGGCACCGTTCGGGCAGCTGCATCAGCGCCGTCACGGCGCGCCGGCTCATCAGCCGGAAGTCGCCGGTATCGGGCGGGATCGCGGCCTTGCTCAGCCGGCTCAGCAGACGGTAGTAGGCATAGGCCGAGAGCCGCTTCAGGACGCTCTCGCCCGCGCGGCTGCGCCGCCGCATGCTGACCACGTCCGCGCCCTCCTTCCAGGCGCGGACCATCTCGGGGATGGCCTCCGGCGGATCCTGCAGATCGGCGTCCAGCATGATGACCGCGGCGCCGGCCGCATGTTCTATCCCCGCCGTCATCGCCGCCTCCTTGCCGAAGTTCCGGCTCAGCCTGACCAGCTTGATGCCGCGCTCCTGGCGCAGCAGCGCCTGCAGGTACTCGGCGCTGCCGTCGCTGCTGCCGTCGTCCACAAACACGATTTCGTACGGCAGCCCGAGCGCTTTCAAAACCCGCCGCAAACGCTGGTGGCAGGCCGGCAGCACCTCCCTCTCGTTGAGGAAGGGAATGATGACGGACAGCTGGACCGTGCTGGCGGCGCCCAGCACAGCGATATCGATTTCGGGTCTGGCATTCATCGGATCGCCTCTCTGTCGGGCCTACTCCCGGGCAATCGCCGGTTTCGACAGTTCAAGTTCGTCGGCGTCGTCATTCCTGTGCGCCAGGCGGTAGAGGGCCGGCAGCACCAGCAGCGTGAGAATGGTGGAAGAAATGATGCCGCCGATCACCACGGTGGCCAGCGGGCGCTGCACCTCGGCGCCCGTGCCGGTGGCGATCGCCATCGGCACGAAGCCCAGCGAGGCCACCAGCGCTGTCATCAGCACCGGACGCAGACGCGTCAGCGCCCCGATGCGCACGGCTTCGGCCACCGACTTGCCCTCTTCGCGCAGGCTGCTGATGAACGACAGCATGACCAGGCCGTTCAGCACAGCCACCCCGCACAGCGCGATGAAGCCCACCGCCGCGGTGATGGAGAGCGGGATGCCGCGCAGCCACAAGGAGATCACGCCGCCGGTCAGCGCAAAGGGAATGCCGGTGAACACCAGCAGCCCGTCCTTGACGTTGCCGAACATCGCGAACAGCAGCACGAACACCAGGAGCAGGGCAGCCGGCACCACGATCTGCAGGCGCTTGGCCGCGGATTGCAGCTGTTCGAAGGTGCCGCCCCAGGATGTCCAGTAACCCGCGGGCACCTGCACCTTTTGCTCGATGGCCGCGGTGGCCTCGGACACGAACGAGCCCAGGTCGCGGCCCCGCACGTTGGCGCTGACCACGATGCGGCGCTTGCCGTCCTCGCGCGAGATCTGGTTGGGCCCCGGCGCCAGGTCGAAGGTGGCGACCTCGCTCAACGGGATGTAGGCCGCCTGCGCCTGACCTTCCTGCCTGGGCAGGGCCACAGGCAACTTCTTCAGCGCCGCCAGGTTCTCGCGCACGGTCTCGGGCAGGCGCACCACGATGTCGAAGCGCCGATCGCCCTGGAAGAAAGTGCCCGCCTCGCGGCCGCCCACGGCAATGGCCAGGGTGTCCTGCACGTCCGCCATGCTCAAGCCGTAGCGCGCGGCGCGGGCGCGGTCGATGTTGACCGTGAGCATGGGCAGGCCGGTGGTCTGCTCCACCTTCACTTCCGAGGCGCCCGGTATCGTCTGCAGGACCTCGGCAATCTCAGTCGCCGTGCGGTTCAGCACGTCGTTGTCGTCGCCGAACACTTTCACCGCCACGTCGCTGCGCACGCCCGAGATCAGCTCGTTGAAGCGCAGCTGGATGGGCTGGGAGAACTCATAGTTGTTGCCAGGGACCTGGTTGGCCTCCTCCTGGATCGCCGCCAGCAATTCGGCGCGAGTCTTCCTGGGACTGGGCCATTGGTCGATCGGCTTGAGCATGATGTAGCCGTCGGAAATGCTGGGCGGCATGGCATCGGACGCGATCTCCGCGGTGCCGGTGCGCGCAAACACGCGCTCGATCTCCGGGAACTTCTGTTTCAGCCGGGTCTCCAGCTGCTTCTGCATCTCGACCGACTGCGTCAGGCTGGTGCCCGGGATCCGCAGCGCCTGGATCGCCATGTCGCCTTCGTTCAGGTTGGGGATGAACTCGCTGCCCATGCGCGCGGCCAGCACCCCGCTCAACACCACGAAGACCGTCGCGCCGGCCAGGATCAGCGGCGTGCGACGCAGCGCGACTTCAAGCAAGGGCTCGTAGCGGCGCTTGGCCCAGGCCATCAGGCGGTTCTCTTTCTCGGAGACATTGTTCCCCATGAACAGCGCCACCGCGGCCGGCACGAAGGTCACCGACAGGATCATCGCCCCCAGCAACGCCAGCACCACGGTCAGCGCCATGGGGTGGAACATGCGCCCTTCCACCCCGCTGAGCGCGAAGATGGGCAGGTACACGACCATGATGATCAACTGGCCGAACAGCAGCGGCCGCCGCGCCTCGCGCGCAGCCGCGAAAACCTCATGGAAACGCTCGCTGCGCGTCAGCGGCCTGCCATGGTGCGCCCGCGCATGGCTCAGGCGCCGCACGCAGTTCTCCACGATGACCACCGCGCCGTCGACGATGATGCCGAAGTCCAGCGCGCCCAGGCTCATCAGGTTGGCGCTGACCTTGTAGGTCACCATGCCGGTGAAGGTGAACAGCATGGACAGCGGGATGATCATGGCCGTGATCAGCGCCGCGCGGATGTTCCCCAGGAACACGAACAAGATGACGATGACGAGCGCCGCGCCTTCCAGCAGGTTCTTCTTGACCGTGGCGATGGCCTTGTCGATCAGGTTGGTGCGGTCGTAGACCGTCACGGCCTGCACGCCGGCCGGCAGCGATTTGTTGATGGCCTCCAGCTTGACCGAGACGGCCTGAGACACCGCGCGGCTGTTCTCGCCTATCAGCATGAACACCGTGCCCAGCACCACTTCCTCGCCGTTGCTGGTCGCGGCGCCCGTGCGCAGTTCGCGGCCGATGGAGACCTCGGCCACGTCGCGTATCCGGATCGCCTGGCCCTCCACCGTCGCCAGCACCACGTCGCGGATGTCGTCCATGGACTTGACCTGTCCGGGCGCCCGGATCAGGTACTGCTCGCCCTTGCGTTCGATGTAGCCCGCGCCGATGTTGGCGTTGT
Organism: Achromobacter sp.; assembly: GCF_036567245.1. GTDB lineage: Bacteria > Pseudomonadota > Gammaproteobacteria > Burkholderiales > Burkholderiaceae_B > Achromobacter. The sequence continues at coordinate 2,515 of NZ_DATCUY010000151.1, read as the reverse complement.
TCCGTTCCAGCGCGGTCATGATGTCGGTCAGCGCCAGCCCGTAGGAGGCCAGCTTCTCGGTGCTGGGCGCCACCTGGTATTCCTTGGCGTAGCCGCCAATGGCGTTGATCTCGGTGACCCCAGGGATGTTGCGCAGCTGCGGCTTGATGATCCAGTCCTGGATCTCGCGCAAGTCCATGGGGGTGTAGGCCGAACCGTCCGGCTTGCGGGCGTCGTCCCGCGCCTCCACCGTCCACAGGTAGATCTCGCCCAGGCCCGAGGATATCGGCCCCATCATGGGCGTCACGCCCTCGGGCAGGTTTTCCTTCGCTTCCTGCAGGCGCTGGTTCACCAGCTGGCGGGCAAAATAGATGTCGGTGCCGTCCTTGAAGATGACAGTCACCTGCGACAGGCCATAGCGCGACAACGAGCGCGTCTGCTGCAGCCCCGGCAAGCCGGCCATCACGGTCTCGATCGGATAGGTGACGCGCTGCTCGGTCTCCAGCGGCGAATAGCCCGGCGCGCCGGCGTTGATCTGGACCTGCACGTTGGTGATGTCCGGCACCGCATCGATGGCGAGCCGGGAATAGTTGTAGACGCCGATGGCGGCCATGCCCAGGGTGACGAACAGCACCAGCCAGCGCTGTTCGATGGCGAAACGGATCAAACGTTCAAACATGTTCCGCTCCGCCTCAGTGCGCGTGCTCGGCGCCGGCCTTGCCCAGCTCCGACTTGAGGACGAAGGTGTTCTCGACCGCATAGCGCGTGCCGGGCGCAAGTCCCGACAGCACCTCGACCCGGTCGTCCGAAGCCTTGCCCAGTTTCACCGGCTGCACCAAAAAGCCGCCCGGCACTTCCACGAACACGGTGGGCTCGTTGTCGACGGTCTGGACCGCGTCCGCCGCCACCGTCACCGCGGCGTCGGACATCCGCGTCACCACGTCGACTGAGACAAACAGCCCGGGGCGCCAGGCCATGTCCGGATTCTCCAGCGTGACCCGCGCGGTGGCCGTGCGCGTCTGCTGCCCCAGCAAGGAACCGATGTACGACACCGTGCCCTCCGCCTTGCCGGCGAAGGCGGCAGAGCTCACGCTGGCCGCTTCGCCGACGCGCACGTCCTGCAGGTCCTTGGGCGCGATCACGAATTCGGCCCAGACCGTGCGCAGGTCCGACAAGGTGAAGATGCTGGCGTTGTCCGGCAGGGCTTCGCCCAGCGCGATGTGCTTTTCCACCACCACGCCGTCGAAGGGTGCGCGGATCTCCAGGCTGCCCAGGTCCTTGGCGCGCGGCTCGGCGCCCACGGTGCGCAGTTTCTGCTCCGCGTTCTGCACGGCGATATCGGCCTCTTGCAGCGCGGTGCGGGCCGCCTGGTAGTCCTGTTCTGCGGATACCTTTTCCTGCCACAGGCGCAATTCGCGCCTGTGGGTCTGGGCGGCAAGCTCACGCCGCTTGGCCGCAGCCAGCCATTCGCTGCGCAGTTCGGACAGCGCCGAACTGGAAAAAGTCGCCAGCAGCTCGCCCTTTTTTACCTGTTGGCCCAGGTCCGCCGATACGCTTTGCACCACGCCGGCCATGCGCGGCACCACGTGCGCAGTGCGGTCCGCATTGAACTTGATTTCGCCCGGGAACTGCACGGACGTCGCCAGCGCGGCCGGCGCGGCGACTTCGGACTTGATGCCGGCCACCGCGATCTGCTCGGGCGTCAGGGCGATTTTTTCCTGTTCCTTCGCAGCCTCCGCGCCTTGCTCCGTCTCGGCATGCCCGTGATCCGCTTCGCCCGCCGCCAGCACGGGGTACGCGGGCGCCAGCAGCAGCGCCGCGCACAGGCTCGCCGCGGTCCACATCATGGGGGGTTGCTTGTTTTTGTGTTTTGCCATTTCTTATGCTCGTTTCAACGTCCGAGAATGCGGTCGATATCCGCGGAAGCCTGGTACACGGATGCCAGCACCGCCAGGTAGGCGATGTTTCCGTCCGACAGGGTGCGCTGCGCGTCCAGCACCTCCAGGAAGCCGAACTTCCCGGCTTCGAAGCCCTTGCGCGCGGCGTCATAGGCCTGGGTCGCGCCCGGCAGCACCGCGGTCCGGTACTCGCGCGCGGAGCCCACCGCCAAGTCAAAACGGGTCACGGCCTGCAGCAATTCCCCCATCAGGCCGGATTCCAGCTCGCGGTACTGGTCCTGCGCCTTGTAGGCCTGCATGGTGGCGGCGTAGACATTGCCCTGGTTGCGGTCGAAGATCGGCAAGGGAATGGAAACGCCGAGCTGAGCCTTATTGCGACCTGCTTCGTTGTCGCGGGCCACACCGGCGCTCAAGGTGATGTCCGGATAGCGCTTGCTCTTCTCGACCTCCAGCTGCGCCTGCCCCAGGTCGACGGCGAGCTTGCCGCCCTGCATCCTGGGCGTTGCAGCCAGGCCGGCGCGCAGCTCGTCGATGGACGCCCGCTGCGGCAGCGCCTGCAAATCTCCGCCCACGCTGGCGAAATCCGGCTCGGCCTCGCCCCAGAGCAGGCCGAGCTTGCGGCGCGCGCCCAGCAACGC
>NZ_DATCUY010000150.1:0-16256 GCF_036567245.1 Achromobacter sp. | reverse complement strand
TCTGTTCCTGCCACAACGTCAGCAAGGGCGCGGTCTGCGCCGCGATCGACGGCGGCTGCGCGGACCTGGCCGCGGTCAAGGCCTGCACCAAGGCAGCGTCCGGCTGCGGCGGCTGCGCCAGCCTGCTCAAGCAGGTGGTCGAACACGAACTGGCCAGCCGCGGCGTGGCGGTGGACAAGAGCCTGTGTGAACACTTCCCCCACACCCGCCAGGAGCTGTACGCCATCGTGCGCGTCAACGGCATCGAATCCTTCGAAGAACTCCTGGCCAGCCACGGGCGCGGTCAGCAGGGTTGCGACATCTGCAAACCCGCCGTGGGTTCCATCCTGGCCTCGTGCTGGAACCGCCCGATCCAGGATCCTCACCTGGTACCGCTGCAAGACACCAACGACACCTTCATGGCTAACATGCAGAAGAACGGCACCTACTCGGTGGTGCCGCGCATCCCCGCCGGCGAGATCACGCCCGACGGCCTGATCGCGATCGGCGCCGTCGCCAAGAAGTACCAGCTGTACACCAAGATCACGGGTGGCCAGCGCATCGACCTGTTCGGCGCGCAGCTGCATGAACTGCCGGAGATCTGGGCCGAACTGATCGCCGCCGGCTTCGAGACCGGCCATGCCTACGGCAAGTCCACCCGCACGGTGAAGTCCTGCGTGGGCAGCACCTGGTGCCGCTACGGCGTGCAGGACAGCGTCAAGATGGCGCTGGACATCGAGCACCGCTACAAGGGCCTGCGCTCGCCGCACAAGCTGAAGTTCGCCGTGTCCGGCTGCACCCGCGAATGCGCGGAGGCGCAGAGCAAGGACATCGGCGTCATCGCCACCGAGAACGGCTGGAACCTCTACGTCTGCGGCAACGGCGGCATGCGCCCGCGCCACGCGGAACTGTTCGCCACCGACCTGGACGACGCCGCCCTCATCCGCACCATAGACCGTCTGCTGATGTTCTACATCCGCACTGCCGACAAGCTGCAGCGCACCTCGGTATGGCGCGAATCGCTGGAGGGCGGCCTGGACTACCTGAAGCAGGTGGTGCTGGAGGACAGCCTGGGCCTGTGCGCGGAGCTGGACGCGCAGATGCAGCTGGTGGTGGACCGCTACGAATGCGAGTGGGCCAACGCGCTGAGCGACCCGGAAAAACTCAAGCGCTTCCGCACCTTCGTCAACGACGGCGGCGCCGACCCCGACATCCAGTTCGTGCAGGAACGCGGCCAGCCCCGGCCAGCCCCCGCCCGCGTCATTGCCATTACCGAGGAGATCGCCTGATGGATGCCCTTATCCGCGAACCGATGGCCTGGCGGCCGGTGTGCCGCCGCCAGGACCTGGTGCCCAACTCCGGCGTGGTGGCGCTGGTGGACGGCGCCCAGATCGCCCTGTTCTACGTGCCGCAGCCCACGGGCAACGGCGTCTACGCCATGGAAAACCGCGATCCCAGGTCCGGCGCCAACGTCATCGGCCGCGGCCTGGTCGGCCACGTGGGCGGCGAACTGGTGGTGGCCTCGCCGCTCTACAAGCAGCACTTCCGGCTGGAAGACGGCGTGTGCGTGCAGTATCCGGAACAGCGGCTGCGGACCTGGCAGGCGCGCTTCAATGGCGATGCGGTGGAGATCGCCTGAAGCGCGCCGCCTGCGGCTCAACCCAGCCCGATGCGCCTGGCGCCTTTGCGGAACAAGGCCTCGGCGTCGCCGGCCAGGCGGAATGCCGCCAGGAAATCGTCCACGCGGTACGAAGGATGCGTCTTGCGGATCGCGGCCAGCAGGCCGGACGTTTCATCGCCCTTGCCGGCTATCGCAAGACAGCAGGCCGCGATCGCCAGGATGTGCACATGGGCATTGGGACGCGCCGCGGCCTTCAGGGCCCAGCCGGCGGCCTCCTCGTACCGCCCCAGGCGGACCAGCGCCAGCGCGCGCACGGCCAGCATGCCAAACAGCAGCGGGTCGTAGGGGCTCAGGTCGCGCGAATGATCGGACGAGCCTATCGCGGCTTCGGCGTCGCCGGACTGGCAGTTGACGAAGCCCAGGGTGTAGTGTGCCAGGGCGAAGTTCGGGCTCAGGTCCACGGCGCGCGCCAACTCCGCCAGCGACTGGTCCTGGCTGCCGCGCAGCCATAGCGCCCGGCCCATGGCCCAGTGCGCCGCCGGGTCGCGGTCGTCGGCGATCAGGCCCTGGCCGGCGGCTTCGAAGGCCAGGTCGATGGCCGGTGCCTGTTCGCCCCAGCGTTGGAACGCGTCCTGCCAATGGGTGAACGACAAGCCCGCGTAGGCCCGCGAAAACGTCGGATCGAGGCGCAGGGCCATCTCGAAGAAATGGCGCGCCTGCTCGTTGTCGGCGCGGTTGAAGCGGTACATATGCCACAGGCCGCGATGATGCGCCTGCCAGGCGTCCAGGGAATTCGGCGGCCTCAGAATGGCCCGGTTGCGCTCGGCGGATTCGATCTCGATGTCGATGGCGGCCACGATCCGGTTGCCGATCTCGTCCAGGGCCAGGAATGCATCATCCAGCTCGCGGTCGAAGACGTCCGCCCACACGATGCGCGCGGTCCTGGATTCAACGAGTTCCACCGCCACGGCGATGCGTTTTTCCCGGCGTTGCAGCGTGCCGCTGACGACATAGTCCACGTTGAGCGTCCGGCCCGCCTCGTCCGGTCCCATGTTGCGCTGGTCCAGCGCGAAAACAGTGCCTTGCGCGATGACGAACAGGCTGCGCAACTTGGCCAGCCGGGTGATGATGTCGTAGGCCAGCCCGTCCGCCACCCCTCCCCGCACGCCGGCCTGGGCCGAGCGGTCCACGAACGGCATCACCGCGATCGAGGCGCGGCCTGCGCGGTCCCTGGCGTCCGCGGGAGGATTCCCGGGCTCCTCCCTCCGCCCCGCTTCCGGCCGTGGCGCCTGGCCAGCCTGCCCGCGGAGCTCCCGCCATACGTCGCGCAAGGGCCGCCAGTCCAAGCCATCCGCCTCGAAAGCGCGCACCGCCGCGGCCAGATGCTCCTCGCCGTCACGCCACTGGCCGCGCTGCGCCAGCAGGTCCAACAGCAGCTCGTGGGCGCGCCGGTCGAACGGGGCAAGCTGCAGCCACTTGTCCAGGCAGGCGTAGACCTCGCCATCCCCTGCCGGAAGACCCGTTGCCAGATGCTCCAGGACTGCCGCATGGCAGGCCCTGAAGCGCCGGCGTTGCGCGGTCAGCCAGTTGTTGAAAAAGGGATTTCGGTCGATCCCCAGCCCTTCGAGAAAATCGCCAGAAAACAGGTCGGCCAGCGCGCGCAGCCGCTCGATGTCCAGCCGGGCTATGCCCTGCTGCATCGCGCTGCCGATCTCGATGGCGTCCACCTGGCAGTCGGCCAGATCCAGCCTCACCGTGTCCTGCGCAGTCTCCACCCGGCGGCGACCGGGATCGTCCAGCAGGGTTCTGGCCTTGCTGAGACACCAGCGCAGCTCGCCGCGCGGATCGTTCGGAATGTCCCACAACAACTCGCAGAGATGCGCGCGCTGAACCGGATGCGGGGCCAGCGCCAGATAGGCAATGAGCCCGCGCAGCTTGCGCGATGGCGGCAGCGCCACCGCAGAGCCCGCCCGGCGGATCGCCATGGCTCCGAGCAGCCGCAGCTGGACGGCCGCGCCGGGGACGGCACCGACCGGCGGATCACGGCCCGCCGAATCCTCGGCGGATTCCACGCCGGCTACCACGCCCGCCTCCATGGTCGGCTCTTAACTTGGACCTCGGGAAGCACGGTACGCGCAAGCCTGCGCGGCGCCGGTTGCGATTCCCCGGCAGGCTGGCATCGCCCGCTGCCGCATACACAGAGCTTTAACGGAGACAGACCATGTCCATTTCCTCCCTCGCCACCAGCCCCGTGCGCGACGCCGCGCAACCCGACCTGGCCGCTTTGAAGACACGCCAGCAGGGCACCTGGGCTTCCGGGGACTATGCCATTGTCGGCACCACGCTGCAGATCGTAGGAGAACAGCTGTGCGAATCGCTGGACGTCCGCGCCGGACAGAAGGTGCTCGATGTGGCCGCCGGCAACGGCAATGCCTCGCTGGCCGCCGCACGCCGCTGGTGCGACGTCGTTTCGACCGACTACGTGCCGGCGCTGCTCGGACGCGCCCGCGAACGCGCTGCCGCTGAGCACCTGCAGATCGAATTCCAGGAGGCCGATGCCGAAGCCCTGCCCTTCCCGAACGGAGGATTCGACGCGGTGGTCTCGACCTTCGGCGTGATGTTCACCCCCGACCAGGACAAGGCTGCTGCGGAAATGGTCCGCGTGTGCCGCTCCGGCGGCAAGATCGGCCTGGCCAACTGGACCCCGGACGGCTTCATCGGCCAGGTGTTCAAGACCATCGGCAAGCATCTTCCGCCGCCCGCCGGGATCAAATCGCCCGCGCTGTGGGGCACGCGGGCGCGCATCGATGAAATGTTCGGCCCGCACGCGTCCTCGATCCAGGCCGAACCCCGCAACTTCGTGTTCCGTTATCGCTCGCCGGAGCACTGGCTGCAGGTCTTCAAGACCTACTATGGCCCGCTGCTCAAGGCCTTCGGGGCGCTGGAACCTGCGGCGCAGGCCGCGCTGACCAGCGATCTCATGGTGCAGATAGACCGGTACAACCGCTCCGGCGACAGCGCAATGGTCGTACCCAGCGAATACCTGGAGATCGTGGTTACCCGCCGGTGACCGGGCCTTGATGCCAGCCTTGGCGCGGTCCGGGCCATCCACGCGGACAGCGGACAGGAAATGATCCATGGCGCAACGCCTTCACGGTCACCCGACGATAGGCCCGGGTGACCGAGGTTGAGCAACCCTGCGATGAGGTAGGCAATGGCGTGCCGGCCATTGCCGGACGGGGTGCGAGCCCTTATGCGGAATCATACGCCCGCCGCAGCTCGCGCAGCGCTATAGCGCGGACGCCAGCACGTACTCCATGTAGAGCTGCCGCAGCTCCCGGCATACCGGTCCTGGCCGTCCCGTGCCGACGGGCTGGCCGTCCAGTTCAATCACCGGCAGCACGAAGTGCAGCGCGGACGTCAACACCAGTTCCGTCGCCTGCCGGCACTCGTCCAGCGTGAACTTGCACTCCTCCACGGTCGTACCGCGTTTGGCGGCCAGCGCCAGTACCGCGGCGCGGGTGCAGCCCGGCAGTATCTCGCGCGACAGGGGCCGCACCACGATCCGTCCCTGCGCATCGACCAGCAGCGCGCTCGACGATGCCCCCTCCGTCACCACGCCGTCGGGGTCGACCATCAGCGCCTCGAACGCGCCCGAAGCTTGCGCGGCCTGCTTGGCCAGCACCTGGGCGATCAGCGACACGCTCTTGATGTCACGCCGCTGCCAGCGCATGTCCGGTACGCTCGCCACCCGGACGCCAGATTCGGCCAGCGGATTCACGCGCAAGGACTTCTCGCTGACGTACATCATCACGGTGGGCTCGACCTCCGCCGGAAAGGCGAAATCGCGCTTGCTGTCCGCGCCGCGCGTGACCTGCACATAGACGGAGCCTTCGCGCAGGCCGTTGCGGCGGACCAGCTCGCGGCAACGCTCCAGCAACGCGTCGCGCGGCAGCGGGTTGCGGATGCCGACCTCGGCCAGGCTGCGCGCCAGGCGGGCGGCATGCCGCTCGAATTCGAGCAGCAGGCCGTCGATCACGGCAATCACCTCGTAGACGCCGTCACCAAAAAGAAACCCGCGGTCCAGCGCCGGGATGACGGCCTGCTCGGCCGGAACGAGATTGCCGTTGATATGAAAAATGGAGGACATGGATGTTTGTGAGGGTGAAGAAAATCAGTGGCTGATGATGCGGGAGAGGAATGCGCGGGAGCGCGCCGACGCAGCGTTGCCGAAGAACGCCTCGGCGCTGGCGTCGTCGACGATCTCTCCGGACTCCATGAACACGACGCGGTCGGCGACTCGGCGGGCGAATCCCATCTCATGCGTGACGACCATCATGGTCATGCCGTCGCGCGCCAGGCCCGTCATCACATCCAGCACTTCGCCGATCATTTCCGGGTCGAGCGCCGAGGTCGGCTCGTCGAACAGCATCACCACCGGGTCCATCGCCAGCGCCCGCGCAATCGCGACCCGCTGCTGCTGGCCGCCGGAAAGCTGCCCCGGATGCTTGTCGCCATGCGCCGCCACGCCGACGCGATCCAGCAGCGCGGCCGCCTTTTCCATCGCTTGCGCGCGGCTGCGGCCCAGCACGCTGACCTGCCCCAGGCAGACGTTCTCCCGCACCGTCAGGTGGGGAAACAGCTCGAAGTGCTGGAACACCATGCCGACGCGGGCGCGCAGCTTCGGCAGGTCCGTGCCGGGCGCGCCGACATCGGTGCCGTCCACCACGATGCGGCCCGCATCGAAGGGTTCCAGCCGGTTCACGCATTTGATCAGCGTCGACTTGCCCGACCCGGACGGCCCGCAGACCACCACGACCTCGCCGCGCTGCACGCGCAGTGAGCACTGCTTGAGTACCGGCAAGTCGCCGTAGCGCTTGCCGACCTGTTGAATTTCGATCATGAATGTAGACTCCGAATGGAAATGCCCGGGCGCTCAGGCCCCGATCCGGGCGCGCAGCGCCCGCACGCCGCGCGAGGCGGTGAACGAGATCACGAAAAACACCAGCGCCACCAGCATGTACATCTCGACCAGCCGGTTATCGCGCTGCGCGATCTTGGTCGCCGCCCCAAGGAAATCCGTGAGCGACAGGACATAGACCAGCGCGGTTTCCTGGAAGATGACGATCACCTGGGTAAGCAGCACCGGCAGCATGTTGCGGAACGCCTGCGGCAGGATCACCTTGCGCAGCACCTGGCCGTGCCTCAGGCCCAGCGCGCTGCCCGCCGCATACTGGCCTGGGCCCACGCTGCCTACCCCCGCCCGGATGATTTCCGAGAAGTACGCGGCCTCGAACAGAATGAAGGTAATGAAGGCCGATCCCATGGCGCCCAGCACAATGGGCCGTTCAGACCCCGTGACCGCTTGCAAGGCATAGGGCAGGATGAAATAGATCAGGAAGATCACCAGCACCAGCGGCAACGAGCGGAACAGGTTCACATATATCGTTGCGGGCCACGCCACCAGGCGTCCGCCATAGAGCCGGGCAACGGCCAGCAAGGTGCCCAGCAGCACGCCGCCCACGGTCGACGTCAAGGTCAGCAGCAGGGTGAAGCGCAAGCCGGACAGGATCAGGTACGGCAAGGCGTCAATAATCGCTTGCAGATCGAAATCGGTCATGCCCGGCTCCCTTTCGCCATGCGCCCGCCGGCGGCCCGGCCCGGGATGCGCAGTTTGTATTCGAGCGCGCGCATCGCCACGATCACGATGAGGTTGAGCGCCAGATAGGCCATGGTGGCGGTCAGAAAGGCCTCGAACACCTGGAACGAGAATTCCTGCATCGCATGGGCCTGGGCGGTCAGTTCCGCCAGCCCAATGGTCAGCGCCACCGAGGTGTTCTTGATGGTGTTCAGGCAGTCCGACGTCATGGTCGGCAGGACCGTGCGCAAGGCGTTGGGCAAGAGCACGTGCCGGTACAGCTGCGGCAAGCTCAGCCCCAGCGCCAGGCCCGCGTTGCGCTGCCCCTGCGGCAAGGCCTCGATCCCGGCGCGCAGCTGTTCCCCGATGCGCGCCGACATATACATGCCGATAGCCAGCGCCGCCGTATAGAAGGACGCGTCGGGCAATTGCTTGATCCAGTCTCCGGCCGCCGTCGGCAACAGCTCCGGCAAGACGAAATACCACAGGAACATCTGCACGATCAGCGGGATGTTCCGGAATACTTCCACATAGGTGGCTGCCGCCGCGCGCACCCCGCGAGACGGCAGCGTGCGCGCCACGCCGACCGCCAGGCCCAGCGCCAGCGCGATCAGCCACGCCAGCGCCGCCGTCTTCACGGTCACGCTCAGCCCGTCCAGCAGGGTTTGCAGATACGTCTGCCCGCCGTCGGGCGATGGGGCGAACAGCACGCCCCAGTTCCATTGATATGCCATGCTTTTCTCGATGATCTGGCCGCGCGCGGTCCCGGCCCCTTGCCGGGGCCGCGCATCGGCGTATTGCGGCTGGGCCTGGGCCTAGCGGTAGGCGGCGGGATCGCCCGAATCGGTGGGCGTGGCGACCACGCGTTTGAGCGCCTCGCTCATGGCCACGTTCAGATTGATGCCCTTGGGCGGCAGCGGGCTGCGGTACCAGCGGTCATACAGCGCCTGGAATTCGCCGCTGGCATAGAGGGCCTTGATGGCGTCATCCACCAGCGCCTTGAACTGCGGGTCGTCGCGGCGCAGCATGATGGCGTAGGGTTCGATCGACAGGGACGCGTCGGAGACCTCGTAGCGGTCGGGCTGCTTGGCGTTGGCGATCAGGCCATACAGCAGGATGTCGTCCATGACGAAGGCGGCGGCGCGGCCAGTCTCGACCATCAGGAAGCCTTCCGCGTGCTCCTTCACGGGCACGATACGCATGCCCAGTCCGCGCGTCTCGTTCAGCTCGTTGATCTGGCGGATGTTCGCGGTCCCGGAGGTCGAGGCCACCACCTTGCCCTTCAGGTCGTCAATGGTGCGCAGCTGCGACGACTTCTGGCTGAGAAAGCGATTGCCGGTCACGAAGGTGGTGACCGAGAACGCCACCTGCTGCTGGCGGTCCAGGGTGTTGGAGGTCGAGGCGCATTCCAGGTCGATGGTGCCGTTGCCCATCAGGGGAATGCGCGTCGCGGAGGTGACCGGCAGGTACTTCACCTGGATGTCGCTGCGCTTCAGGCGGGCTTGCACCGAGCGGACGATGCGCTCGCAGATGTCGATCGAGTAGCCCACGGGCTTCTGGTTGCCGTCGTAGTAGGAAAACGGGATCGAGGTCTCGCGGTGGCCGATGGTGATCGTGCCGGTGTCTGCGACCTTCTTCAGCGTTCCTTCCAGCTGCTGGGCCGAGGCGGCGCCCGCCATAAAGATCGCCAACGCCGCGACCGATGCCTTGATGCAAAGTGCCATGCTTTTCTCCTTGGGGTTTATGTCAGCGCTTGGTATAGAGGTTGAACACGCGTTCGACGGGCTCCTGGGCCGGCCCCTGGCGGCGCGCGTACAGGCAGATCTGCATCGGGATCGCGCAGCGGCGGTCCTTGATCGCCGCGATCTGGCCGGCGTCCACCGACACCTTGGCGCTGGACTCGGGCAGCCACGCCAGCCCGACGCCGGCGCTGACCAGCGTGCGCGCGCCGTCCACGAAATCGGTTTCGCAGACGCGCTGCAGGACGGGACGCTGCAGCAAGTCGCCGCAGGACATGTCGACCAGGCGCCGGAAGTAGGCGCCCTGGGCGTGCGACACATAGGGATAGCGCGCCAGGGAATCGGCGGCGTACAGCGCCGTCTCGTCCACCGGCATGCCGGCGGGGCGGAACAGGCGCAGGAAGTCCGGCTCCATGCCGGTCCGCATATAGGCTTGCGGGTCCAGCTGTATGTCTTCGGCGGCGTGGCGGAAGCACACCAGCAGGTCGACCACGCCGGCGGCCAGCCACTCGACCGAGTCGTGCACATTGCCCACATGCAGCCGCAGCGACTCGACTCCGCTCTCCTCCTTCCAACGGACGCACCAGCCGGGAAAGTGCGACGTCGCCAGGCAATGCGGCATCGCCACCCTCAGGACCGCGCCGTCATGGCCGGTGACGCCGGCCTCGCCGCGCGCATCCACCACCTTGCGCACGATCTCGGCGGCATTGGATCGGAATTGCTCGCCCGCCGCGGTCAGGCGCAAGGGAAAACAGCCCCGGTCGATCAGCGCCGCGCCAGCCCATGTTTCCAGCGACTGGATGCGCCGGCTGAACGCCGACTGCGAGACATGCCGCAATTCGGCGGCCGTGGTGAACTGCCCGCATTCCGCCAGGGTCAGAAAATCCTGGAACCAACGTAGATCCATAGCAACCGCCGCGCCGTCAGACTGAATGCGAGGCAGTATAGGGACCGCGTCCGGGTGGCTTATGCATAGTTTGCATAACGCCCCCGTAGTCAGGGTTACTCCGGACCTGCCTGTCTACGGCAGGTTCTCGCGGAAGATCACCTGGCTGCGCGCCAGTTCCACCCCGTTCATCGGACTGCGCTTGTCGCGCAGGTTGCAGAAAATGCGCACGCAGCTCATCAGCGCTTCCATCGGGCTTTGCGTGATGACCGCGTCCATGGTGCCGTCTATCAGCAGCGCGCGGGTGTCGGGCGTGAGGCCGTGGCCGATGAAGACCACCCGATGCTGCAAGCCCGCTTCCTTCAGCGCGCGCGCCACGCCGTCGGAAGCGCCGCCGATGTTGTAGATGCCGGCCAGCTGCGGGTACTGCTCCAGCAACTGGCGGGCCTGCTCGTAGTTGCGCTGCGCATCGTCATAGCCCTCGCGCAGGTCCACCACCTGCATGGCCTGGAACTGCTCCGCGTACAGCTGCAGGAAGCCGCCTTCGCGTTCTTCATGGGCGCGGTAGTGGCGTGACCCGGCGATCAGCGCCACGTGCGCCGCGCGCGAGCCGATGAAGCGGGCGATCAGGTAGCCCGCGGTGCGTCCGGCCGCGCGGTTGTCCAGGCCCACGTACGCCACGCGGGCGCTGTTGGCCAGGTCGGAGATCAGCGTCACCGCCGGCACGCCTTGCTGCGCCAGCAGGTTGACGGCTTCGCGCACCGCCGGATGCTCCAGCGCCATGAACGCAATGCCGTCGGCGCGCTTGCCATGCCTGGCCAGCGCCTGCGCGAGCGCGTCGGGATTGAAGCTCTCCACGTACTCGACCTGGCATCTGGCGTTGAGCGGCGCGAAGTGCTCCTGCGCGTAGCTGACGGTGTCGCCCAGCATGCGCAGGTAGCGGTTGCTGCCGCGCGGCAGCAGGAACACCAGCCGCAGGGGCTCGGGCGCGGCGGCCGCACGGAGTTCCTGTTCCGGCAGGTAGTCCAGTTCGATGGCCGCCTTGAAGACTTTCTGGGCGGTGCTGGCGCGCACGCCGGGCCGGCGATTCAGGACCCGGTCGGCCGTGGCGGTGGACACTCCGGCGCGCTCCGCCACATCGGCCAGGCGCGCCAGCTTGCGTTCGGGAGGCGTACGATTCACATCAAAATCCATCATTAATCAGGTTTGACGATGATAGCGTTGATTCACTATTGTCCATTCTGCCGCATGGTACTGGCGCTGTTGTGGCACATCAAAAAACATCATAACCAGAATTATGGAGACAACCATGAAGCTGCTGACACGCCGCAGTGCCCTGCGCCGCCTTTGCGCGGTTCCCGCCGTCGCCCTGACCTCGGGCTTTCCGCTGATTGCCCGCGCGGCCGACTACACGCTCAAGTACGGCAACAACCTGCCGGTCACGCATCCCTTGAATATCCGCGCCCAGGAAGCCGCCGAGCGCATCCTCAAGGAAAGCAACGGTCGCGTGGACATCAAGATCTTCCCGAACAACCAGTTGGGCGGCGACACCGACATGCTGGCCCAGGTGCGCTCGGGCGGCATCGATTTCTTCACCCCGTCCGCCCTGGTCATCGCCACCCTGGTGCCGGTCGCGGCCATCAACGCCGTGGGCTTCGCCTTCAAGGACTACAACCAGGTCTGGAGCGCCATGGACGGCGCGCTCGGCGCCCACGTGCGCGCCGCCATCGCGCAGCGCCGCCTCTATGCCTTCGAAAAAATGTGGGACAACGGCTTTCGCCAGACCACCAGCAGCAAGGCGCCGGTCAAGTCCGCCGCCGACATGGACGGCCTGAAGATCCGCGTGCCGGTCAGCTCGCTGCCGATCTCCATGTTCAAGGGCCTGGGCGCCGCCCCCGCCAGCCTGCAGTTCAGCGAGGTCTATTCCTCGCTGCAGACCAAGGTGGTGGACGCGCAGGAAAATCCCCTGCCCATCATCCAGGTGGCCAAGCTGTATGAAGTGCAGAAGTACTGCTCGCTCACCAACCACATCTGGGACGGCTACTGGTTCATTGCCAACGGTCGCATGTGGGAAGGCCTGCCGCAGGACCTGAAGACCATCGTGGCGCGCGGCATCAACGAAGCCGGCCTGGCTCAGCGCGAAGACATCAAGAAGCTCAACGCCTCGGTGCAGTCGGACCTGGAAGGCAAGGGCCTGCTGTTCAACCAGCCGTCGGCCGACAGCTTCCGCGAACAACTGCGCACCGCCGGTTTCTACAAGGAATGGCAGGGCCGCTTCGGCAACGAGGCCTGGACCCTGCTGGAGCAGGCCGTCGGCAAGCTGGTCTGAGGACGCGCCATGTCTTCCCTGTCCGCTCCCCACGCCGCGCCGCAGGCGCTGCCGGCCCATCCCCTGCGCCGTGCCGCCGGGGCCTTCGACGCGCTGCTGGGCAGCGTGGTCGAACACGTGGCGGCAGCCCTCGTGCTGGTCGAGATCGCCGTGCTGTTCGCGGGCGTGGTGGCGCGCTACGCCTTCCACAGCCCGCTGGTCTGGTCGGACGAACTGGCGTCCATCCTGTTCCTGTGGCTGTCCATGCTGGGCGCGGTGGTCGCCCTGCGCCGCGGCGAGCACATGCGGATGACGGCCCTGGTCAACAACGTCAGCCCGGCTCGCCGCGCCCAGCTGGAAACGCTGGCGCTGGCTGCCTCGCTGGCCTTCCTGGCGCTGATCCTGGCGCCCGCCGTGGAATACGCGCATGAAGAACACTTCATCATCACGCCCGCCCTGGAACTGAGCAACGCCTGGCGCGCCGCCGCGATTCCGGTGGGCATGGGACTGATGGCGGTGGTGGCCCTGCTGCGGCTCTTGCGCACGCAGACCGCGCCGCAGATGCTGGCGGCGCTGGCCGGCGCCGCGGCGGTGGTCGCGCTGTTCTGGCTGGCGCAGCCGCTGTTTTCCACGCTGGGCAAGCTGAACCTGTTGATTTTCTTCGTCGGCATCGTGGCCGCCACGGTGTTCTCGGGCGTGCCGATTGCGTTCTCGTTCGCGTTGGCCACGTTCTCGTATCTGGCCTTGACCACCAACACCCCGATGGTGGTGATGGTCGGGCGGCTGGACGAAGGCATGTCGCACCTGATGCTGCTGGCCGTGCCACTGTTCATCTTCCTGGGCTCGCTGATCGAAATGACCGGCATGGCGCGGGCCATGATCCAGTTCCTGGCCAGCCTGCTGGGACACGTGCGCGGCGGGCTGTCGTATGTGCTGATCGGCGCCATGTACCTGGTGTCCGGCATCTCGGGTTCCAAGATCGCCGACATGGCCGCCATCGCGCCCGTGCTATTCCCGGAGATGCAGAAGCGCGGCGCCAAGCCGGGCGATCTGGTGGCCCTGTTGTCGGCCACCGGCGCGCAGACCGAGACCATTCCGCCGTCCATCGTGCTCATCACCATCGGTTCGGTGACGGGCGTGTCCATTGCCGCGCTCTTCACGGGCGGACTGCTGCCGGCCGTGGTGCTGGGCCTGGCCCTGTGTTCAGTGGTGTGGTGGCGCTACCGCAAGGAAGACCTGAGCCTGGCGCAACGCTTCAGCGCCCGCGAAATCGGACGCTTCTTCGTCATCGCCCTGCCCGCCGTGGCCCTGCCCTTCGTGATCCGCGCCGCGGTGGTCGAAGGCGTGGCCACCGCCACCGAGGTCTCGACCATCGGCATCGTGTATTCAGCCGTGGTCGGCCTGCTGATCTACCGGCGCTTCGACTGGGCCCGGCTCAAGCCCATGCTGATCGAGACCGCCTCGCTGTCGGGCGCCATCATGCTGATCGTGGGCTGCGCCACCGCCATGGCCTGGGCGCTGACGCAGTCCGGCTTCTCCGGCGACCTGGCCAAGCTGATGGCCGGCATGCCCGGCGGCAGCTATGGGTTCCTGGCCGTATCCATCGTGGCCTTCATCATCCTGGGCAGCGTGCTGGAAGGCATCCCCGCCATCGTGCTGTTCGGCCCGCTGCTGTTCCCGATCGCGGCGCAGGCCGGCGTGCACGAGGTGCACTACGCCATGGTGGTGATCTTCGCCATGGGCATAGGCCTGTTCGCACCGCCCTTCGGCGTGGGCTACTACGGCGCCTGCGCCATCAGCCGGGTTGACCCCAACGAAGGCATAGGCCCGATCTGGGGCTACATCGCCGCGCTGCTGGTGGGCCTGGTGATCGTCGCCGCCTTCCCCTGGTTCTCCATCGGTTTCCTGTGAGGTCCGCGGCCCGCGTCCGGGCCGCCTCTTCCCGACATCCTCAAACCTTTTCCCGCAAAGAATCCATCATGAGTCGTTTCCTGGGCGAGATCCGCCAACTCGGTTATGTGGTGCACGACATCGAAGCCGCCATGGACTACTGGAGCGCCACGCTGGGCGTCGGCCCCTGGTACTACAACCCGCGCGTGCCCATCGTGAACTATCAGTACGACGGCGAAAGCCACCAGCCGCACAACTCGGTGGCGCTGGCCAATTCGGGCTTCGTGCAGGTCGAACTGATCCAGACCCGCAACGACGTGCCCTCCATGTACCGCGACTTCCTGCAGGCCGGCCGCACCGGGCTGCAGCACGTGGCCTACTGGACCGAGAGCTACGACGCCGACCTGGAGCGCCTGCTGGCCCAGGGCTTCAAGCCCAAGATGAGCGGCGAAGTCGGCGAGAAAGGCCGCTTCATCTACTTCGACACCGAGTACCACCCCGGCACCGTGATCGAACTGTCCGAAGTCGCCGGCCCCAAGGGCCGCCTGTTCGACCTGATCCGCGACAGCGCCAATGGTTGGGACGGCAAGGATCCCGTGCGCCCCTTCCCCGACCTGAACCGGATCTGACCTTTTCCCGTTACTGCCGCAAACCGCCGCCATGAATTCCCAATCGTTTACCGCCACCTACCTGATCGAAACCCCGCTGGACCCTGAAAAGGTCGCGGAGGTCATGGCCGGCGAGCAATCCTGCGGCACCTTCACGCGGGTGCAGGGCGAAACCGACGAGTTGCGCGCCCGCGCCCGCGCCCGCATCGAATCCATCGAAACCCTGGAATCCGCTACCGCGCCCAGCCTGCCCAACGCCTGGCTGGCGCGGCAGCCTGGCGGCATGCCGGGCCTCTACCGGCGCGCCCGCGTGCGCATCGCCTTTCCCGTCGCCAACGTCGGCGCCAACCTGCCGACGCTGGCCGCCACGGTAGGCGGCAATCTGTACGATCTGGGCGAAGTCACCGGGCTGCGCCTGGAAAGCATGGAGCTGCCGGCCAACTACCGCGCCCAGTTCGACGTGCCGCGCGTGGGCATCGCCGGCACGCGGCAACTGACTGGCGTGGCGCACGGTCCCCTCGTAGGCACCATCATCAAACCCAATGTGGGCCTCTCCCCCGAACAGACCGCGCATCTGGCAGCCCAGCTGTGCGCCGCGGGCGTGGACTTCATCAAGGACGACGAGGTCTGCGCCAATCCTGCCCACGCGCCGTTGGCGCAACGCGTTGCCGCCGTCATGGCGGTGGTGCGCGCGCACCGCGAACGTACCGGGCGGCAGGTCATGGTGGCCTTCAACATCAGCGACGAGACCGACGCCATGCGCCGCCACGCCGACCTGATCGAACGCGAAGGCGGCACCTGCGTCATGGCCAGCCTGAACCATTGCGGCTACTCGGCCATCCAGACCCTGCGCCGCAGCACGCCGCTGGCGCTGCACGGCCACCGCAACGGCTACGGCGCGCTGTCGCGCCACCCCTTGCTGGGCGTGGGCTTCCAGGCCTATCAGACGCTGTGGCGGCTGGCCGGCGTGGACCATATGCACGTGCACGGCCTGCAAGGCAAGTTCTCCCAGGAAGACGCCGAGGTCGTCGAATCCGCGCGCGACTGCCTGGCCTCGCTGACCCTGGGCATCGACGACCCCGTCATGCCCGCATTTTCGTCCGGCCAATGGGCCGGCACCGTGCCCGCCACCTGGGCGGCGGTACGCAGCGACGACCTGCTGTTCATGTCCGGCGGCGGCATCCTGGCCCACCCCGACGGCCCCGCCGCAGGCGTGCTCAGCATCCGCCAGGCCTGGCAGGCCATGCGCGACGGCGAGCGCCTGGAAGACTACGCGCGCAACGCGCCCGAACTGCGGCGCGCCATCGAATACTTCGGCGGCCGCACATGAGCGCAGCCGCGCACGCAGACACGCCGCCAGAACTGCGGCAGGAAACGCGGCCGCGGCTGGGCTGGTATGGCGACGACTTCACCGGCGCCACCGACACACTGGCGGAAACCGCCCGCGCCGGCCTGCGCAGCCTGCTGTTCCTGGGCGTGCCGACACAGGAGCAGTTGCGCCGCGCCGGCCCGCTGGACGCCATCGGCATCGCGGGCGCCGCGCGCGCCATGTCCCCCGCCGATATGGAAACGGAACTGCGTTCTGTC
>NZ_DATCUY010000149.1:0-8343 GCF_036567245.1 Achromobacter sp. | reverse complement strand
CGAACCGCGACGAATGGCCCGGCGTGATCCTGGCCGCGCTGGGCATCGTGGTGGGCTGGCCGCTGGCGTCCTCGCTCGCCATGCAGACCGTGCCCGCCGCGCAGGGCGCCGTGTTCAACGGCTTGCTGCCGTTGTCGACTGCGGCGTTTGCCGCGCTGCGCAGCGGCGAACGCCCTTCGCCCGGCTTCTGGGCCTGGGCGGTACTGGGCGCCGCCCTGGTAACGGCCTACGCCTTGCGCCAGGGCAACGGCACGCTGGAGACAGGCTACCTCTGGCTGCTGCTGGCCGTGGTGCTGGGCGGCATGGGCTATGCCGAGGGCGCGCGCGCTTCCCGCACGCTGGGCGGCGGGCGCACCATCTGCTGGGCGCTGGTGATCAGCGCGCCGGTGGTGGCGGCGCCTGTCGGCTGGATGGCGGCGCAGCAGGCCAGTTGGCCCAGCGCCTCGGTGATCTATGCCTGCGCCTATCTGGCGCTGGGTTCGATGTTCCTGGGCTTTTTTGCCTGGTATCGCGGCCTGGCCGTGGGCGGCATCGCCCGGGTCGGCCAGGTGCAGTTGCTGCAGCCGTTCCTGACGGTGGTGGCGGCCGCATTGTTGTTTGGCGAATCCGTGGAGCCGGCGACGTATCTTTTCGCCGCTGCCGTGATCGCCGTTATCGCCGGCGGACGCCGCGCCATCGTCAGGACCAAAAAATGAATCTGCTCCCCTCCAACTGGGCCGACGTGCCCCTGATGTCCCTGTCCCTGCTGGGCCCGCTGGCCATGTTCGCACTGGTCAGTTCGATTACGCCCGGCCCCAACAACGTAATGCTGGCCTCGTCGGGCCTGAACTTCGGTTTCCGCCGCAGCGTGCCGCACCTGCTGGGCGTGAACCTGGGCTTTACCTTCATGATCTTCCTGGTGGGCATCGGGCTGGGCTCGGTGTTCCAGCAGATACCGCAGCTGTACGCCGTGCTGAAGTACGCGGGCGCGGCCTATCTGCTGTACCTGGCCTGGAAGATCGCGAATTCGGGCGAAATGGACGACGGCGAGGCGCGCGGCAAGCCCTTCACCTTTCTGCAGGCTGCTGCCTTCCAATGGGTCAATCCCAAGGCGTGGGTGATGGCCGTGGGGGTGATCGCGACCTACACGCCGCAGAACAGCTTCTTCGCCAACCTGGTCATCGCCACCATCGTCTGCGGTATCGTCAACCTGCCCAGCATCGGCATCTGGGTGACCTTCGGCACGGCGCTGCGCCGCGTGCTGCACAAGCCCTGGGCGATCCGCGCCTTCAATGTGGGCATGGCGCTGCTGCTTGTGGCGTCGCTGTATCCGGTGGCGCTGGAAATGCTGCGCTGACGCGGCCGTCAGGCCAGCAGTCCCACCACCACGGCGGGCGTGACCAGCACGTTGAACAAGCCCGCCATCACCATCACCAGGCCCGCGACTGCGCCCTCATCGGCCGCCAGTTCGCGGGCCTTGGCCGTACCGGCGCCGTGCGCGCCCATGCCGAATAGCGCGCCGCGTGCCAAGGCCGAGCGCAGCGGCAGCCAGCGCCGCATCAACTGGCCGATGGCCGCGCCAAACACACCCGTGACGATCACGAAGACGGCCGTCAGATCCGGCGTCCCGCCCACATGCGACGACACGGCCAGCGCGAACGGCGTGGCCACCGAGCGCGGCAGCAGGCTCAGGCGCAGGTCCGGCGACAGGCCCAGCAGGTTGCCCAGCATCCAGGCGCTGACGCCCGCAATCAGGCTGCCCACCGCCACGCCTGCCACCAGCACCGGCCAATAGCGGCGGATCAAGGCGCGCTGCTCGTACAAGGGCAGCGCAAACGCGACGATGACCGGCCCCAGCATCGCCATCAGCCAGTGCGAACCGGCCATGTACTCCCGATAGCCCGTGTGCAGCGCAAGCGCCAGCGCCAGCAGCAACGCGGGCGCCACCACCAGCGTCGAGGTCCACCAGCAGGCAAAGCGCCGGTAAAACAGGCGCGCGCAGACGTAGGCCAGCACCGTCGCGGCGGGCCAGAACCACAGGTTGAAATCAGCCAGCATGGCGGTTCATCCAGCGGTAGCAGAGATCGATGGTCAGCGCCGTGCCGGTCATCACCAGGGCCGTGCCCAACACGATGACGGCCAGCAGCTTCAGCCCCAGCAGCCCGAGGAATTCGCGGTGGTCCAGCAGCGACATGACGGCGGGCACGAAAAACAGCAGCATCTCGCCCAGCAACCAGCTGGCGCCGCGATGCACATTGCGCACGCGCAGGCGGCGCGTGGCCAGCAGTAGCAGCACCAGCGCCATGCCTATGACGCCGCCCGGCACGGGCAGGCCCAGCAGTTGGGCCAGCGCCTGGCCCAGCAGGGAAAAAAGCACGAGCAGGCAGATCTGCAGCACGCGGCTGCGGCGCAGCCAGCTGCGCAGAAGAATGGTGAGGCGTGGGCGAGACATTGAATGGAGGGTTCCTGCGGCAAGTAGATGTTTTACGCCCGCGCCGCCTATAGATAAAATGAATTCGTTGAATCCTGCCCATTCCAAACAGGCATAACCATGGAACTGCGTCCCCTGCGCGCCCTGGTCGAGGTCGTGCGCCAAGGCGGCTTTTCCCAGGCGGCCAAGACCGTCTTCGCCACCCAGCCCACCATCAGCAAGGCGGTGCGCCAGCTGGAAGATGAGCTGGGCATGCCGTTGCTGGACCGCCACGCCCAGCCGCCGCGGCTGACGGCCGCTGGCGAAATCGTCTACCGCCGCGCCGTGGCCATGCTGGCGCAGCGCGACGACCTGTACGCCGAACTCGACGAATTGAAGGGGCTCAAGCGCGGCGTGCTGCGGCTGGGCCTGCCGCCGCTGGGCAGCAGCACCTTGTTCGCGCCCATGTTTGCGCGCTTTCGCAGCCGCTACCCGCAGATCGAGATCAGCCTGGTGGAACACGGCAGCCGCCGCCTGGAGGAAATGGTGATGGCCGGCGAGATCGAGCTGGCGGGTTCGCTCAAGCCGGTGCCCGACATTTTCGAGTGGCAGCCGGTGGCGCGCGAACCGCTGGTGGCGCTGATGCCCGCCGACCATCCCAAGGCGCGCGCCGCAACGGTGGGGCTGAGCGAACTGCGGGACTCGCCCTTCATCCTGTTCGAGACGGGCTTCGCTCTGAACCGCATTCTCCAGGACGCCTGCCAGCGCGCCGGCTTCGCGCCTTCCATTGCGGCGCGCAGCGGCCAGATCGATTTCATCGTGGCGCTGGTGGCGGCCGGCCTGGGCGTGGCCTTCCTGCCGCGACTCAAGGTGCGCGAGGAACAGCACGCGGGTGTGGCGCGCGTGCCACTGCGCGATGCCGGCACGGACTGGGAAATGGTGCTGGTCTGGCGCCGCGGCGGCTACCTGTCCCACGCCGCCCAGGCCTGGCTGGCCTTGACGCGAGAAGTCCATCCCGAAGTATGCTGATGCCGGAACCCAGCCGCCTCGCCCGGGTCAGATATTCCATGCCAGCCCTACCCCGCCTCTCTCCCCGCCGCCTGTTCGCCGTTGCCCTGCTTGCCGGCGCCAGCGTGGTCGGCTGCACCCAGCTTGATTCCTGGCAGCGGCAGACGATTTTCTCTCCCCAGTCCGAACCGCAGACCTGGTGGCGCGAACCCGCCGACGGCACCCAGGTCTACGACCTGACGCTGGCCGGCGGCGACAAGGTGCGCGCCTGGTACTGGCAAAGTCCGCAAGCCGGCGCGCCCACCGTGCTGTATCTGCACGGCGCGCGCTGGAACCTGAACGGCAGCGCCTTCCGCATCGACGGCTGGACCCGCATGGGCTATTCCGTGCTGGCCATCGACTACCGCGGCTTTGGCGCATCGACGCCGCGCCTGCCGTCCGAGGACAGCGCGCTGGAAGACGCGATGGCGGGGCTTGCGGAACTGGCCCGGATCCAGCCCGATCCATCGCGCCGTTTCGTCTACGGCCACAGCCTGGGCGGCGCCATCGCGATCGACCTGGCGGCGCGCCCGGAACAGCCGGCATTCGCCGGCCTGATCGTGGAGTCCAGCTTCACCAGCATCGGCGCGATGCTGGCCACGCTGCGCTGGGGCAAGGTGCCGGGCGCCAGCCTGCTGGTGACGCAGCCCTTCGCCTCGGTGGACAAGCTGGCGCGCATGCGCACGCCCATGCTGTTCATGCACGGCACCGCCGACCGCGTGGTGCCGCACACCATGAGCGACGAACTCTACGCCGCCGCAAGCAATGTCGCGCCCGAGCTCAAGCGCCTGGTCAAGATCGAAGGCGCCACGCATTCGGGCGCCTTCCGCAGCGGCGCGCAGTATGAGACCGCGGTGAAGACCTTCATGCGGGACGCCAGCCGCGCGTATCCGCGCAAGGCGGGCTGACGGCCTGAGCCGGCGCGACAGGCTCTCAGTCCGCCCTGTCCGCACGTGCCAGCAGCGCATTTCCCGTACACCTGCCCCCCCGGGATGACCCGCCCCGGGTTGGCCCGCCCCGGGAAATCCCCAAATCAAAATATCTTCTAAATATATTTACTAGATATTAGACTTTGCTCCTGCTCGCCGCTCCGCCATTGAAGCGACGGCATCTTGAGGAGAAGCCAGTTGAGTAACGTGCTTTGGCAGGGGGTCTTTCCTGCCGTAACGAGTAAGTTCCATGCCGACGAGACCCTCGACTTCGAGGCGATGCGCAAGCACTTCGGCTTCCTGATCGATAACGGCGTACACGGCCTGGTCACCTGCGGCTCGCTGGGCGAAGCCAGCACCCTGACCCTGGAAGAAAAGCTGGAAGTGACGCGCTGCGCGGTCGAAGTCAGCGCGGGCCGCATTCCCGTCCTGGCCAACGTGTCGGAAACCAGCACTCGCGAGGCGCTGCGCTTCATCAAGGGCGCCGTGGAACTGGGCGTGGACGGCTTCATGCTGATGCCCTCGCTGATCTACGTGGCGGACTCGCGCGAAGCGATGCAAAGCATCCGCACCATGGCGGAAGCCGCGCAGAAGCCCTGCATGATCTACAACAACCCCGTCGCCTACCGCGTGGACCTGAAGACCGAGCACATGGCCGAACTGGCCGACTGCAAGTGGCTGGTCGCCATCAAGGAAAGCAGCGACGACGTGCGCCGCCTGACCGATCTGCGCAATGCGCTGGGCACCCGCTACCAGCTGTTCATCGGCGTGGACGACCTGTCGTTCGAGGCGCTGGCGCTGGGCGCCGACGGCCTGCTGGCCGGGCTGGTGACCGCCTTCCCGCGCGAGACCGTGGCCCTGTATGACCTGATGAAGGCCGGCAAATGGCAGGAAGCGCTGGCGCTGTACCAGTGGTTCACGCCGCTCTTGCACCTGGATGTGTCGACCAAGCTGGTGCAGAACATCAAGCTGGCCGAGACGCTGGCCGGGGTGGGCAATGAGCACGTGCGCCGCCCTCGTCTGCCGCTGGTCGGCGCCGAACGCGAACGCTGCACCGCCATCATCCAGGCCTCGCTGGCCAAGCGCCCCGCGCAGTACCAGTCGAAGTAAGGCCGGGCTCCGGAAGAAGCACGAATTTCCTGGCGCGTGGCGAGGCCGCGACGCGCCAGGACCTGTCCTCCCGCAAGCCTAACGGACATCATGCAAAGCGACATCATTCTTCAGACCCGGGGCCTGAGCAAGGAATTCCGCGGCTTCGTGGCGGTCAACAACGTCGACATGAGCGTGCGCCGCGGCGCCATCCACGCGCTCATCGGCCCCAACGGCGCGGGCAAGACCACCTTCTTCAACCTGCTGACCAAGTTCCACATCCCCACGCGCGGCGAAATCCTGTACGACGGCGTGGACATCACGCAGGAGCGTCCCGCGCAGACCGCGCGCCGCGGCATCGTGCGCTCGTTCCAGATATCCGCCGTCTTTCCGCAGCTATCGGTGCGCGAAAACGTGCGCGTGGCCCTGCAGCGCAAGCTGGGCGTGGACTATTGCTTCTGGCGTTCGGAACGCACGCTGGAGAGCCTGCACCACCGCGTCGAGGAACTGCTGGACCAGGTCGGCCTGCGCACGCATCTGGACGTGGCCGCGGGCGATCTGCCCTATGGCCGCAAGCGCACGCTGGAGATCGCCACCACGCTGGCGCTGGAACCCGAGCTGCTGCTGCTCGACGAACCCACCCAGGGCATGGGCCACGAAGACGTGGACCGGGTCAAGCACCTGATCAAGCAGGTCTCCGCGGGCCGCACCATCCTGATGGTCGAACACAACATGAAAGTGGTCGCGGACATCTCCGACACCATCACCGTCTTGCAACGGGGCGAGATCCTGGCAGAAGGCCCCTACGCGACCGTGTCGGAAAACCCGGCGGTGCGCGAAGCCTACATGGGAGCCGAAGATGAATGACGCCGCCCCGGCCTCCAACATGCTGGAGATCCGCAATCTGCACGCCTGGTACGGCGAATCGCACATCCTGCACGGCATAGACCTGGACGTGAAGCCAGGCGAATGCGTGACCCTGCTGGGCAGGAACGGCGCGGGCCGCAGTTCGACGCTGAAATCCATCCTGGGCCTGGTGGGCCGGCGCAGCGGCTCCATCAAGATCCATGGCCAGGAAACCGTCGGCCTGCCGCCCCACAAGATCGCGCGCCGCGGCATCGGCTATTGCCCCGAAGAGCGCGGCATCTATGCGTCCTTGAGCGCCGAGGAAAACCTCATGCTGCTGCCCTCGGTGGGGCCGGACGGCATGTCGGTGGCAGAGATCTATGACATGTTCCCCAATCTGAAAGAGCGCGCCCACAGCCCTGGCACGCGCCTGTCAGGTGGCGAACAGCAGATGCTGGCGATGGCGCGCATCCTGCGCACCGGCGCCCGCCTGCTGCTGCTGGACGAAATCACCGAAGGCCTGGCCCCGGTCATCGTGCAGTCCCTGGGCCGCGTGATCCGGCAATTGAAAGAGCGCGGCTACACCACCGTGCTGGTCGAGCAGAACTTCCGCTTCGCCCAGCACCTGGCCGACCGCCATTACGTCATCGAGCACGGCCAGGTGGTAGCGGTGATCGACCGCGCCGAGGTCCGGCAATCGCAGGACAGGCTGAACGCCTTGCTCGGCATTTGAGTTTTCCAGCCACATTCCTTCCGACCGCAGTCCCCTTCCTACACGGAGCGTAGTCAGATGAAATTGAATCGAATCTCAGCAGCCCTGTTCGCCGTCGGCATGATCGGCGCCGCCCAGGCCCAGACCAAGGTCAGCGACGACGTGGTCAAGGTCGGCGTCCTTACCGACCTGTCGGGCGTCTATTCCGACCTGGCCGGCAACGGCTCCGTGATCGCGGCCCGCATGGCCGCCGAGGAGATGGGCAACAAGGTGCTGGGCAAGCCGGTGGAAGTGGTTTCGGCCGACCACCAGAACAAGCCCGACGTCGCCGCCAACCTGGCGCGCGAATGGTTCGACCAGGGCAAGGTCGACATGATCACCGACTTTCCCACTGCGTCCACCGCGCTGGCGGTGATGGAAATCGCCAAGCAGAAGAACCGCGTGACCATGCCGTCGGCCGGCCTGTCCACCGCCATCCTGGGCGAGAAATGTTCGCCGCTGAACGCCCAATGGACCACCAACACCTATGCCCTGGCCGCCGGCACCGCCCGTGCGCTGGTCAAGGAAGGCAAGAAGAGCTGGTACTTCATCACCGCCGACTACACCTTCGGCCACTCGCTGGAAAAGGACGGCACCGAGGTCATCCAGGAGAACGGCGGCAGCGTGGTGGGCGTGTCGCGCCACCCTTTCCCCGGCAATGATTTTTCGTCGTTCCTGCTGAAGGCGCAGGCGTCGAAGGCCGACGTCATCGCGCTGGCCAACGCCGGCAACGACACGGTCAACGCGGTCAAGCAGGCCAATGAATTCGGCATCAACAAGAAGCAGATCGTGGCGCCGCTACTGACCTACATCTCGGACGTGCACAGCATGGGCCTGGCCAAGGCGCAGGGCATGTACCTGACCGAAGCCTTCTACTGGGACTATGACGACGCCTCGCGCGCCTGGGCCAAGAAGTTCTTTGAAAAGGCCAAGAAGATGCCGACCGCCTCGCAGGCCGGCGTGTATTCGGCCACGCTGTCGTACCTGAAGGCAATCGAAGCCGCCGGCACCGACGATGCGCCGGCGGTGATGGCCAAGCTGCGCGAAATGACCATCAACGACGCCGTGATCCGCAACGGCAAGCTGCGCGCCGACGGCGCGCTGGTGCACGACATGCTGCTGCTGCAGGTGAAGACGCCCAAGGAATCCAAGGCGCCCTGGGACTACTACAACGTGAAGTCGGTGCTCAAGGGCGAGGACGTGTTTCCCAAGCCCCAGGCCGCGTGCTCGTTGAACAAGACGTAAAGCCGCCACGCGCCGCACGCATGGCGTGCGGCGCCGGCTGCCCTGGC
>NZ_DATCUY010000148.1:0-2529 GCF_036567245.1 Achromobacter sp. | reverse complement strand
TGGCCACAACAGCAGCCGCCGGCGTTGCCGCGGGCGGCATGGCGCCAGCCTCGGCCAGCGCGCGGTCGATGGCCGTAGCGTCTTCGCCCTGCGCCAGCAGCACGCCGATGACGGTGTTCACCGGCACCGAGGCCGCGCCGGCCTGGACCACGATGCGGCCCAGCACGCCGGCCTGCTCGGCATTGATCTCGACGATGGCTTTCTCGGTTTCGATTTCCGCCAGCGCGTCGCCCACGGCGACGGTGTCGCCTTCTTTCTTGAGCCACTGGTGCAGCGTGCCGCCCGAGGTGTCGGCCGCAACGGAGGGGAGCTTGATAAGGTGTGCCACGTTGTTCGTCCTATTCTGCGGCGCCGGCCAGGTCGGGCCGGTAGGTGGCGGGATCGTCGTATTCGACCAGCTCCAGCACATTGCCTTCGGGGTCGCGGAAGAAGGCCAGCCAGGTGCCGGGCCGCACTTCCATCGGCGCAGGCTTGCTGTCGAAAGCCACGCCCTTCGCTTCCAGTTCGCGCACCACGCCGGGCAAGTCGCGCACGATGAAGGTCAGGTATGTCGCGCCCTGGCGGTCCAGGATGGCGGCGCCGTGCGCAGCGGCTTCCGGCGGCACGCTGGGCTGCAGCAGCTTGATGCGTTCGCCGTAGCTGGTCTGAAGCCGCGCCACGTCGTAGCCATGGCGCGTCAGGCCGGTGGCCTGGGCCTTGTCGGCCGGCACGCTCACGCGGTTGACGAGCTTCAGGCCCACCACCTCGGTGTAGAAGGCCAGCAGCGCGTCCAGGTCGGCGCAGCAGATGCCGATTTCCATCGGCACGGTCATGTGCAGGGATGCGCTCATGCCTGTTCTCCCAGGTCGGCCAGCACGTCGGCCAGGCCGGCCATCACTTCCTCGGTATCAGCAAACGCGGCGCGCTCCAGCACCTTGGAGATGCTGGGCGAGGCCTCGCCGCCGGTCACGCGCTTGATCGGCTGGTCCAGCCAGTCGAAGTAGCGGCGCTGGATCTCGTCGGCCAGCATGGCGCCGTAGGACGTGCCGCGCGCGCCTTGCTCCACGATCAGCACGTTGTTGGTCTTCATGATGCTGGCGCCGATGGTGTCCCAGTCCAGGCTGGCGCGGTCCAGCGTGCGCAAGTCGATCACCTCGGCGTCCACGCCCGCTTCTTCCGCGGCCTTGAGCGCGCGGCTGACCATGGACAGGTAGGTCAGGATGGTGACCTTGCCGCCTGCGCGGCGCACGTGCGCGCGGCCGAAGGGGATGGCGTAGTCCAGGTCGTCCGTGGGCACCTCGCCCGACGAGGCGTACAGGTCCACGTGTTCGATCACCAGCACCGGGTCCTTGGAGGCCAGTGCGGTGTTCATCAGGCCGACGTAATCGTAGGGCGTGGACGGCGCGACGACGCGCCAGCCGGGCGCGGTGGCGAAGATGCCGGCCGGGTCCATCGAGTGCTGCGAACCGTAGCCCGTGCCCATCGCGACCTTGGTGCGCAGCACGAAGGGCACGTCGATGTCGCCGCCGAACATGTGGCGGGCCTTGCCGATCTGGTTGAAGATCTGGTCCGCCGCGACCCACATGAAGTCGGGGTACATGAACTCCACGATCGGCCGGTAGCGGCCGTCCATGGCCAGGCCGCCGCCCAGGCCGGCGAAGGCGTTTTCCGAAATGGGGGTGCCCAGCACGCGGTCGGGATACTTGTCCTTCAGGCCGCGCGTGGCGCCGTTGGTGCCGCCCTTCAGGCGGTGCACGTCTTCACCGAGCACCACCACGCCGGCATCGGTTTCCATGCGGCGGTCCAGCACGTCGGCGACCGCGTCCACGAACTTGCGCTCGGCGGATTGGCCAGCGTAGTCAGCGGCTTCCTGGTAGCGCAGGCCGGCCAGTTCCGAGCCGTCGCTGCGCAGGCCCACATCGCGGAAATCGGGGCTGGGCCAGAGGTCGGCGCGCACGCGGCGCTTGCCGCCGTCGGCGGCTTCGGTCAGGCGACCGGACACGTCCTTCATCACGTCCTTGCAGCGCTGGCGCAGGGCGTCCACTTCGGCTTGCGTGATCAGCTTGCGGCCGATCATCTCCGTGGCGATCTTGTCCAGCGGATCGCGGCGGCGCCATTGCGATTCTTCGTCCTTGCTGCGGTAGCCGAAGGCGCTGCCTGGGAAGGGGCCGTTCTGGTGGAAAAAGCGGTACACGTCCACTTCGACGATGGTCGGGCCGTTGCCGGCGCGCATGTGCGCCACGGCTTCGGACATGGCCAGATGGACTGCCAGCGGATCCATGCCGTCCACCTTCCACGACGGAATGTTGAAGGCCAGGCCGCGCGCCGACAGGCGCGGTTCGGCGGTGGACTCTTCCACCGTGGTGGAGACGGCGTAGCGGTTGTTTTCGATGAAGAAGCAAAGCGGCGTCTTCCACGCCGCGGTCAGGTTCATGGTTTCCAGCACCGAGCCGATGTTCACCGCGCCGTCGCCGAAATAGGTCACGGCGACGCGGTCGGTGCCGGCGTGCTTATGGGCCCAGCCGGCGCCCGCGGCCAGCGGCACGCCGC
>NZ_DATCUY010000147.1:0-3862 GCF_036567245.1 Achromobacter sp. | reverse complement strand
GGCGGCCTTGTGGGGCGTGGGCCAGTTCGCGGCCAGGCTGGCCGACGTGGCGCTGGGCTCGCGCCTGCATCCGCTGACGCTGACGCTGGCGGTGTGCGCCGTCCTGCCGCTCTGCTTTCTGCTGGCGCTGCTGTCCGGCGGCAACCTCTACGCCACCGCCGCCTATGCGCTGCTTTATGGCGCCTGTAATGGCCTCTTGACCATCACCCGCGGCACCTTGCCGCTGGCGCTGTTCGACTTCCGCAGCTATGGCGCGCTGGTGGGCTCGCTGCTGATCCCCAGCTTCCTGCTTACCGCTGCCTCGCCGGTGGCCTATGCCTACATCGTGGACAGCCATGGCGCGCGCGGCGCGATGGCGCTGTCGGTGGTCCTGGCCGCGGCGATCTGCGCGGCAGCGTTCGCGCTGCGGTGGAAGTTCATCGCCAGGACCCGCGCGGCATTGGCCTGAAGTGCCTGCCCCGCGGTTCCGGGAACCGCGCCTCAGCCTTCGGCGGCGGTAGCCACCACCCATTTTTCCCACCCGATCTTCCTGAGCTTGCAGGCGGGGCATTCGCCACAGCCATAGCCCCAGTCATGGCGCGCGCCGCGCTCGCCCAGATAGCAGGTATGGCTTTCCTCGACGATGGTTTCCACCAACGTGTCGCCGCCCAACTGATGCGCCAGCGCCCAGGTCTCGGACTTGTCGATCCACATCAGCGGCGTCTCGATCGTGACCCTGGACCCCAGGCCCAGGCCCAGCGCCACCTGCTGCGCCTTGATGGTGTCATCGCGGCAGTCGGGATAGCCGGAAAAATCGGTTTCGCACATGCCGCCCACCAGCACATCCAGCTGGCGGCGATAACCCAACGCGGCGGCAAGGGTCAGGAACAGCAGGTTGCGGCCGGGCACGAAGGTGTTGGGCAGGCCGTTGGACTGCATCTCGATGGCGCGGTCGCTGGTCATGGCGGTGTCTCCCACCTGCCCCAGCACCTTCAGGTCCAGCAGATGGTCCTCGCCCAGGCGCGGCGCCCAGTCGGGAAAGTTGCTGCGGATGTCGCGCAGCACATTCAGGCGCGCACTCAGTTCGATGTGGTGCCGCTGGCCATAATCGAACGCCACGGTTTCCACATGGGCATAGCGGTCCAGCGCCCAGGCCAGGCAGGTGGTGGAATCCTGGCCGCCCGAAAACAGCACGAGCGCGCGACGTTGATGATTTTGCATAAAAGGGGGCTTCTGGAAAGACGAAGGGACGGGAGGCTTGTACGGACAGGGGACAGCCAGCCTTTAGTGTAAACATGCTGCTGGCGGACTTTAAAGCGCCCCCGGCGGTGGCCGTTAAAAGTCTGCGTAAAATCTTCCTGATTCTTTTTCCCGGTTTACCTGCAACGCCTCTTCTTTCCTACCCTTTTCCCCTCTCTCAGCAGCCTCGACGGATCCCCGCCAGATGAATGCCATGCGCCCGCAGTCCGATTCAGCAGAACCCTTGCGTCACGATATCCGGCTGTTAGGCCGATTACTGGGCACCGTCATCGAGGAATGTGAGGGCAAACGCGTCTTCGACACCATCGAAACCCTGCGCCGCACGGCCGTGAAGTTCCGCCGCGAAGGCAACGACGCCGACGGCAAACTGCTGGAGCAACGCGTCAAGCGCCTGCAAGGCAGCGACCCCAACTCGGTGGCGCGCGCCTTCAGCTACTTCCTGCACCTTTCCAATATCGCCGAAGACCGCGACCAGAACCGCCGTCAGCGCGCCCGCGCCATCGCCAGCGACGCACCGGAGCGCGGCAGCCTGCGCGAAGCGGTGCAGACCCTGGGCCGCCAGGGCGTGGGCGTGGCGCGCATCCGCCGCCTGCTGGCCGAGGCCTGCGTGATGCCGGTGCTGACCGCGCACCCCACCGAAGTGCAGCGCAAGAGCACGCTGGACGTGCATCGCGAGATCGCCGCGGCGCTGATCCAGCGCGAGGGCACCCTCACCCCGGACGAGCTGGCCGACCTCGACGCATCGCTGCTGGGCCGCGTAGCCACGCTGTGGCAGACCCGCATGCTGCGCTACACGCGCTTGACAGTGGCGGACGAAATCGAGAACGCGCTGTCGTACTACCGCAGCACCTTCCTGCAAGTCATCCCGCGGGTGTACGGCGACCTGTCCAAGCTGCTGAGCCGCGAATCCGCCAAGCCATTCGCCGCGCCGCCTGCGCCGCTGGAGCCGTTCCTGCGCATGGGTAGCTGGATCGGCGGCGACCGCGACGGCAACCCCAACGTGGACGCCAGCACCCTCGAACGCGCGCTGCTGCGCCAGGCCACCGTGCTGTTCGAACACTATCTGCAAGAGGTCCACGCGCTGGGCGCGGAACTGTCCGTCACCACCTTGCTGATCGGCGCCGACGCCGAACTGCTGACGCTGGCCGAGGCCAGCGGCGACGATTCGCCCCACCGCCGCGACGAACCCTACCGCCGCGCACTGGTGGGCGTGTACGCCCGCCTGGCCGCCACCGCGCAGCGCCTGACGGGCCAGAACCTGGCGCGTCGCAGCACCGTCGCCGCCACCGCCTACGAACGGCCGGAAGAACTGTCCGCCGACCTCGCCGTAATCGCCGCCTCGCTGGCCGCCCATCACGGCGCCCCCATTGGCAAGCTGCGCCTGGCCGGACTGCAACAGGCCGTGGAAGTCTTCGGCTTCCATCTGGCCACGGTGGACCTGCGCCAGAGCTCCGACGTGCACGAGCGCGCGCTGGCCGAACTGTTCGCCCTCGCCGGCACCCAGCGCGACGGCAAGCCGCTGGACTACCTGGCGCTGACCGAAGAGGAACGCGTCGAACTGCTGCGCGCCGAACTGGCGCAAGCGCGTCCGCTGGCCTCGCCCTGGATCGCCTACAGCGAAGACACCACGCGCGAACTGGCCGTGCTGCGCGCCGCCGCCGCCGGCCGCGCGCGCTACGGCAAGCAGGCCGTACGCCAGACCATCGTGTCGCACACCGAAACGCTGAGCGATCTGCTCGAAGTCATGGTGCTGCAGAAGGAAGCCGGCCTCATCGCCCCCGCCGGCCAGGACATCCAGCCCGAGGACGGCCTGATGGTGGTGCCGCTGTTCGAGACCATCCCCGACTTGCAGCGCGGCGCCGAGATCATGGCCGCCTGGCTGGACCTGCCCGAAGTTCGCCAGCGCGTGAAGCTGGCGCAGAACGGCGCGCAGGAAGTCATGCTGGGCTATTCGGACAGCAACAAGGACGGCGGTTTCCTCACCTCCAATTGGTCGCTCTACCAGGCCGAACGCGCGCTGGTCGACGTGTTCTCGGCCCGCAACGTGCGCCTGCGCCTGTTCCATGGCCGCGGCGGTTCGGTGGGTCGCGGCGGCGGCTCCAGCTTCGATGCCATCCTGGCGCAGCCCCCGGGCACCGTGGCCGGCCAGATCCGCCTGACCGAGCAGGGCGAAGTCATCCAGAGCAAGTACAAGGACGCCGAGGTCGGCCGCTGGCACCTGGAGCTTCTGGTCGCCGCCGTGCTGGAATCCAGCCTGGCGCCGCGCGCCGAAGCCACCAGCGCGGAAGACGCGCACATGGCCCAGCACGGCCCCGCCATGTCTTTCATGTCGGAAACCGCGCAGCGCACCTACCGCGGCCTGGTCTACGACACCCCGCGCTTCGCCGACTACTTCTTCGCCGCCACCCCCATCAGCGAAATCGCCGGCCTGAACATCGGCTCGCGGCCCGCCTCGCGCAAGAAGGGACAGCACATCGAAGACCTGCGCGCCATCCCCTGGGGCTTCTCCTGGGCGCAATGCCGCCTGATGCTGACTGGCTGGTACGGCATGGGCTCGGCCATCGAGGCCTACCTGGAGACCGGCGCGCCCGACGCGCCCCGCTCGCGCCGCGGCCGCCTGGCC
>NZ_DATCUY010000146.1:0-5957 GCF_036567245.1 Achromobacter sp. | reverse complement strand
AACCACTTCCGAATACACGCCAAACGCCGGCAGCACCAGGATGTAGACCTCGGGGTGGCCCCAGATCCAGATCAGGTTCACGTACATCATGACGTTGCCGCCCATGTCGTTCGTGAAGAAGTGCGTGCCCAGGTAGCGGTCCATCGTCAGCAGCGCGAGCGTGGCGGCCAGCACCGGGAAGGCGGCGACGATCAGGACGTTGGTGACCAGCGAGGTCCAGGTGAAGATCGGCATCTTCATCAGGCCCATGCCCGGCGCGCGCATGCGCAGGATGGTCACGATGAAGTTGATGCCGCTAAGCGTGGTGCCCAGCCCGGATATCTGCAGCGCCCAGATGTAGTAGTCCACCCCCACGCTTGGACTGTAGTCCAGCCCGGAGAGCGGCGGATAGGCGAGCCAGCCGGTCGCGGCGAATTCGCCCACGAACAGCGAGACCATCATCAGCGCGACGCCGGCGCCGAACAGCCAGAAGCTCAGCGAGTTCAGGAACGGGTAGGCCACGTCGCGGGCGCCGATCTGCAGCGGCACCACGATGTTCATCAGCCCGGTGATGAAGGGCATCGCCATGAAGAAAATCATGATGACGCCGTGGGCGGTGAAGATCTGGTCGTAGTGATGGGGTGGCAGGAAGCCGGCCGAGTCGGAGGATGCGACCGCCAGCTGGGTACGCATCATGATGGCGTCGGCGAAGCCGCGCAGCAGCATGATCAGGGCGACGATGATGTACATCACGCCGATGCGCTTGTGGTCGACCGAGGTCAGCCATTCCGTCCAGAGATACTTCCACTTCTGGAAGTAGGTGATGGCGCCGAAGACCGCTAGGCCTCCCAGGCACACGGCGGCCAGCGTAACCATGACAATGGGTTCATGGTACGGAATGGCCTCGAGGGTGAGTTTCCCGAGCATTGTTAGTTAATTCCTGCGATCAGATTGTTCGACGTGGGGGTGCACGTGGCGGAGTCCACGCCGGCCATCTTGGTCATGGTGCTGCCAAGAATGAAATCAAACATGGCGGGGGGCGCCGACGAATACTTGACGACCGGATTGCGCTCGCTGCGCTTGGCCAGTTCCGCGTAGACCTCGGGGGTCAGCGCGGTCGGGGCAGCCTTGGCATCCTTGACCCAGTTGTCGAACCCTTCCTGAGACATCGCGATGGCCTTGAAGCGCATGCCGGAGAAGCCGGCGCCGCTGTAGTTGGCCGAGATGCCCGCATAGGTGCCGGCTTCGCGCGCGTTCAGGTGCAGCTTGGTCTCCATGCCCGCCATCGAGTAGATCTGGCTGCCCAGCTGGGGGATGAAGAACGAGTTCATGACCGTGGCCGAGGTGATCCGGAAGTTGACCGGAACATCGACCGGGAAGGCGATCTCGTTGACCGTGGCGATGTCGTACTCGGGATAGATGAACAGCCACTTCCAATCCAGGGAAACCACCTCGATGGTCACCGGCTTGTGTTCGGACACGAGCGGCTTGTAGGGATCCAGCGCGTGCGTCGAGCGCCAGGTGATCACGGCCAGGATGGCCACGATGATACAAGGGACGGTCCAGACCACGACTTCGATTGCCGTGGAGTGGGCCCACTTGGGCTGGTAGTCAGCTTTGGTGTTGGATGCGCGGTATTTCCAGGCAAAGACCAGGATCATGACGATGACCGGAATCACGACGATGAGCATGAGCCCGGTCGTCGTGAACAGCAAAGTCCTTTCCTGGATGCCGATATCTCCCTTGGGGGAGAGGATTTCCATGTTGCAGCCGCCAAGCAGCATGACCGCGCCGACGCTGAGAATGCGCGTAAGGGTCGCAAGGAGGGGGTGTTTCACGTACAGCCTTGGATGGAAGGTGGGAAATGCTGCAAAGCAGCAGACTGGAATGCTGCTAGGCAGCAAGGTCCATCCTATCGGCTTGATATGGGTCAAGCCTGCGACGAATGGTCGCATTGCCTGGGAGGATTCCGCCCCAAGGGGAGCAGATTCAGGGTTTTCCTAGGAGGGCAGGGGCATGTCCCCGGGTTCCAGGGTGCGACGATATGTCGCACCACCGCATCTGGGCGATGCGACGTTTTGTCGCATCCGCACAAATCAGTCCACGAGCACTTCGCGTTCCGGCCCCGGTTTCTTGGCCAGTTTGCGCTGCAGGGAGCGCCGGTGCATGCCCAAGAGGCGCGCCGCGGCCGAAACATTGCCGCCGGTTTCGTGCAGGGCCTGGTGGATGTGCTCCCATTCTAGGCGGTGCAAGGGCGTCATGGTCGTTTCGATCGTAACGTTTTCCGGCTTTACCAGGCCCAGCGTGCGCAGGATCATGGGCGCCGTGGCGGGCTTGGGCAGGTAGTCGTCCGCGCCGCGCTTGATGGCTTCGACGGCGGTGGCCACGCTGGCGTAGCCGGTGACCAGCAGGATCCGCATGTCGGCGCGCAGGGCGCGCAGCGGACGGATCAGGGTCAGGCCGGAGTCTTCGCCCAGGCGCAGGTCGACCAGGGCGAAGGCGGGGCGGATTTCCTCGGCCACGCGCAGCGCCTCGGCGATGCCGGTGGCGGTTCGGGTTTCCAGGCCGCGGCGCGACAGGCTGCGCTGCAGGGTGCGCACATACAGTTCGTCGTCGTCGATCAGCAGGCCAAGATCGGTTGGGTTCATTGCACTCAAGTCCCGGTACTCCCCAGAGGGAGGTAAAAACGGATACGCGTGCCGCCTTCTTCGGCGGCGGTCATGGTCATTTCGCCGCCCATCTGTTCGACCGTGGCGTGCGACAGCGCCAGGCCCACGCCCAGCCCTCCCGGCTTGCCGCTGTTGAACAGGCTGGTCGCCGGCAACAGGGTCTGGTCGGGGTCGAAACCCCGCCCGTAGTCCCTGACTTCGCCGCGCAGGGCGCCATAACCGTATTCCAGATGCAGGTCCACGCGCGGCACGTCGGCGGCTTCGCCAGCGTCGGCCGCATTGTTCAGCAGGGCCTGCAGCAGATGGGCGATGGCCGGATCGACCCGCAGGCTGCCGGGCAGGGCGCCCGAGCGCTGCAGATCGATGGTCGGCCGGATCAAACGCCATTGCCCCACCACGCGGACCAGGTCCACCGCGGTTGGGACCGCCAGATTGCGGATACGTTCCCGGCACAGGGCCAGCAGCTGGCTGAGGGTGGAGACGTCGGCGCGCAGGTCCTCGTCCTTGACCTCGGCGGCGATCTCGTCGGCCAGCAGGGTCATGGTCGCCAGCGGCGTGTTCAGTTCGTGCGCCATCGCCGCGGCGTGGGTGGCCAGGGCGACGATGCCTTCGTTGCGGGTGAAGCGTTCGCGCAGCCGCGCCAGCTCGCGCTCGCGGTCGCGCAGGTCCGAGGCCAGGCGGGTCGAAAACACCAGCACCACCACCACGGAAATCAGGAAGTTGGCGCCCATGCCCCAGAGCAGCAGCGTATGGGTGTCGACGTCGCCGCGCAGGGGCTGGCCGAAGATCGCGGCCACGGTGTAACCCGAGATGCCCGCCACCGCGGCGGCCAGGGCCCAGTTGCGCGGCAGCGCCAGGGCCGCCAGCGCCGTCAGGATCAGGAACATCATGCCGAACGGATTGCTGATGCCGCCGCTCCAGCCCACCATCCAGGCCAGCACCGCCATGTCCACGAACAGATGGCCGAAGGCGGTGGCGTGGGACAGGTCGCGGCGGTGGCGCAGGCGCAGGCTGGCGTAGACGTTGAAGCCGATCAGCACGCCGACGCCGATCCACAGGGGTTCGAGCGGCAGGGCCAGGCCCAGGACGCTGCTGGCCAGCAGAATGGTGGCGGCCTGGCCCGCGATGGCGAGCCAGCGCAGGCTGCAGAGGGTACGCAGGAATGAAAAGGCGGAACTACCGGGCATATCCAGACACAGAGGTGCCGGCAGGCTGCCGGCGGGTACGGGCGCCCGGCTG
This sequence comes from Achromobacter sp., assembly GCF_036567245.1. Classification (GTDB taxonomy): domain Bacteria; phylum Pseudomonadota; class Gammaproteobacteria; order Burkholderiales; family Burkholderiaceae_B; genus Achromobacter. The sequence goes on along the minus strand of NZ_DATCUY010000146.1, from coordinate 2,070 downwards.
CGCGGAACGCTGGCATCCGGGGCTCGGCGGCGGAGGCCGGCTGCCGCCGCGCCTGGGGGGAGGCCGACGGTGGATGTGCTGGCATTGTATGGCGAATCAGGAGGCGCCGCCGGTCAGCGGGCGTTTGATGTGTCCCTTATACTCTCGCCAACTGCCGGGGCCTGCCGCCGCCCCGGCCTCTGTATTAATGAATGTCAGAGGTGCCGCTGTGGGCCATCGCCGGGGGAGGGTAGTCTTCCTGATCGGATGCCATCTGCCCCTGGATCTGTGCCTGCTGCAGTTCCTGATCCACCTGGGCGCGGGTTTCGCTCTGGCGGGAAACGACGGGAGGCGGATAGTCTTCCTGGCCGAACGAGTATTGGCCGCTGGCCTTGGACTGGGCCAGCTCGGTGCTGACCTGGTCCGCCGTCTTGGCGGCGGGGGCGGCGTAGGTCACCCGCCAGTCGCCGTAGAGATCGCGGGAATACTGCGTGGTCTGGGCCTGGACGGCCCCGGCGGCGGCCAAGCCGGCGCATAGCAATAAGGTCCTGCTGAGGGTCTTCATGAAACGCTCCTGGCAATCAAAGCTTGCGGCCGTTGCGGGCCGCGCCTACGTCCGCGCTGCTGCCTGCGGACGATTCCTGGATGCGGGAAAGCCTGGCCGGGCGCGCCGCGATGGCGCGCGCCGGACCTTTTCAATTCGACCCGGCGCGCAGCGCGGCGTTGCACGCAGGACGGCCGTGTTGCAAGGAAGCTGTTTCAGCCATGCAGTACAGCTGTCAAGCCACTTTCATGGGGACGTTGCGGGCTGCGCGTCAGTGGCCGTGACCGGCGGCGGGAGCGGCTGCGGCGTTCAGCGGACGCGCCACTGCGTCTACCGGCACGCGGCGTTGGCGCTTGTCGGCGTCCTCGACGATGAGCGTCAGGGCGACGTGGTCGCCCGGCGAAATCTGGCCGGCCAGATCGATCAGCATCACGTGGTAGCCGCCGGGTTTGAGCTCCACGGCCTGGCCCGCCGGCAGGGCGATGCCTGGTACCTGCCGCATCCTCATGACGTTGTCCTGCATCGCCATTTCATGGATTTCCACATGCTTGGCGGCCTGCGATTCCACGCCGACCAGGCGGCTGGCGTCGGCGGCGGTCAGGCGCATGAAGACGCCGGTGGCGTGCTGGCTGGGCACGGTGGAGCGCACCCAGGCGTCGTCCACCTTCAGGGCGGCGTCCTGGGCGAGCGCGGCGGGGTGGGCGCCCGCCAGGGCGCAGACGGCGAAGGCGGCGGCCGCCAGGGACTTGATCGCGGATTTTTTCATGATGGTTGCCTCTCTATATAGGTTCGGGTCAGAGCACGGTGCGCAGGTCGTCCACGCATTCCTGTGCGCTTTGCTGGTGGCGCAGGGCGATGCGCAGCTTGCCGCTGGCGTCGATGACGTAGGTCAGCGCGGTGTGGTCCATGGTGTAGGACGAGCCGGTCGCGACCTTCTGGTAGAAGACCTTGAACGACTGGGCCGCGGCGCGCGTCTGCTCGGCATTGCCGCGCAGGCCGACGAAGTCCGGATCGAAGGCCTGGGTATAGGCGCGCAGGATCTCCGGCGTGTCGCGCTCGGGGTCGACGGTGATGAAGAGGACGCGCAGCTTCTTGGCATCCGGGCCCAGCAGGCTCTTGATCTCGACGGCGCGGGTCAGCGCCGTGGGGCAGATGTCCGGGCATTGCGTGAAGCCGAAGAACAGCATGACCGGCTGGCCGGCGTAGTCGGCCAGCTTGCGTTCGCGGCCCTCGGTGTCTTGCAGCTGGAAGTCGCCGGCCGGCATGCCGGAAAGATCCATGCCGTGCAGCTTGGGCGCATCGGGGCCGCAGCCCGCCAGGGCCAGCAGGGCGAAAGAGGACAGCAGCAGGCGGCGCCGCGGATCGGGCGCGTGGGAGCGCGCCGCGCCAGAGGGCGCGCGCAGAAGGGGGGAATGCATGAAAACCTCGTCGGTTGACGGTTCGTCCAGGGGCGCGGCGGAGCCGCGCGTTCAGGCGGAGTCAGGCGAGGAGTGGCGGGGCACGGGAACCGAGAGGCGGACCCGAGGCGGTCTGCGCCGGTGGCGCAT
>NZ_DATCUY010000145.1:0-11404 GCF_036567245.1 Achromobacter sp. | reverse complement strand
AGCGCGTGATGGACCAGATCGCCAAGGTCCAGGCCAGCGGTATGTCGGCGGAAATGAAGGCGCAGCAACTGATGGCGCTCAATGCCCAAGCGATGCAGATCCAGCAACAGATCACTGAAGTAATGGACCAGCAGGCCCGGGCCATGCAAGGCGGCGTATCCGCCAGAGCCTAGCGGGCAAGGCACTGCCCCCGCGCGGCGGGGCGCCCGCATTGATGGCGCGCATCAAAATTTCTGATTGGACGCTGCCCAGGCCTGCCAGTACTGTCTCCGGACAAATCTAAAACCACGGAGACAAACCATGCATGCAATGCGCACAGCCCTTGCAGGTGCGGTGCTGGCCGTTTGCGCGGCCCCTGCCCTCGCAGGCACCGTCACGGTGATCACCTCGTTCCCCAAAGATCTGACCCAGGCCTACAAGACGGCCTTCGAAAAGGCCAATCCCGGCATCACGCTGGAAATCCTGAACAAGAACACCGTGTCGGGCATCGCCTATGTGCGCGAAACGCCCGCTGGCCAGCGTCCCGAGGTGTTCTGGGCCAGCGCGCCCGACGCCTTCGAAGTGCTGGGCCGCGACAAGCTGCTGGCGAGCTCCGCAGATGTGGCCAACAAGCAGGTGCCGGACAAGATCGGCAACTACCCCATCAACGATCCGGGCGGCATGTACCTGGGCCAGGCGCTGGCCGGCTACGGCATCATCTACAACACGCGCTACATCGCCGCGCACAAGATCCCCGCGCCGGTGGAATGGAAGGACCTGCTGTCGCCGCAATGGTTCGGCCACGTCGGCATCACTTCGCCGTCGCGTTCTGGCACCATGCACCTGACCGTGGAAACCATCCTCCAGGGCGAAGGCTGGGACGAGGGCTGGAGCACCCTGCTGCGCATGTCGGGCAACAGCAGCGCCGTCACCGAGCGCTCGTTCGGCGTGCCGGACGGCGTGAACAACGGCCAGTTCGGCGCCGGGCCGGTGATCGACTTCTTCGGCCTGTCCAGCAAGTATTCCAAGTTCCCGGTGGAATTCGTCTATCCCTCCGAAACCGCCATCGTGCCGGCCAACATCGCGCTGATTCAGGGCGCGAAGAACACCGAAGAGGGCAAGAAGTTCATCGCCTTCACCCTCAGCCAGGCCGGTCAGGAGCTGCTGCTGGAGCCCAAGATTTCGCGCCTGCCGGTGCTGCCCTACACGGCGCTGGCCGGCAAGATTCCCCAGGGCTATCCCGACCCCGCCGAAATCGCCAAGCGCAGCAAGGTACAGTTCAACGCCGACCTGTCGCAGTCGCGCTACTACGTCGTGCAATCGCTGTATGACCAGACGGTCACGTTCCGCCTGAAGGAACTGCAGGCCGCCACCAAGGCCATCTACGAGGCCGAAGCCAAGCTGGGCGACAAGGCCAAGAGCGGCCGCGCTGCCGAGCTGCTGGCGCAGGCCCGCAAGCTGACCTGGGCCCCGCTCGTGGACGGCAAGAAGGCCGCGGATCCGGCCTTCCTGGCGATCTTCGCCGGCAACAAGAAGGACGCTGCCGTGAACCAGCAGATCACCCAGCTGGAAGGCGAGTGGAACGGCCGTTCCAAGGCGAACTACGAGGAAGCCGTGAAGCTCGCCAAGCAGGCCGCCGCGCTCTAGGCCGCAACACCCGCAGGACGCGCGCGAGCCGGACGGGGCCTATCCCGTCCGTCGCCGCGGTTTTCCCCTGGCAACGATTTCGGGAATCTCGATGAATTCTTCGGGCCACTCGCGCCTGCCCGTCGGCCCCTTGCTGACGGCGCTACTGGTGTTCGGTTTTCTGCTGCTGTTCCTGGCCGTGCCGGTGGGCACGGTGTTCTACAGCGCCTTCGTGAACGCCGACGGCAGCTTCACCATGGGCCATTTCGGCGCCTTCTTCAACCAGCCGCTGATGAAGGAAGCGTTCTTCAACAGCCTCTACGTGGCGGGCTGGTCAGCGCTGCTGGCGTCCCTGATCGCCGTGCCGCTGGCGTACTTCACGGTGCGCTTCGACTTCCGCGGCGCGCTGCTGATCCAGACGCTGGGCGTGCTGCCGCTGATCATGCCGCCCTTCGTGGGCGCGGTCGCGATGCAGCTGATCTTCGGCCGCTCGGGCAGCGTGAACCTGCTGCTCAACGACTGGTTCGGCTTCACCATCCCCTTCATGGAAGGCTTGAACGGCGTCATCTTCGTCGAGTCGCTGCACTACTTCCCGTTCATCCTGATGAACCTGGTGGTGGCGCTGCGCAATATCGACGGCGCCATGGAGGAGGCGGCCTTCAATCTGGGCTCGCGGGGTTTTCGCCTGTTCCGCCGCGTGATTTTCCCGCTGGCCCTGCCCGGCTACGTGGCCGGCGCGTCCCTCGTATTCGTCAAGGTGTTCGACGACCTGGGCACGCCGCTGGTGCTGGGCACCACCAACATGCTGGCGCCGCAAGCCTATCTGCGCATCACCCAGGTTGGCCTGGAGGATCCGCTAGGCTATGTGATCAGCGTCATCATGGTCGGATTCTCGATCCTGGCGCTGTGGCTGTCGGCGCGCGTGCTCAAGGGCCGCGATTACTCCACCCTGCAGAAGGGCGGCAGCTCGATCCAGAAACGCAAGCTGGGTCCGATGGAAAGCGTGCTGGCCTATGGCTGGATCATCCTGGTGCTGCTGCTGGTGCTGTCGCCGCACATGGGCGTGCTGCTGCTGTCGCTGGCCAGCGTCTGGAGCTTCGCGCCGCTGCCGGACGGCTATACGCTGGCGCATTACTCGGCGGTGTTCTCCGAATCGCAGGGCATGATCGCCAACACCCTGCTCTATTGCGGCCTGGCCGCGGGCGTGGACGTGATCCTCGGCACCGCCATCGCCTACCTGATGCTGCGCACCCGCCTGCCGGCGCGCCAATGGCTGGATTTCCTGGCCTCCGCCGCGCTGGCGATTCCCGGCATCGTGCTGGCCATCGGTTTTCTGCGCACCTTCCGCGGCATCGAGCTGCCCGGCACCGGCACCCTGCTAACCTCGTCGTGGATCATCATCATGATCGCGTACTCGGTGCGGCGGCTGCCCTACGCCCTGCGTTCCTGCGTGGCATCGCTGCAGCAGATCAACATTTCGCTGGAAGAAGCCGCGCAATCGCTGGGAGCGACGCGCATGAGCACGATACGCCGCGTGGTGGTGCCGCTGATGGCGGGCGGCATGCTGGCGGGCTTCGTCACCAGCTTCGTGACGGCGGCGGTGGAACTGTCGGCCACCATCATGCTGGTGACCAAGGACAGCCAGGCGCCCATGAGCTACGGCATCTATCTGTACATGCAGAGCGCGGCGGGCCGGGGCCCGGGTGCTGCGCTCGGCGTCCTGGCGGTGGCCGCGGTGGCCATCGGCACGTATGTATCGCACCTGCTGGTGGAGCGCGCCCAGGTGCGCCAGCGGCCGGCTCGCAATGAAGGGGAATCCGCATGAAGAAAGTCAGCGTCGAATGCCGCAACATCCGGCTGTCCTACGGCAAGACGGAAGTGCTCAAGGACGTCAACATCAACATCGAACCCGGCGAGTTCTTCGCGCTGCTGGGGCCGTCGGGCTCCGGCAAGTCCACGCTGCTGCGCCTGATCGCCGGCTTCAACCGGCACAGTGCCGGGCAGCTGTTGGTAGACGGCAAGGACATCAGCGGCACGCCGCCCTGGAACCGCAACATCGGCATGGTGTTCCAGAACTATGCCCTGTGGCCGCACATGACGGTATGGGACAACGTGGCCTTCGGCCTGGTCGAACGCAAGCTGCCGCGCGCCGAGATCCGCGCCAAGGTGGAGGCCGCGCTGGACCTGGTCGGCCTGTCCCAGTATGGCAAGCGCCGCCCCAACCAGCTTTCCGGCGGACAGCAGCAGCGCGTGGCCCTGGCCCGCACCATCGTCATCGAGCCGCAGGTGCTGCTGCTGGACGAGCCGCTGTCCAATCTCGACAAGAAACTGCGCGTGCAGATGCGCCAGGACCTGCTCAGCCTGCAGCGCCGGCTGGGCATCACCACCATCTTCGTCACCCATGACCAGGAAGAGGCGATGACCACCGCCGACCGCATGGCGGTGCTGGACCATGGCGTGGTCCAGCAAATCGGCGCACCCAGCACTTTGTTCGACTATCCGGTGAACCGTTTTGTGGCCAACTTCGTGGGCACGATGAACGTGCTGGAAGGCAACGTGCGCGAGCGCACCAGCGGCAGCGTGGTGCTGGCGGTGGAAGGCGTGGGCGACCTGCATCTGCCGCTCGCCGGCGAAGCGCCGGCCGCGTCGCGCCTGGCCGCCAGCTTCCGGCCGCACACCGTGCAAATCGAAATGGCGGACGGGCTGGGCGACGCGCGTTATGTCTGGCTGCCGGGCATCGTGGAAAGCAGCGAGTTCCTGGGCGAATTCACGCGCTATCAGGTGCAGATCGGCGAACAGCGGCTGACGGCGGACCAATCGCATCTGGCCGGGCTGTCGCCCTTCCCCGTCGGCGCTCCCGTCTCCATCGGGCTGGAACCCACCCAAGTGCGGCTGCTGGCGGCCTAAACTCGGGCCCATGGAAATCTATCAGATCCGCGCCTTCGTCACGGTCGCCCGGCTGGGCAACCTGACGAAGGCGGCCGAGGCGCTGTCGCTGACCCAACCCGCCGTGACCGCGCAGATCAAGGCGCTGGAACAAAGCCTGGGCGTGGCGCTGTTCGACCGCAGCGGCGGCCGGCTGGCCCTGGCCAAGGCCGGCGAGGTGCTGCTGCCCACCGCCGAATCGCTGCTGGTGCTGGGCGCGCAGTTCAAATCCGAGGCCCAACAATTGCAGGGCAGCCTGCACGGCGCGGTCGAGCTGGGCGTGCCCAGCGAAAAACCGGATTTCCTGCGCCTGGGCGAACTGGCTTCGGCCGTCACCCAGCGCCTGCCGCTGGTCGAACTCAAAACCCAGACCTTGACCGCCGCCGCGCTGGCAGAGCAGGTCAGCACCGGCCGCCTGCCGGCGGCCCTGATCATCGCCGCCAATCCGCCGCGCGGCGTGCTCTGGCAGCCGCTGCGCAGCGTGCGCTACCGCATCGCCATGCCCAAGGAGCACGCCGCCGTGCTCAAGCGCGGCGGCTGGCGCGAGGTGGCGCAATTGCCCTGGCTGGACGGCCCTTCAGGCAGCCACACGCACCTGCTGCTGCGCGACATGTTCGAACGCCACGGCTTGTCGCCGCGTATCGTGATGCAAAATGACGACCAGGCCAATCTGGACGCGCTGGTGCGAGCCGGCGCGGGTTGCGCACTGCTGCGCGAGGAAACCGCGCTGGCGGGCGCGGCCTCCAATGACTTCATCGTCTGGGGCCAGGCGCGCGTCGACGCCATGTTGGGTTTCATCCTGCCCTACGAGCGCGCTAGCGAGCCCGCGCTGGTCGCGTTAAGCTCGATCATTCAAACCATCTGGAAACCGCGCGCGCCCATTGCGCCGGCCCAGCTTTAATCCCGCATCAAGACCGTAATGACTGAAATCTGGTTCATCCGCCACGGCGAAACCGACTGGAACCGCCAGCGGCGCCTGCAAGGCTGGCAAGACATCCCCCTGAACGAATTCGGCGTCAACCAGGCCAGCCTGCTGGCCGCGCGCATGCGCGACGAGGCCCGCCGCACGCCCATTCACGCCATTTACAGCAGCGATCTGCAGCGCGCCCATGCCACTGCCGTGCCCGTGTCCGAACAGCTCGGCCTGCGCGTGCGGGTGGAGCCAGGCATCCGCGAGCGCGGCTTCGGCGTGCTGGAAGGCCTGGATCACGAGCGCATCGACGTGCTCGCCCCCGAGGCCGCGGCCGCCTGGAAAAGCCGCGATCCCCTGCGCCCGCTGGACGGCGGCGAAACGCTGGGCCAGTTCCAGTCCCGCGTCATTTCCACCGTGGACGACATCGCCAGCCGCCATGACGACGAACGCATCCTGATGTTCACGCATGGCGGCGTGCTGGACATCATCTGGCGCCATGCCTCGGGCGTGCCGCTGAACGGGCCGCGCGACGCCTCGCTGCTGAACGTCAGCATCAACCGCGTCGGCGTGCAAGGGCGCAAATGGCAGGTGCTGGACTGGGGCGACGTGGGCCACGTGACCGACGAAGTCGGCAACGACGTGGTGCCTTGAGCCCTCAGCGCGCCCGGCGCGGCTTGCGCGGCGCGTTGCGGGCCAGCCTGTCGTAGACGGCGTTGGGCAGAAGGCGCATCAGCTTGGCCACGATGCCCATCTGCCACGGAATCACCACATAGGAGGCGCCCCGCCCGATCGCGCTGCGCGCGCGGCGCGCAAACGCATCCGCTTCCATCAGGAAAGGCATGGAGTACGGGTTATGCGCCGTCATCGCCGTCTTGATGTAACCCGGGGCTATCGTCACCACGTCCACGCCTTCGGCCGCCAGCTCCAGCCGCAGGCTTTCGCAGTACGTCACCACCGCCGATTTGGACGCGCTGTAGGCGCCCGCTCCCGGCAGCCCCCTCACCCCCGCCACGCTGGCGATACCCACCAGCCGGCCCGATCCTGCCGCCCGCATGGACGCGATGAAGGGCTCGAAAGTCGCCACGGTGGCCAGCAGATTGGTGTCGACGATGGCCTTGAAGACGTCGTAGTCCTCGCCATGCTCGGTCAGCGTGCCGGCACTGATGCCGGCGCTGGCGATGACCACGTCCACCCGCCCCTGGCAGAAGGCGATGAAATCCTGGGCCGCGGCATGCAGGGCCTGGCGGTCGCGCACGTCCACCGCATAGCAGCTGTGCTCGCCGGGCAGGCTGTCGGCCAATTCCCGCAAGGCGTCCTCGCGCCGGCCCAGCAGGCCCAGCGTGGCGCCGGTAGAGGCGTACTGCTGCGCCAGGGCGCGTCCCAGGCCGCTGCTTGCGCCGGTGATGAAGACTCTTTCCATGTGTGCCTGATGCCTGTAGTGGCGTTGCGGAATCGCGTTGCAAAAAAATAGGGCACGCTCTCGCGTGCCCTATTGTGTCGCTTGCCGGCTTAGCCTTGCAAGGAAGCGTGCAGCTCCTGCAGCGGATACACCTGCAGGCCCAGGCCTTGCCGCAGGTATTGCATGCCTTCGACCGCGGCGCGGGCACCGGCGATGGTCGTGAAGAAGGTCACGCGAGCGGCCAGCGCCTGGGTGCGGATGGTGCGCGAATCAGCGATGGCGTTGCGGCGCTCTTCGACGGTGTTAATGACCAGCGCGATTTCGCCGTTCTTCACCATGTCGACGATGTGCGGACGGCCTTCGTTGACCTTGTTCACCAGTTGCACGGGGATGCCGGCAGCTTCGATCTCGGCAGCGGTGCCGCGCGTGGCGACCAGCTTGAAGCCGAGCGCGTGCAGGCCGCGCGCCACTTCCACCGCCAGGGGCTTGTCCTGGTTCTTGACGCTGATGAACACCGTGCCGGATTCCGGCAGGCGCACGCCCGCGGCCAATTGCGACTTGACGAAGGCTTCGCCGAAGCTCGTGCCCACGCCCATCACTTCGCCGGTCGACTTCATTTCCGGGCCCAGGATGGTGTCCACGCCCGGGAACTTCACGAACGGGAACACGGCTTCCTTGACCGAGAAGTAAGGCGGCACGACTTCCTTGGTGATGCCTTGCGCGGCCAGGGTCTGGCCGGCCATGGCGCGCGCGGCGATCTTGGCCAGCTGCAGGCCGGTAGCCTTGGAGACGTAAGGTACCGTGCGCGAGGCGCGCGGGTTCACTTCCAGCACGTAGACGTCGCCGCCCTGGATCGCGAACTGCACGTTCATCAGGCCGCTGACGTTCAGGGCCTTGGCCATCATCGTGGTCTGGCGCTTGATCTCGGCGATGACTTCCGCCGACAGCGAGTACGGCGGCAGGCTGCATGCCGAGTCGCCCGAGTGCACGCCGGCCTGCTCGATGTGTTCCATGACGCCGCCGATGAAGACGGTTTCGCCGTCGGCCAGGCAGTCCACGTCCACTTCGGTGGCGTTGTTCAGGAAGCGGTCCAGCAGCACGGGCGAGTCATTGCTGACCTTCACGGCCTCGCGCATATAGCGTTCGAGGTCTTGTTGCTCGTGCACGATTTCCATGGCGCGGCCGCCCAGCACGTAGCTGGGGCGAACCACCAGGGGATAGCCGATTTCAGTGGCGTGGGCCAGGGCCTCGCCTTCGGTGCGCGCGGTGCGGTTGGGCGGCTGGCGCAGGCCAAGCTTGTTCAACAGCTTCTGGAAACGCTCGCGGTCCTCGGCGACGTCGATGGATTCCGGGCTGGTGCCGATGATGGGCACGCCGTTGGCTTCCAGGGCGCGCGCCAGCTTCAGCGGAGTCTGGCCGCCGTACTGGACGATCATGCCGACCGGGTTTTCCTTGTGGACGATTTCCAGCACGTCTTCGAGCGTCAGCGGCTCGAAATACAGGCGGTCGGAAGTGTCGTAGTCGGTGGACACGGTTTCCGGGTTGCAGTTGACCATGATGGTCTCGTACCCGTCATCGCGCAGCGCCAGCGCGGCATGCACGCAGCAGTAATCGAACTCGATACCCTGGCCGATGCGGTTCGGACCGCCGCCCAGCACCACAATCTTCTTGCGGTCGGTGGGCGCGGCTTCGCACTCTTCCTCGTAGGTCGAGTACATATAGGCCGTGCGGGTGGCGAATTCAGCGGCGCAGGTGTCGACGCGCTTGTAGACCGGACGCACGTTCAACTGGTGGCGCAGCTTGCGCACTTCGGATTCCGAGGAATCCAGCAGGAAGGCCAGGCGGCGGTCGGAGAAACCGCGGCGCTTGAGTTCCCACAGCGTGGCGTAATCCAGGTCGGCCAGCGTCTTCTGTTCCAGCGCCAGCTCGATGTCGACGATTTCCTTGATCTGCGACAGGAACCACGGGTCGATGTGCGTGATGTTGTGCACTTCGTCCAGCGTGAAGCCCTGCGCGAAGGCGTCGCCCACGTACCAGATGCGTTCCGGACCGGGTTCGCCCAGTTCGACCTGCAGCTTCTCGCGGTCGGTGGTCTTCTGGTTCAGGCCGTCGACGCCGACTTCCAGGCCGCGCAGCGCCTTCTGGAACGATTCCTGGAAGGTGCGGCCGATGGCCATGACTTCACCCACGGACTTCATCTGGGTGGTCAGGCGCGCGTCGGCGGTCGGGAATTTCTCGAAGGCGAAACGCGGCACCTTGGTGACGACGTAGTCGATCGAGGGTTCGAACGAGGCGGGCGTGGCGCCGCCGGTGATTTCGTTCTTCAGTTCATCCAGCGTGTAGCCCACGGCCAGGCGCGCGGCGACCTTGGCGATGGGGAAGCCGGTGGCCTTGGAGGCCAGCGCCGACGAACGCGACACGCGCGGGTTCATTTCGATGACGATCATGCGGCCGTCGCGCGGGTTGACCGCGAACTGCACGTTCGAACCGCCCGTATCCACGCCGATCTCGCGCAATACCGCGATCGATGCGTTACGCATGATCTGGTATTCCTTGTCGGTCAGCGTCTGGGCCGGCGCCACGGTGATCGAGTCGCCGGTGTGCACGCCCATCGGGTCCAGGTTTTCGATCGAGCAGACGATGATGCAGTTGTCCGCCTTGTCGCGGACCACTTCCATCTCGAATTCCTTCCAGCCCAGCAGCGACTCTTCGATCAGCAGTTCGCTGGTCGGCGACGCTTCCAGGCCACGGCGGCAGATGGTTTCGAATTCTTCGGCGTTGTAGGCAATGCCGCCGCCCGAACCGCCCATCGTGAAGCTGGGACGAATCACGGCCGGGAAGCCCGAGGTGCCGACTTCAGCCGCGATGCGGCGCTGCACTTCCCAGGCTTCGTCCATGCTGTGGGCTACGCCCGACTTGGCCGATTCCAGCCCGATGTCGGTCATGGCCTGCTTGAACTTCTGGCGGTCTTCGGCCTTTTCGATGGCGTGCTCGTTGGCGCCGATCAGTTCCACGTTGTGCTTTGCCAGCACGCCGTGGTGGGCCAGGTCCAGCGCGCAGTTCAGCGCGGTCTGGCCGCCCATGGTCGGCAGCAGCGCATCGGGCTTTTCACGCTCGATGATCTTTTCAACGGCTTGCCAGGTGATGGGCTCGATGTAGGTGACGTCGGCCGTTTCCGGGTCCGTCATGATCGTGGCCGGGTTGCTGTTCACCAGGATGGTGCGGTAACCCTCGGCCTTGAGCGCCTTGCACGCCTGCGCGCCGGAATAGTCGAATTCGCAGGCCTGCCCGATGATGATGGGGCCGGCGCCGATGATGAGTATGCTTTTTAGGTCTGTACGCTTGGGCATGATGCAATCTTTACTTTTGGCCGGACATCAGGGCGATGAACTTGTCGAACAGTTCAAGGATGTCGTGCGGACCCGGGCTGGCTTCGGGGTGACCCTGGAAGCAGAAGGCCGGGCGGTCGGTGAGCTCGAAGCCCTGCAACGTGCCGTCGAACAGCGACACGTGCGTCACGCGCGCATTGGCCGGCAGGCTGGCCGCGTCGACCGCGAAGCCGTGGTTCTGGCTCGTGATGAACACGCGCTTGGACTGGAGGTCCTGCACGGGATGGTTCGCGCCGTGGTGGCCGGTCTTCATCTTGAGCGTCTTGCCGCCGACGGCCAGGCCCATGATCTGATGGCCCAGGCAGATGCCGAACACCGGCAGCTTCTTGTCCAGGAACGTGCGCGTGGCGGCGATGGCGTAGTCGCAAGGCTCGGGGTCGCCCGGGCCGTTGGACAGGAACACACCGTCGGGATTCAGCTTCAGGACGTCTTCGGCGCTGGTTTGCGCCGGCACCAGCGTCAGGCGGCAGCCGCGGTCGGCCAGCAGGCGCAGGATGTTGTTCTTGATGCCGAAGTCATACGCGACGACGTGGAACTTGGACTGGTCGGGCTTGGAGAAGCCTTGGCCCAGTTGCCAGGTGCCATCGGTCCACTCGCTGCTGGTCTTGACCGAGACGACCTTGGCCAGATCCTGGCCGGCCATGCCGGCAAAGCCGCGGGCCAGTTCAACGGCGCGCTCGGTGTCGGTGCCAACGAAGATGCAGGCGCCCTGGGCGCCTTTTTCACGCAGGATGCGCGTGAGCTTGCGGGTGTCGATGCCGGAAATGGCGACGATGCCTTGCGCGGCCAGATAGTCGGGCAAGGATTGCGTGGAACGGAAGTTCGACACGCGAGCGGGACAGTCGCGGACCACCAATCCGGCGGCATAGACGCGATTGGCTTCGACGTCTTCGGCATTGACGCCGGTGTTGCCAATGTGCGGATAGGTCAGCGTGACGATCTGACCGCTATAGCTGGGATCGGTGAGAATTTCCTGGTACCCGGTCATCGCGGTGTTGAACACCACTTCGGCAACGGTATGGCCAGGCGCACCGATCGACACGCCTCGAAAAATGGTACCGTCCGCCAGAGCCAGAATTGCAGGAGGGAAGCGGTTGATCCCCTCGGGAAAAAGTTGCGGCAGCACAGTAAACCCCGGTTTTAGAATCGATAATCAAACCTTCGGATTATACC
>NZ_DATCUY010000144.1:0-9422 GCF_036567245.1 Achromobacter sp. | reverse complement strand
GCCCGCCGTGCTGCGCGGCCGTGACGACATCCGCCGGCGTGCGGAGCCGGCCCGCGGCGCGCAGGAGCGCGAGCAGGACGACGACGATGATCTGATCGATGACCCGGTCGATGACTGGGCCGATGGCCCTGCGTCCCACCGGGCCGGTCATCGTCCGGCCGATGAGGTTGTGGCCCAGGACGAAGATCTGCCGCGCTGGACTGTTCCCGCGGCGCCTCAGCCCGGCTATCGCGCCGATACCGCCTCGCGCGTCGCGCATCCGGAGCCGTCCTTTACCATCGGCCGTGCCCGCGGCGACGTGCGCGACGAAGAGCGCGACGACGAATACGACAACGAGTACACCGACGAGCATCGGGACGATTACCGCGACGAATACGGCGACGATCCCGGCCCGGACCCCGAAGAATCCGGCGAACCAGTGCTGGGCGACACGCGCACGCGCTATTCCAGCGCAACCGACGTGGGCCGCGCGCCGCCTGAATTCCTCGACCAGGACCGCGAAGAGCGCCACGGCCTGCTGCGCAAGTTGTGGGGTTATGCCTGCCTGATCGGCCTGATCGCGCTGGGTCTGCAGTTGGTATATGCATACCGCACCGATATCGCCAACTCCGTGCCCATCCTGCGGCCGGTGCTGGAGACCGCGTGCCAGCCGCTGGGCTGCACCGTGGGGTATGCGCGCCGCTTGGAACTCATCCACATTCTCTCATCGTCGCTGCAGCCGCCGACCGGCGCCGCAGCGATCGACGACGGCCGCAGCCGCCTGGTGCTGACGGTGGATCTGATCAACCGCCACAGCAAGCCGCAGCATTGGCCGGCGCTGGTGCTGAACTTGAACGATCTGTCCGACACGGTGGTGGTGCGCCGCGTGCTCAAGCCCGAAGACTATCTGACGCCTGAGCAACTGCGCGGTCCTTTCGCGCCCGAGGTCAAACTGAAGATCTCCGTGCCCATTGAAGTGACTGGCGTCCAGGTCAATGGCTTCCAACTCGATAAATTCTTTCCTTAAGGAATGACTAGCATGGCAACCCCAGTCCTGGTTTGCGGTTCGATGGCGTTCGACACCATCGCAGTGTTTGAAGGGCGTTTCAAGGAGCACATTCTTGCCGACCGCATCCAATCGCTGAGCGTGTCGTTCCTGGTGCCCAGCATGCGCAAGGAATACGGCGGCTGCTCCGGCAACATCGCCTACAACATGAATCTGTTGGGCGGCAAACCCGTGCCGGTGGCGACCGTGGGCGAAGACGCGGGCGAGTACATGGAGCGCATGGCCGGGTTGGGCATCGACGTCAGCCGCGTCAAGGTGATTCCGGACACGTTCACCGCGCAGTGCTTCATCACGACCGACCTGGACGACAACCAGATCACGGCCTTCCACCCCGGCGCCATGTCGCACGCGGCGGAAAACGATCTGAGCGACGCCGATGCGGCCTGGGCCATCGTTGCGCCCGACGCCAAGGAAGGCATGTTTGCCCACGCCGAGCGCCTGCATAAGCGTGGCATCCCGTTCATCTTCGACCTGGGCCAGGCCATGCCGCTGTTCGACGGCGCGGACCTGGAGCACATGCTCAAGTTGGCGCAGGCGCTGACGGTGAACGACTACGAAGCCGGCGTGGTGGAACAGCGCACGGGCCGCAGCATGGAAGACATCGCCCGCTCGCTGCAGGCCGTGGTGGTGACGCGCGGCGCGGAGGGCGCCACGCTGCTGACCGAGGGCAAGACCATCCAGATCGCGCCGGTGCGCGCGGCCCAGGTGGTGGACCCCACCGGCTGCGGCGACGCGCAGCGCGGCGGCCTGCTTTACGGCTTGACCAGCGGCTGGAGCTGGGAAGACAGCTGCCGCCTGGGCAACGTCATGGGCGCCATCAAGATCGCTTCGCGCGGACCGCAGAACCACGCGCCGTCGCGCACCGAGATCGACGCCGTGCTGCATGCGACCTACGGCATCCATCTGCCTGTCTGAACTCCTCGGGAACCCGGCAGTTGCGCCGTGGTCGAACCGTTGGAGAGGGGTTAAGGCGCCATGTTCCGGCGCCTTTCCCGGCCGGTTTTTTCAGCTTCTGGCGGTGCGTTTCAGTGTGTTGCAGCTGCGCTGGCCCCCGTTCCGGGCCGGGGTATGATGAGTACATCGTCGGCAATGGCCGATCGAGGAGTCCAAATGAATCAAAGCAAAACTTTTTCCTTGGTGACGCCGCGCGCGGGGCGCTGGCTGGCGATCGCCGCCGTCGTGACCTCGATGGCGGTCCTGGGCGGCTGCGCCAACCGCAGCGCGTCCAGCGGCGTCTACAGCTATGACCAGGCGCAGCGCGAGCAGATCGTCCGTACCGGCACGGTCACCGGCGTGCGTCCCATCGTGATCCAGAACGATAAGTCCAGCGGCGTCGGCATGGTTGCCGGCGGCGCGCTGGGCGGCGTGGCGGGTAACGCCATAGGCGGCGGCACCGGCCGCACCATCGCCACCGTGGGCGGCGTCATCCTGGGTGCGCTGGCGGGCAATGCCATCGAGAACCAGACCGGCAAGAACTCCGGCTACGAAATCACCGTGCGCCTGGACAACGGCGAAACCCGCGTCGTTGCGCAGGAAGCGGATGTGCCCATCAGCGTGGGCCAGCGCGTGCAGGTGATCAGCGGCTCGGGCCCGACCCGCGTCACGCCGATGTAAGCGCCAGTCCGGCGCCGCTCGCGGCGCGGCTGGACAAGAGCCCCCGTCAGGGGGCTTTTTTATTGTCGGCGGCCTTGTGGCCCATAACGGGGCGGCATAGGTACCGTTGCGCAAGCGTAAGATTCTGTCGCTCGGCCGCAACGCGGCGCCCGGGGATTTACCCGCGAACGTTACGTTTGCCAGCCTTTTCTCGCCATTTCCTCCATAAGTTCAATGGCGATTTCACGAACGTAGTGCCATGATTGCGCCTGCGATCGACGTCGCAGTGCGAAAATCATGTAACTGAGTGCATCTGAAACGTCGTTCGTGGGGGGCTGAGTTTTCAGCCCGGTTTCAGCCGTTTCTTTGTAATCTCGTCGTCCTGAATCCCGGGGCGGGGGATGTTTGGCCAATCAGGCCCGTAACGCCGCACTATCTATGCATACCGAGCAAGAACTCCACACCAGGATCGGCGAGATCGTCGAGTCGATCGTCATGAAGAAAGTCACCCCCGATACGCAGTTGATTGCCACCGGCCTGGTCGATTCGCTCGCCGCCGTGGACATCACGCTGGCGGTCGAGTCGGAGTACGGCTGCAGCATCCCGGCTCCCGAGATCGCGGAGCACCTACAGTCGGTCCGCACGCTTGCCGGCTATGTCGCTGCCCATACTTCGTAATACCCGGCTGTTGTCTCACGTCGCGGCTGCCGCGACGGCGGTGGCTCTGGCGGTGGGAACGTATTGCGGCGCGGACGATCTGCTCAGCCGCGTCGTGAATCCCATGTCGGCGCCTTCGGCCTTGGCGGCTGCCAAAAGCAACTACCTGCCCAACCTGGGGCCGGACTGGGGCACCCAGCACGTCAACCTGAACCGCCTGGGCAACGCCCTGAGCGACGGTACGCTGGTCGTGCTGGGATCGTCCGAATTGTCCAGCCACGACCTGCGTTTCGTGCCTTACCGCTTCTTTCCCGAAGAGCTGAAGGTGCCGACACTGGCCTATGGCCATGCCATGTTCCAGTCCTACGGCATCGTCAGCGTGCTGGAGTCGGTAGCGGATTCGCTCACGCCCAATACGCGGCTGGTGATCATGCTGTCGCCGGCCTGGTTCGCCTCGGGCGGGCAGTTGCCGCGCAGCGCGTTCGCCGAGCACGTCACCGGCCCGGTCTGGGACCGTCTCTGGGACCAGCCCAGCACGCGCGAGCAGATGCAGACCTGGATCAGCGACAACGCCAACTGGGGCCTGCTGTGGCTGATCGCAAATGGTCAGGTCGCGGAGCTGAAGGACAAGCTGGCGCTGTGGTGGCATGCGCGCAAGGAGCCGGCGCCCGACCGTCCGCGCAGCAAGCTGTCCGTGCCCGCGCACCGCTATGTGTCGTGGCCGGCGGCCGCGCGCCTCGATCAGGGCCAGTGGGGCCGTCTGACGTACCAGGCGCGCGCGGTCGAGCAGGACCTCGGCGGCCACAATCCCTACGATGTGCGCGACGATTACTACAAGCAGTACCTGGAGCCGCTGTATTCTCCGGCCCGCAATGAGTTCGCCGACGTCGATCCGATCACCCGCGCGGAACTCGGCGATCTGTCACGCGTGATGGCCTTGCTGCAGAAGCGCAAGGTTCGCGCCTACTTCGTCATCCAGCCCTTCAATCCCAAGCTCATCCTGGACGTGGAGCGTTTCGACCCGGTGGTGGCCGCCATCACGGGCATGTGCGAGCGCTATCAGATGGGCTGCCTGGATCTCTACAGCATTCCGTTCGAACCGGGCATGCTGCGCGACGACATGCACCTGGCTGAACTCGGCTGGGCCATGGCCGATCAAGGCATTGCGGAGTACTTTTCCCGATGAGCAAGATTCTTCCCGCGGCCGCGCCTGAGGCCGGCCATGCCGACGAAGCGCAGAATTCCCGCAAGGCGGCTGCCGCCTGGGGGCGCCGCTTCTTCTGGCACCTGTGCCTGTATATCGGCTTGATCCTGGTGTTTGTATTGCAGGCGCAGCCCACCACGGGCAGCGGCGGGCCGATAAAGGTCGAATTCCAGTACCAACAGTTCTGAGCCCGCCATGGAATTGTTTGCAAGCTTGAGTTTTTTCGGCGGCGCCCTGTGCGGCGGCCTGGGCCTGCTGGCCTACCGTTCCTTCGGCATGCCGTTCCGGATCGGCTACCGCCACATCATCGGCGTGATCTGCCTGGGCGTGTGGATGGCGGTGTTCTGGGCGCGGCCGTATCAACCCATCGCGTTGCTGGCCATTTCCGGCAGCGCGTTGTGGGCCGTGCGGCGCAACTACATCCCTACCTGGCTGGCCGTGATCATCACCATGACGCCGCTGCTGCTGGTGAAGACGGGCGTTTCGCACCTGGGCGCCATGCTGGGGCTGTCCTTCGCCACGTTCCGCGCCATCGATGTGCTGCTGTTCGCGCAACGCAACGAGCGCGTGTCGCCGCTGGACTACTTCATCTATCTGTTCTTCCCGCTGACGCTCCTGGCCGGGCCCATGTACCGCTGGCGCAATTTCCAGGCGGACCTGAAGCGCGGCTATGAAGGCGTGAACCTGAACACTTGGCTCAGCGGCCTGGAGCTCATCATGCTGGGCGTGATCCAGAAGTTCGGCGTGGCCGAACTGATCTGGCGCTACGGCCTGGCGACGCTGGACGCGCACGACTACTCGTTCACCGGCGTGGCGCTCAACGCCTCGCTTTACAGCGCCTATCTGTTCTTCGACTTCGCTGGCTATTCCACGATGGCGATCGGTATCGGCATGCTGTTCGGCTTTACCTTGCCGATCAACTTCCGCAATCCCCTGGCCACGCTCAACCCGCAGGATTTCTGGCGCCGCTGGCACATCAGCCTGTCGGAGTGGCTGCGCGACGTGGTGTTCATGCCCATCTACAAGGCGTTGAGCAAGACCAAGTTCTTTGGACGCCATCGCATGGCGGCGCAGAACATCGGCATCTTCGCGACCTTGCTGGCCATGGGCGTCTGGAACGGACTGTCGCTGCACTACATCGTCAGCGGCCTGATGTTCGGCGCGTATTCGGTAGGCCACAACCTGCTGATCAACGCCGCCCGCACCCGTCCGGCCCTGCAGGCCGCGCTGGCGCAACCCGTCATGCGCTTTCTTGGGCGCGTGCTCACCCTGATTCTGGCTGCGCTGGCGCTTTACGTGTTCAGCGGCCGCAGCCCCATCTGACGCCGGGAGTTTCGGCATGCGTTTCGATCTGAAGTCTTTCCAGTTCACTGATTGCGAGCGCGCGCCCGATGCGCCGGCCGTCGTTGCCGCCGACCGCAGCCTGAGCTGGGCGCAATTGCGCGACGAGGCCGGTGCCTGGGCCGAGGAGGCGCGCAGGCATGGCGCGGCGCCGGACGTGCCGCTGGCCATCTATGGCCACAAAGAGGCCTCGTTCTTCGTCGCCATGGTGGGAGCCCTGCTGATCGGGGCGCCGTTCGTGCCGGTGGACACCATCTATCCGCAAGAGCGCCTGCGCCGCATCGTCGAGATCGTTCGCGCCGCCGCCGTGTTCGATGCCGCCAGCGACAGCTTCACGCCCGGCGAGGGCGCGGTGCTGGCCGAGCGCGGCCTGGCCTACGTCATGTTCACGTCCGGCAGCACTGGCGATCCGAAGGGCGTGCAGATCGGCCGCGAAAGCGTCGGCCTGCTGGGCGACTGGATGCTGGGTAGCTTCGGCTTGGGCGAGGCGCCCGTGTTCATGAACCAGGCGCCGTTCAGCTTCGACCTGTCCATGTACGAAGTATTCGCCACCCTGGCCGCAGGGGGCTGCTGCGTGCTGAATGCGCGCGAGCAGATCGCCGCGCCGGCTGCCTGGATGGCCCGCCTGGCCGAACACGGCGTCACCGCCTGGGTGTCCACGCCGTCATTTGCGCACCAGCAGTTGGCCAACCGCGATTTCTCGCCAGTGGCCTTGCCCACGCTGCGTACTTTCCTGTTCTGTGGCGAGCCGCTACCGTCGGCGCTGGCCAAAAAGCTGCGCCAGCGCTTCCCGGACGCCGTCATCCTGAATACCTATGGCCCCACGGAAGCCACCGTGGCGACCACCTGGATCGAGGTCACCGACGCAGTCCTGGCTGCGCACGATCCGCTGCCGGTGGGGCATGCCAAGCCCGACAGCGTGTTGATCGTGGACGAAGGCGAGATCTGCATCGTGGGTGACCACGTCATGCGCGGTTATCTGAACCGCCCGGATTTGAATGAGGCCAAGCTTTACACCTACGCCGACGGCCGCCGTGCCTTTCGCACTGGCGACCTGGGCCAGATGGAGGGCGATGGCCTGCTGTTCTGCCGCGGCCGCATGGATGACCAGATCAAGCTGAACGGCTATCGCATCGAACTGGCCGAGATCGACGAGGCGCTGCACGGCCTGCCGGGTGTCGAGGGCGGTGCCTGCGCGGTGCTGCGCAGGCCCGACGGCACGGCGGTGCGCTTGATCGGATTCGTGGCGGGGGTGGCGGCTGAACAGGCGCCCTGCATGCTGGCGCCGGACGCGCTGGCGGGCTGGAAGGAGCGGTTGGCGCAGCGCCTGCCGCCTTACATGGTGCCGTCCGAGTTGGTGGCCTGTCCGGCGCTGCCCATGTCGAACAACCACAAGATCGACCGCAAGAAGCTGGTCGAGATCTACGCCGGCATTCCGGCGTAAGGCCCTGCGGGGCGGGGCGCCGCCCCGCCGCCTACAGGCCCATCATGCGCTGACTGAGGTTGGACAGCACCATCAGCAGCACCTGTGCGACGATCAGCAGCACCAGCGGCGAAAAGTCGATCGCGGTGCGTGGCAGCAGGCGGCGGATGGGGGCCAGCATGGGCGCGGTCAGCGCCTGCAGCAGCGGCATCATGGGCGCCATCGGGTTGACCCATGACAGCACCGCCTGGATCAGCGTCAGCCACACCACCAGGTTCAGCGCCCATTTGATGGCCATGATCAGGGCCGAGCCCATGGCTTTGGGCAGGTATTCCACTGGGATCAGCGCGCCGATCGCGACCAGCCAGACCAGCACCAGATAGATCAGCGCGGACAGCCATACGGCGACCAGGCTGGTCCAGTCGATCTTGTTGCCGGCGGGAATGATCTTGCGCAGGGGCATCACCAACCAGTTGGTGGCTTGATAGATGAAGCGCGACAAGGGATTGAAGGGGTGCAGCCGTATCGCGTGCATCCAGGCGCGAGCAATCAGCGCCGCGCCGAACAGCGTGAACACGATTTCGAGAAGGAAGCGCAAGATTTCATCGAGCATGGACACGGTCACCCTGAAAAAGAGGAGTCAATTGTCGCACGCCCAGGTGAAAAATCGCCTGCAGGCAGCGCGTGCTCGCAGTCCTCTGGGGAGGCCGGCCGATTCCGGGCCGGGCGGACATGAAAAAGCCGCCCGGCCTAGGCCAGGCGGCTCTGCGAAGCTAGCGCTTCGAACCGTCCTGATTAGGGACGGCCACCCGTCGGGAACGGCCACGACGCGGCGGGGTTCAGCGCGGTCTTCGCGCCCGGGGCGGCAGCCGTGGACGGCGGCGTTACGGGCTTCTTCGGAGCGGCTTTCTTCGCAGCGGGCTTCTTGGCGGCGGCAGGCTTCTTGGCTGCAGCAGGCTTGGCAGCAGCGGGAGCCTTCTTGGCAGCAGGGGCCTTTTTGGCAGCGGCCTTCTTGGCGGCAGGCGCCTTCTTGGCTACGGCCTTCTTGGCAACCGCCTTCTTGGCAGCAGGAGCCTTCTTGGCGACGGCCTTCTTGGCTACCGCTTTCTTGGCGACGGCCTTCTTGGCGACTGCCTTCTTGGCTACGGCTTTCTTGGCGACGGCCTTCTTGGCAACCGCCTTCTTGGCGACAGCCTTCTTGGCGACGGCCTTCTTGGCGACGACCTTCTTGGCTACCGCTTTCTTGGCGACGGCCTTCTTGGCTACGGCTTTCTTGGCTACCGCTTTCTTGGCGGCGACCTTCTTGACTGCCGGCTTCTTGGCGGCAACCTTCTTCACTGCCGGCTTCTTGGCAGCGACTTTCTTGACGGCTACCTTCTTGACGGCAGCTTTCTTGGCCGGTGCGGCCTTCTTCGCTACTGCCTTCTTGGCGGCGGGCTTCTTCACCGCTTTCTTTACGGCTTTCTTGGCTGTTGCCATGGTCATGCTCCTTAGGTTCAGGGGTCCCAGAACTTAAACCCGTGCCCCGATCCGCCAACGGCGCATCGTGCCCGGGCTATTCATCGGCGCAAGCCGCTGTTCTGTGCGAGCAACAGCTACTACGGTTTGCGCTAATGAATTCGGCACAGCCATTTGATATGGCCCCCGCTCCTATGGCGCGAGCCATTTCAAATGGCGCCGGCAGGCGACCTGATCACAGGCCGCCGACCGCTTGTTCTACGTGTTCGATATGCCCCCACGCCGCGCCTTCGGCTTGCTGCCCCCCGAAGGGGTGCGTTTTGCCTTGGGGCGGCCCGGCGACAAAACACCCTGACCAGGGAGAACATCATCAAGCCTGTCGCGAACGCGACGCTCCTTGCATCTGGAGCGTGCCCGCGCCGGGCCTGATGACGTACTGCTTTTACTCCCAGCTCAGCGTGCCACCGGTTTGGTATTCGATCACGCGAGTTTCAAAAAAGTTGCGTTCCTTCTTAAGGTCGATCATTTCCGCCATCCACGGGAAGGGATTCTCTTCCTGGGGGTACAGCGGTTCGATACCGATTTGCTGGCAACGACGGTTGGCGATGAAGCGCAGGTAGGATTTGAACATAGGTGCGTTCAAGCCCAACACGCCGCGCGGCATCGTGTCTTCGGCGTAAGCGTATTCGAGTTCGACCGCT
>NZ_DATCUY010000143.1:0-27327 GCF_036567245.1 Achromobacter sp. | reverse complement strand
GGCTGGCGCGCCTAGGTGCGCGACAGGCGCGAGGCCGCGGCCGTGCGGGGCAACTCCACCGGCGCTGCCTCGATCACCTGTCCTGATTGCGTCTTGAACACGGAAGTGGCCTCCGCCAGGCGCCGCGCCTGCTCCTCCATCGCGGCCGCCGCAGCCGAGGCTTCCTCGACCAGCGCGGCGTTCTGCTGCGTCACCTCGTCCATCTGCGTGATCGCCAGGCTGACCTGGTCAATGCCGCCGGCCTGCTGGGCCGAGGCCGCCGAGATTTCAGCCATGATCGCGGCCACGCGCTGCACCGATTCCACGATTTCCTGCATGGTCTGGCCGGCGGCGGCCACTTGAGCCGATCCGGCGGCCACGGTATCGACCGAGGCCTCGATCAGCGTCTTGATCTCCTTGGCGGCCTGCGCGGCGCGCTGGGCCAGCGAGCGGACCTCGCCGGCGACCACGGCGAAGCCCTTGCCCTGTTCGCCAGCGCGCGCGGCCTCCACTGCGGCGTTCAACGCGAGGATATTGGTCTGGAAAGCGATGCCGTCGATCACCGACACGATGTCCGAAATCCGTCGTGAACTGTCCGAGATGCCGTGCATGGTGGCGACCACCTGTTCCACGTTCTGGCCGCCGCGCTGCGCCACGTCCATGCTGACCGCGGCCAGCTGATTGGCCTGGGCGGCGTTTTCGGCGTTCTGCTTGACGGTGACCGCCAGCTCTTCCATGGTCGAGGCCGTTTCCTCGAGCGCCGCGGCCTGCTCTTCGGTGCGCACCGACAGGTTGGCGTTGCCCGCCGCGATTTCGGCCGAACCCACGTTGATCTCATCGACCCCTTGTCGTACCGACGTTACCGTGCGGGTCAGGCCCTCCTGCATGCGCTTGAGCGACGCGAAGAGCACGCCGATCTCATTGTTGGAGCGGGTTTCCACGCGGTTCGTCAGGTCGCCGGCCGCGATGCGGTCGAAGTGCCTGCCGGCCTCCTGCAGCGGACGCAGCACGGCGCGCCGGATGAACGCCCAGCACAGCGCGGTCAGGAGCAGGGCGGCCGATATCAGCGCGACCGCCGAGATCCGGGCGGTGGCATAGGTCTGCTCGGAGCTTTCCAGCACGCCGTCGCTGCGCTCCTGGACCCGGGCCAGGAAGGCTTGCATGTCTTTCATGAAGTAGGCGTCGGCCTGGGGCAGCCGTCCCTCGTCCTGGCGGTACTTGGCTGGCGAGCGTTCCTTGAGGTTGGATTCCAGTGTGTCCAGGATGGCGGCGTACTCGGTGAAGCGCCCCTGCAGCGTCTGGGCCAGCTGCTGGCCGCGCGGACTCTTGGGCACGGCCATGTAGCGGGCGAAGCGCTCGCGAGCCTGCTTCAGGTGGCTGGCGGCTTCTTCGCCGGCCAGCCCGGCCTGGTCCATGCCGCCGGCCTGCATGGCAGCCATGCCCGCACCGAGCGCCAGCCGCGCGCGCAGCAGGGCGGCGTTGGCCTCGTAGAGCGGGTCGACCTGATGGACCGCGACATTGTTCAGGTCCTTGATCTCGGTCACGCTTTTCTCGGCGTTCATCCAGCTCAAGCCGCAAGCCAGCGCCAGGGCGATGATGAAGCAGCCCAGAACCAGCAGCATTCCTGTACGGACTTTCAGTTTTTCCAGCATGAGAGCTCCTCGTTCTTGAACGCGATCCGCCGCGTGCGGGAACGGTCCAGGCCGCCCGCCGCGTGGCGGAACGGCGGACGTCGCGCCGGATGACTGCGATGCGTCCGCCACCACTGCAAACACCCGCAAAAACAAGACTCTTGCGCCTGGCTCGTGCTTACGGTCTGCCGGCCCTGGCCAGACGAAAGTTCTCTGAGTGCAAATGTATTTAATTGTTATTAATGACACAATTTGTTGTTTTATACTGCTTCAGTCCGACTTTTCTGGCGTTTTTGGGAGTTGTGCTTTGGCTGTGTCGCAAAAAACTATCGAAGAGTAGTTTTTACACAACACATGCGCCACGCTGGCGCGGCCGCCGGCCTGCACAGCCCGGTTTTCCGACGAATCCGACAAACTGGAAGAAATGACGGGTTTTAGCGGGTTACAGCAGCGAAATGCAGCGAAAACGGCGTTTTCTCCAGCGGCTTGCAATTCCCGTGGACTTTGACCACAATATGACCTTGATTGCCCCGGTTCCGACCCGAGCCGGGGTTTTGTTTTGGTCGTCCGCGCCGCTCGTCACTCGATACCCCGATCGACTGCGCGCGCCAGGGTTACGACCTTCACCGAGAACGCTCCGTCCGGGGCGTTTTCTACTTTTGTTTGGGAAACGACATGTCTGCCATTCCTTTGACCGTGCGCGGGGCCGAGCGCTTGCAAGAAGAGCTCCAGCGGCTGAAAACCGTGGAACGTCCTGCCGTTATCAACGCGATCGCTGAAGCGCGTGCGCAGGGTGATCTGTCGGAAAATGCCGAATATGACGCTGCTCGCGAGCGCCAAGGCTTCATCGAGGGCCGGATTGCCGAGCTTGAAGGCACGCTTTCCAATGCCCATTTGATCGACCCTACCGCCCTTGAGGCCGAAGGGCGCGCCGTGTTTGGCGCTACCGTCGACATCGAGGACCTGGATTCGGGCGATCGTGTGACGTACCAGATCGTCGGCGACGTTGAAGCCGACATCAAGTCGAACCTGATTTCCGTGTCGAGCCCGGTGGCGCGCGCGTTGATCGGCAAGAGCGAAGGCGACGTGGTCGAGGTCGTGGCCCCGGCTGGCGTTCGCGAGTATGAAGTCCTGGGCGTCCGTTACATCTGACGCCAACGTAGTAAGCTGGATGTTGTCAAAACACCATAGTCCGAACCGTGCGTTCGACTGAATTCCGCGGTTTAATGCGGATCGCTATGGTGGACCGGGCGCGTAAAGCGCCCGTTTTTGTGCCCGGCGCTTACCTTTTCGACGACTTGCGGCTGGTGCCGCTGCGTGCTCCGGCCCGCAGGCTGAGCGCGCTGCCGCCGCGGCGGGGAATGCCGTGAGCGCTGGCGGTGGTCTTCTTGGTGCCGGGACGCATGGGCTTGCCGTTCTTGTTGAGCTGGTCCTGGGGCACGAAGCGCGTCTTCGGCTTGGGCTCTTCGGATTCGCTGCGGCGCGGACGCTTGGCCAGGGTCTTGCCTTCGGCGGCCAGCTTCTTGGGCGTATGCGGCTCGGAGGCGCGGCGCTTGGCGGGGCGCTCGGGTTCCATGGCGGCCAGCGCGGCGGGCTTGATATTGCCGGCCAGCGGGCGGAACAGGATCAGCGTCTTGCCCAGGTGGTGTACGGGAGCGCAGGAAAGCGTGTCGCAGATGGTCGACAGCATTGCGTCGCGGGCCTCGCGGTCATCACCGCCGGCGCGCACCTTGATGAGGCCATGCGAAGTCAGTGCCAGGTCGATTTCCTTGAGCACGGCTTCGGTCAGGCCATTGTCGCCAATCAGGACGACGGGGCGCAGAGGGTGAGCGGCGGACCGAAGGTCGCTGCGCTCACGAGAGGTAAGTTCTAATATAGGCATGCGTGGAATTGTACGGTAATGGCCAAGAATAAATTCTCCAAAGACTGGATTCACCAGCACATCAACGATCCCTATGTGAAGCTGGCGCAACAGAAGGGCTACAGGGCCCGCGCCGCCTTCAAGCTGATCGAGATCCTGGATACCGAGAAGCTGATGCGCCGGGGCGACCTGGTGGTCGACCTGGGCTCGGCGCCCGGCAGCTGGTCCCAAGTGGCGCGCGAGCGCCTGGCGGGGCCGGGCGGGATCGTGGACGGACGCATCATCGCGCTCGATCTGCTGCCCATGGAGCCCGTCGCGGGCGTCGAATTCATCCAGGGCGACTTCCGCGATGATGAAGTTTTGAAACAATTGGAAGACATGGTCGGATCGCGCGCGGTGGACCTTGTTATTTCCGACATGGCCCCCAACTTGTCAGGGGTGGGTATTGCCGATTCCGCGCGCATCCAGCATGTGTGCGAGTTGGCGATGGAATTCTCCTGCGCCCACCTGAAGCCCAACGGGGTGCTGATCGTCAAGGCCTTCCACGGCAGCGGCTTTTCGCAGATCGTGGAGTCCTTCAAACAGCGCTTCAAGCGGGTGGTCGAACGCAAGCCGAAGGCATCGCGGGACAAATCCTCCGAAACCTTTCTGGTTGCGCGCGATCTGAAGTAGCCCGGGTCCGGGGCGCGTCGCCCCGAATTCGAAAAACTCACAGCCTGCCGGGACAACGACCAGAAAATTCGCGAATCAGACAAAACTTAGAGGGGCTCAGCCATCCCGGGACGCAATCAGGTCTGACAGGGTAGAATGAGCTATTGACATACTTGTGACTGTGCCATATGCGGGTGCGCGGTCGCTGGTCGGAATCGAAAGCAGGAGATCGACCTTGAATAATTCATTTTCGAAAGTCGCTGTCTGGATGGTGATAGCCCTCGTGCTGTTCACCGTCTTCAAGCAGTTCGACGGACGCGCTCAGACCCAGGACGGCGTGACCTACACGCAGTTCATGGACGACGCCAAGGCGGGACGTATCCGCAAGGTCGACGTCCAGGGCGACGTGCTGTACGTTACCCCCGATGCAGGCCGTGCCTATACGCTGACTTCGCCGGGCGACCTCTGGATGGTCTCCGATCTGCTGAAGTATGGCGTCCAGGTTTCGGGCAAGCCGCGCGAAGAGCAGTCGTTGCTGATGAGCATCTTCGTGTCGTGGTTCCCCATGCTGTTGCTGATCGGCGTCTGGGTATTCTTCATGAGGCAGATGCAGGGCGGCGGCAAGGGCGGAGCATTCAGCTTCGGCAAATCGCGCGCCCGCATGCTCGACGAAAACACCAACCAGATCACCTTCGCCGACGTCGCCGGCTGCGACGAAGCCAAGGAAGACGTCCAGGAGCTGGTAGATTTCCTGCGCGACCCCAGCAAGTTCCAGAAGCTGGGCGGCCGCATTCCGCGCGGCGTGCTGATGGTCGGCTCGCCGGGTACCGGCAAGACGCTGCTGGCCAAGGCCATCGCGGGCGAAGCCAAGGTGCCGTTCTTCAGCATCTCGGGTTCCGACTTCGTTGAAATGTTCGTCGGCGTGGGCGCTGCCCGCGTGCGCGACATGTTCGAAAACGCCAAGAAGCACGCTCCCTGCATCATCTTCATCGACGAAATCGACGCGGTGGGCCGCCAGCGTGGCGCCGGCCTGGGCGGCGGCAACGACGAACGCGAACAGACGCTGAACCAGATGCTGGTGGAAATGGACGGCTTCGAGTCCGGCCAGGGCGTCATCGTCATCGCCGCGACCAACCGTCCCGACGTGCTGGATCCCGCGCTGCTGCGTCCGGGCCGTTTCGACCGCCAGGTCGTGGTGCCGCTGCCCGATATCCGCGGCCGCGAGCAGATCCTGAAGGTCCACATGCGCAAGGTTCCGCTGTCGCCCAACGTCGACGCGACCGTCCTGGCGCGCGGCACCCCGGGCTTCTCCGGCGCCGATCTGGCCAACCTGGTCAACGAAGCCGCGCTGTTCGCCGCCCGCCGCAATGGCCGCACGGTCGACATGTCCGACTTCGAAAAGGCCAAGGACAAGATCATCATGGGTGCGGAACGCCGCTCCATCGTGATGCCCGAAGAGGAACGCAAGAACACCGCGTACCACGAGTCCGGCCACGCGATCGTCGCCCGCCTGCTGCCCAAGACCGACCCGGTCCACAAGGTCACCATCATCCCGCGCGGCCGCGCGCTGGGCGTGACCATGCAGTTGCCTGAGACCGACCGCTACAGCATGGACAAGGGCCGCCTGCTGTCCACCATCGCCGTGCTGTTCGGCGGCCGCATCGCCGAAGAACTGTTCATGGATCAGATGACGACGGGCGCCTCGAACGACTTCGAACGCGCCACCGCCATCGCCCGCGACATCGTCACGCGCTACGGCATGACCGACGAGCTGGGCCCCATGGTCTATGCCGAGAACGAAGGCGAAGTGTTCCTGGGCCGCAGCGTCACCAAGACCACGCACATGTCCGAAGCCACCATGCAGAAGGTGGATACCGAGATCCGCCGCATCATCGACGAGCAGTACGGCGTTGCGCGCAAGATCCTGGAAGACAACCGCGACAAGGTCGAAGTGATGACCGCCGCGCTGCTGGAATGGGAAACCATCGACGCGGACCAGATCAATGACATCGTCGAGGGCCGCCCGCCGCGTCCCCCGAAGACGCCTCAGGGCCCGTCGGACACGTCCGACACGCCGCCCACGGGCTTGGCGGCAGGTGGCAATACGGCTGCCGCTGTCTGAGGCCGCTCATCCTGAGTTATGGCAAATAACTTCCTTTGCGGGCGCTTCGAGTTTGATCTCGAGCGCCCGCTTGTCATGGGTATCGTCAACGTCACGCCGGATTCCTTTTCCGACGGCGGCCAGCACGACGATACGGATTCCGCAGTGGCGCATGCGCGCCAATTGATCGCCGAAGGCGCCCAGATCCTGGACCTGGGCGGCGAGTCCACGCGTCCCGGGGCCGATCCGGTCTCGGTGGCCGACGAGCTGGCCCGGCTGCTGCCGGTGATGGAGGCGCTGCGGGATTGCGGCGTGCCTCTGTCCATCGACACGTTCAAGCCCGAAGTCATGCGCGCCGTGCTGGATGCCGGCGCGGACATGATCAACGACATCTATGGCTTCAGGCAGCCCGGCGCCGTCGAGGCAGTGGCGCATTCGCGCTGCGGGCTATGCGTGATGCACATGAAGGGCGAACCCCGCACCATGCAGGCCGCCCCGCCCGAATACTCCGACCTGATCGGTGAGATCGGGCTCTTCCTGGGGGCTCGCGCGCACAAGCTGCGCGCGGCCTGGATCGACCCTCGCCGCATCGTGCTGGACCCGGGCTTCGGCTTCGGGAAGACGGGCGACCAGAATTTTCAACTGCTGCGCCGGCTGTCCAGCTTGCGCAGCGCCGGCTATCCATTGCTGATCGGCCTGTCGCGCAAATCCATGATCGGCCAGGCTACCGGCCGACCCGTGGGCGACAGGTTGCCCGGCAGCATCGCCGCAGCGCTTGCCTGCGTGGCGCGTGGGGCGTCCATCGTGCGTGTGCACGATGTGGCGGCCACGGTCGACGCGCTCAAGGTATGGCACGCGGCAGAACAAGGAGCAATCAGTTCATGATTCGACGTAAATATTTCGGTACCGACGGTGTCCGCGGTGAAGTCGGCGGTCCGGTGATCAACGCCGAATTCGCCCTGCGCCTGGGCTACGCGGCCGGCCGAGTGCTGGCGCGCGAACATGCCGTGCGCGGCGGTTCCCGCCCGCAGGTCGTGATCGGCAAGGACACGCGGATTTCCGGCTACATGCTGGAATCGGCGCTGGAAGCCGGCCTGTCGGCCGCGGGCATCGACGTGTTGCTGGCCGGCCCGATTCCGACGCCTGCGGTGGCCTACCTGACCCGTGCGCTGCGCTTGGTGGCAGGCATCGTTATCAGCGCTTCGCACAATCCGTACCAGGACAACGGCATCAAGTTCTTTTCGGCGCAGGGCATGAAGCTGCCCGACGAGATCGAGGCCGACATCGAAGCCGCCCTGGATGAGCCGCTGGGCTGCGTGAGCTCGGAAGCGCTGGGCCGCGCCCGCCGCATGGGTGACGCGCAAGGCCGCTACATCGAATTCTGCAAGAGCACCTTCCCGAACGACCTGGACCTCAATGGCATGAAGATCGTGGTGGACGCCGCCCATGGCGCCGCCTACAACATCGCTCCCCATGTGTTCCGCGAACTGGGCGCCGAAGTGCACGCCATCGGCGTCAACCCGGACGGCTTCAACATCAACAAGGGCGTGGGCGCGTTGCACCCCGAATTGCTGGCCAAGGAAGTCAGCGCCCGCGGCGCCCAACTGGGCATCGCGCTGGATGGCGACGCCGACCGGCTGCAGATGGTGGACGGCGAAGGCCGCATCTACAACGGCGACGAACTCATGTACGCCATCGTCCGCGAACGCATGCAGCGCGGCAAGGTGGACGGCGTGGTCGGCACGCTGATGACCAATTTCGGCTTCGAGCGCGAAATGCAGCGCCTGGACGTGGGCTTCGAGCGCGCCAACGTCGGCGACCGCTACGTGCTGGAGCAGATGCAGGCGCGCGGCTGGCTGTATGGTGGCGAGAGCTCCGGCCATCTGCTGTGCCTGGACTGCCATTCGACCGGTGACGGCATCGTCGCCGCGCTGCAGGTCCTGACCGCGCTGCGCCGCAATTCAGTCGGGCTGGCGGGATGGGTGAGCGACCTGCGCATGTACCCGCAGAAGATGATCAACGTGCCGTTGGCCCCCGGCCAGGACTGGAAGACGCACGCCGGCCTGAGCGCCGCGCGCAAGGCCGTCGAAGCCGAGCTGGACGGCCGCGGCCGCATCCTGATCCGCGCTTCGGGCACGGAGCCGAAGCTGCGCCTGATGGTCGAGGCCGAAGACGAAGCCCTGGCCGTCTCCTGCGCCGAGAAACTTGCGGCCAGCCTGGGATAAACGCCGGCTCTGATTCCAAGCAAGGCCACCCGGTGCGTGACGGGTGGCCTTTGTTTGTTCAGGGTCTGTATACATTTGTAAAGTTTTGTCGATTTGGGCGGGAGATTGATTTAGCTGCCCCGAACTAAACTTCATAGTCACGTAACATATTGGTCAAGTCTTTGACATACAGGGCGTCCACACTGGCTGGACTCTCTAGGAGCTTCGCGCAATGCTGGAATTAGCACGCATCAATCCGAGCCGTAATGCCGCAGAACCTTGGACCGGCGCCGCCGCCAAGGTGCTGGTGGTGGGCTTGGCGCGCACCGCTGAAGAAATCGAGCAGATTCAACGCCTGCGCTACGAGGTCTTCACCGAGGACATGGGCGTGGTGTTCCCCGATGCCCAGGACGGCATCGAGCAGGACCGCTTCGACCCATTCTGCGAACACCTGATGGTCCGCGAGCTGGATACGGGCCGCGTCGTCGGCACCTACCGCATCCTGACGCCGGAAAAGGCGCGCGAGGCTGGCGGCTATTACTCGCAGTCCGAGTTCGACCTGTCCGGGCTGGGGGCCATCCAGGACGAGCTGGTCGAAGTCGGCCGTTCCTGCACCCATCCCGACTACCGTGGCGGCGGCGTCATCATGCTGCTGTGGTCAGGCCTGGCCGAGTACCTGCGCCGCGGCGGCTACGAATACGTGTTGGGCTGCGCCAGCGTCAGCCTGCGCGACGACGGCGTTACTGCCGCCGAAGTGTGGCGCACCATTTCCAAGCAGTTGCCGCAGGGTGACGAACCACGCGTGACGCCACTGCACCGTTATCCAGTGGAAAAGCTCAACAGTACGTTGCCGGCGCGCGTGCCGCCGCTGATCAAGGGCTATCTGAAGCTGGGCGCCAAGGTCTGTGGCGAGCCCGCCTGGGATCCGGACTTCAATGCCGCGGATTTCCCGGTGCTGCTCAAGATGGACCGCATGGACGAGCGTTATCGCCGCCACTTCGGGCTGGACCAGCCCGCCACTGTTCAGCGCTGATCATCAT
The DNA here is from genome assembly GCF_036567245.1 of Achromobacter sp. Lineage (GTDB taxonomy): Bacteria > Pseudomonadota > Gammaproteobacteria > Burkholderiales > Burkholderiaceae_B > Achromobacter. The sequence goes on along the minus strand of NZ_DATCUY010000143.1, from coordinate 17,860 downwards.
GCGCCGCCTGTTCCGCCGCATGAAGATCAGGCTGATACGGCGAGCCACCCGGCCCTTGCGCATGGAGCTCAAGCGGCTCGATCGCGAAACGGATCTTTCGCCGTTTTAACGCGCCGGCCCCGCAGTGCGGGGCCGGATGCAAACGTCGCGGGCTCCCGCCAGTTCCTCAGAACTCCAGCAGTTCGAACGAAAATCCGACCTTGTTCCACTCGGCTTCTTCCGCGCGCAGCGTGAAGTCGCTCAGGGGATGTTGCGCCAGCCATTCGCGATTGACCCGCACCACGATGGAGTTGTCGCGCACCGAGGCCGTCAGCGGCAGCGGTTCGATTTCGTTGCGGCGGCGGAACAGCAGTACCGCCAGGCGCAGGCTGAGGATGGCCTTCCATTGCGCGCGCGAACGCACCAGCGGTTCCAGCTTGGTCAGCTTGCCTTGGTGGCCCAGCGCCAGCAGCGCCAGCAGTTGCTGGTCGGCGCGCGAGAATCCCGGCATGTCGGCGTTTTCGAGCACGTAGGCGGTGTGCTTGTGGTACGCGTTGTGGGCGATGGACAGGCCCACTTCGTGCAGGTCGGCCGCCCAGCCCAGGGCGGGCCGCAGCTCGGCGCGTTCCGGGCCATCCGGGAACAGCGCGTCGAACAGCGTGAGCGCGGCATGGTGCACGCGGCGCGCCTGGTTGACGTCGACGTGGTAGCGCTTCATGAACTGGCGCACTGATTCGTCGCGCTTGTCATGCTCGTCGTCGCGGCCCAGCAGGTCGTACAGCACACCCAGGCGCAGGGCGCCGTCGCCGGTGTGCATGACGTCGATGCCCAGTTCGTCGAACAGGGCGCTCATGATGGCCAGGCCGCCCGGCAGTACGTCCGAGCGTTCGATCTTGATACCGGGCAGTTCGGACGGGACCACGCGGCCCGAGCGGATGATGCGCTCCTTCAGCTTGTTCAGGCCGGCGCGGGTGATGCCGCGGTCCGAGAAGCGGCATTCGGTCAGGATCGCGAACAGCGCCTTGGCCGTGCCGGAAGAGCCGTAGGCTTCCTTCCAGCCCATCTTGCGGTACTGCTTGGCGATCACTTCGATCTCGCGCCGGGCCGCCAACTCGGCCTGCTTCATCTGGTGCGCGTCGACCACGCCATCCGAGAAGAACTGGCGGCTGTAGCTGACGCAGCCCATGTAGAGCGAGGACATCAGGCCGGGCTCATGGCCCTTGCCGATGATGACCTCGGTGGAGCCGCCGCCAATGTCGATGACCAGGCGCTTGTTGGGCGAGGGGGGCAGGGTGTGGACCACGCCGGAGAAGATCAGGCGGGCCTCTTCGCGGCCGGCGATGACTTCTATGGGAAATCCCAGGGCGGCTTCGGCGCGGGGCAGGAAGTCGCGGGTGTTGCGGGCGACGCGGAAGGTGTTGGTGGCGACGGCGCGGACCCGGTTGGGGTGGAAGCTGCGCAGACGGTCGCCGAAGCGCTCCAGCACCGCGATGGCCCTGTCGATGGCGTCATCGCCCAGCCATTTTTCGGAGTCCAGGCCGGCCGCGAGCCGGACGGTTTCCTTGAGGCGGTCGATCTGATAGATCTGGGGCGTACCGTCCTGTTGAACGATGCGTCCGATGGAGAGGCGGAAGCTGTTGGACCCAAGGTCCACCGCGGCCAGAAGTTGATCCATGCGGCTCGTAATATTGGCTGAGAGGTGGGCCGATTATAGAGACCCCATGTGACAGCGCTCCCGATTACGCTTTTTTTCTTACGGAACAGGGGCTTGCGGCGCATCGGCGTCCCGCTATACGTCCCGGTTTTAGCGTACGCTACGTTTTTGGCGTAGTGTCATGGAACCGTCACTTTTTTGCAGTAAAACTCCACGCTCTCCCTACGTATGGAATCCGGTATGCCCTCACGCCCTCCTGCCGAGCCCTTGCTTCTGAACCGCGAGTTGTCGCTGCTGAAATTCAACGAACGCGTGCTGGCGATGGCGGAGAACCCCAAGACTCCCTTGCTGGAACGCCTGCGCTACGTATGTATCGTCAGCTCCAACCTGGACGAGTTCTTCGAGATCCGGATTTCCAGCCTGAAGGAGCAGCAACGCCAGTCGCCGAATCTGGTGGGGCCGGACGGCATGACGCCGGACCAGGCGTTCGAGAATGTGCAGCAGGCGGTGCACGAGCTGGTCAACCGCCAGTACAACCTGCTCAATGACGAGATCCTGCCGGCCATGCATGCCGAGGGTATCTCGCTGCACCACGCGTCCGAGTGGAATCCGCAGCAGCAGGAATGGGCGCGGGACGTATTCAACCGCGACGTGATGCCGCTGCTGACGCCTATCGGGCTGGACCCGGCGCATCCGTTTCCGCGCGTCTACAACAAGAGCCTGAATTTCATCGTGTCGCTGTCCGGCGCCGACGCCTTCGGCCGCCAGGCTTCGATCGCCGTGGTGCAGGCGCCGCGCGCCTTGCCGCGCCTGATCAAAATGCCGCAGGAACTCTCGGGCCAGCCCGAGGGCTACATCCTGCTGACCTCGTTGCTGCGCGCCTTCGTGGGAGAGCTGTTCCCCGGGCTGGAGATGCTGGGCTGTTACCAGTGGCGGGTCACGCGCAACAGCGACCTGTTCGTGGACGAGGAAGAAGTCACCAACCTGCGCCATGCCTTGCAGGGCGAATTGTCGCAGCGCAACTTCGGCGCCGCGGTGCGCCTGGAAATCGACAAGCTGACGCCGGTCGAGCTCGAGCACTTCCTGCAGCGCGAGTTCTCGCTCAAGGCGGAAGACACCTACCGCGTGCCAGGGCCGGTGAACCTGTCGCGCCTGATGCAGCTATGCAATTCGGAGTCGCGGCCGGACCTGCTGTTCCCGGATTACCGCGCGCCCGTGCCGGCGCCGTTCGACCGCGTGGGCGACAAGCCGGCCGAGTTGTTCGAGGCGGTGGCCGAGCAGGACCGCCTGCTGCACCATCCCTACCAGTCCTTTCAGCCGGTCATCGATTTCCTGACCGCCGCCGCGCTGGATCCAGACGTCATGGCGATCAAGCAGACCATCTACCGCACCGGCGAGGATTCCGAGCTGATGAAGATCCTGCTGGCCGCCGCGCGCGCCGGCAAGGAAGTGACGGTGGTGGTGGAGCTGATGGCCCGCTTCGACGAGCAGACCAATATCAATTGGGCCTCCAAGCTGGAAGAGGTGGGGGCGCACGTGGTGTACGGCGTGGTGGCGCACAAGACGCACGCCAAGATGGCCGTGGTGCTGCGCCGCGAGAAAGGGCGCCTGCGCCGCTATGCTCACCTGGGCACCGGCAACTACCATCCGCGCACGGCGCGGCTGTACACCGACTTCGGCCTGCTCACCGCCGATCCGAAGCTGTGCGAGGACATGGACAAGGTGTTCGCGCAACTGACCGGCCTGGGCGCGCGCCGTTCGCTCAAGGCGCTGATGCAGTCGCCCTTCACCATGCATGACGGCATGGTGGCGCTGATCCGCGCCGAGGCCCGCGCCGCCAAGGCCGGCAAGCGATCGCGCATCATGGCCAAGATGAACTCGCTGCTGGAAGAGCAGGTCATCGAGGAACTCTACAAGGCCGGCCAGGCCGGCGTGAAGATCGACCTGATCGTGCGCGGCGTATGTGCGCTGCGCGCCGGCGTGCCAGGGCTGTCCGAGAACATCCGGGTGCGTTCCCTCGTGGGAAGGTTCCTGGAGCATTCGCGGGTCTTCTACTTCTATGCCGACGGCGAAGAGACCGTGTACCTGTCGTCGGCCGACTGGATGGACCGCAATTTCTTCCGCCGGGTCGAAATCGCCTTCCCGATCTACGACAAGACCTTGAAGAAGCGCGTCATCGACGAGGCCTTTACCTACGCCCTGCGCGACAACCAGCTGGCCTGGCAGCAGCAGGCCGACGGCGACTACGCCCGCGTCAAGAGCCGCCGCGAGCCCTTCAACCTGCACCAGTACCTGATGCAGAAGCTGGGCGTGTAACGTCCCGCTGCACTGCCCCGGTCCCGGGGCGGTGTTCCGAAGCAAGACCCCGCCCATTTTTCCACTATGCCCCCGTTTTTAAGGGCGGCCGACGAGGCGGCGGTCACTCCGCCCCCCTTCGAGGGTGGCGTTCGAGGCAAATCCTCCCAAGCCAGGCCGCGCGGATCCGGCTCCGCCGGTCCGCCACCGGCGCCCCCCTGGGGGGGAGGCGCGCAGCGCCTCGGGGGGGGGATCATGACTGTCACTATCCTGTCATCTTGGGCTCCTAATATGCGAGGGTCGCTGAAAGACAGGCAATTTCCAAAGCCTGCCAGACTCCTCCAACGAGCACAGAAGGAACCCTGATGTTCAAACGTGTCTTCAAACAAGTTTCCCTGGGCGTCGCGCTGAGCGCCGCCGTGTTTGCCGTCCAGGCCGCCGACGTGACCGGCGCCGGCGCATCGTTCCCGTACCCGATCTACGCCAAGTGGGCGTCCGACTACAAGGCTGCCACCAACAGCGCCGTCAACTACCAGTCCATCGGTTCGGGCGGCGGCCAGCAGCAAATCATTGCCAAGACCGTCGATTTCGGCGCTTCGGACGATCCCATGAAGGCAGCCGACCTGGAAAAGAACGGTCTGCTGCAGTTCCCGGCCGTCATCGGCGGCACGGTTGCCGTGGTGAACGTCGACGGCATCGAACCTGGCAAGCTGAAGCTGTCGGGCAAGGTCCTGGCCGACATCTTCCTGGGCAAGGTCAAGAAGTGGGACGACGCCGCCATCAAGGCGCTGAACCCCGACCTCAAGCTGCCGGCTGCCGACATCATCGTCGTGCACCGTTCGGACGGCTCGGGCACCACCTTTGGCTGGACCAACTACCTGTCCAAGGTGTCGCCGGACTGGAAGTCGACCGTGGGCGAAGGCAAGGCCGTCAAGTGGCCCGTGGGCCAGGGCGGCAAGGGCAACGAAGGCGTCGCTGCCTACGTCGGCCAGCTGAAGAACTCGATCGGTTACGTCGAATACGCCTACGCCAAGCAAAACAAGCTGGCCTGGACGCAACTGCAGAACAAGGACGGCAAGTTCGTCCAGCCGGAGCAGAAGGCTTTCGCCGCCGCGGCCGCCAACGCCGACTGGAAGAGCGCGCCGGGCATGGGCGTGGTCCTGACCGACGAGCCGGGCGCCGATTCCTGGCCCGTCACCGCCGCGACCTTCATCCTGATCCACAAGTCGCAAGACAAGCCGGCGCAGGGCAAGGCCGTGCTGGAGTTCTTCGACTGGGCCTTCAAGAATGGCGCCAAGTCGGCTGAAGCCATGGACTACGTGCCGCTGCCGGAAGCCGTGACCAAGGAAATCCGCGCCGCCTGGGGCGAAGTCAAGGCCGCCGACGGCAAGGCCGTCTGGAAGTAAGTGATGGATCGCGGAGGAGGCCCGGCAACAATGCCAGCCTCCGCCGCGCACTCCATCGGCGACCGTCCCCAGAGCTGCGCAATGGCGCAACGACAGGGACGGTCGGCAGCAAGACCTTCGAAGTTATCCCCCCAGGTTTCCTAAGGAAAGTCCATCCATGAGCGCGGTAATGGATAATAGTGTGCCGCTTCCGCCCAGCGTGGCGGACTCCGTGACTACCGGCACGCCTTCGCCTATGAAGCAAAATAAAAACGCGCTGATGGATGCGCTATTCAAGAATCTGACCCGCCTGTTCGCCTTCCTGGTGTTCATCCTGCTGGCGGCGATTCTGGTTTCCCTGATCTACGGCAGTCGCGAATCGCTGGCCAAGTACGGCCTGTCGTTCCTCTGGCTCAATGACTGGGATCCGGTCAATTCGAATTACGGCGCCGTGGTGCCCATCATCGGCACCTTGCTGACCTCGGCCATCGCCCTGATCATCGCCGTGCCGGTGTCCTTCGGCATCGCCATCTTCCTGACCGAACTGTCGCCCACCTGGCTGCGCCGCCCGCTGGGCACCGCGGTCGAAATGCTGGCGGCCATTCCGTCCATCATCTACGGCATGTGGGGCCTGTTCGTTTTCGTCCCCGTGTTCCAGCAGTATGTGCAGCCGTTCATGATCGCCACGCTGGGCAACCTGCCCGTGATCGGCGGCATCTTCGCCGGACCGCCTTTCGGCATCGGCATCTTCACCGCCGGCCTGATCCTCTCGATCATGATCATCCCGTTCATCGCCGCCGTCATGCGCGACGTGTTCGAACTGGTGCCGGCGATGTTGAAGGAATCCGCCTACGGCCTGGGAAGCACGACCTGGGAAGTGATGTGGCGCGTGGTGCTGCCCTACACCAAGTCGGGCGTCATCGGCGGCATCATGCTGGGCCTGGGCCGCGCGCTCGGCGAAACCATGGCCGTGACCTTCGTTATCGGCAACGCCTTCAAGTGGTCCGGGTCGCTGTTCTCGCCGGGCAACTCGATCGCCTCGGCGCTGGCCAACGAATTCAATGAAGCGGGCGGCATACAGAAGTCGGCGCTGCTGGAACTGGGCTTGATCCTGTTCCTGATCACGACCATCGTGCTGGCCTTGGCCAAGATGCTGCTGGTTCGCCTGTCTGCCAGTGAAGGCAAGAAAACCTGACGCGCCGCGAGCACAAGGAAAAGATCATGGCTGTATCCGTACTCAATATGCAGAACGGCACCTATCGCCGGCGCCGCGTGATCAACCGCATCATGCTGACCGTGTCGCTGGGCACGCTGGTGTTCGGGTTGTTCTGGCTGTTCTGGATCATTCTGACGCTGTTGGTGAAGGGCGCGCCCGCGCTGTCGTACACGCTCTTCACCGAGATCACGCCGCCGCCGGGACAGACGGGCGGCCTGATCAACGCCATCTTCGGCAGCGTGATGATGGCCGGCGTGGGCACGCTGATCGGCACGCCCGTGGGCATCCTGGCCGGCACCTACCTGGCCGAGTACGGCCAGCGCGGCTGGCTGGCGCCCGCCACGCGCTTCCTGAACGACGTGCTGCTGTCGGCCCCGTCCATCATCATCGGCCTGTTCATCTACGCCGTGTACGTGGCCCAGGTCGGGCACTACTCGGGCTGGGCCGGCGCCATCGCGCTGTCCATCCTGGTGATCCCGGTGGTGGTGCGCACCACTGACAACATGCTGCTGCTGGTGCCCAACAGCCTGCGCGAGGCCGCGGCCGCGCTGGGCTGCCCGAAGTGGCGCATGATCACCCTGGTGTGCTATCGCGCCGCCAAGACCGGCATCATCACCGGCGTGCTGCTGGCCATCGCCCGGATCTCCGGCGAAACCGCGCCGCTGCTGTTCACCGCGCTGTCGAACCAGTTCATGTCCTTGAACATGAACGGCCCGATGGCCAACCTGCCGGTCGTGATCTACCAATACGCCGCCAGTCCCTTCAAGGACTGGAACAACCTGGCATGGGCCGGCGCCACGCTGATTACGCTGCTGGTGCTGGGCATCAACATCCTTGCCCGCAACATGTTCCGCAAATAAAGATCGCTTTGCCGGCGCGCTGGGCGCGCCGGAGCCAAGGGAAACCAAATGGAAAACACCGCTACCGCCGTCAAGAACAAGATCGAGGTCAAGAACCTGAACTTCTACTACGGCAAGTTCCATGCGATCCGCAATGTGAACATGTCGATCCAGGAGAAGAAGGTCACCGCCTTCATCGGCCCGTCGGGCTGCGGCAAGTCCACGCTGCTGCGCACCTTCAACCGCATGTTTGAACTCTATCCCGGCCAGCGCGCCGAGGGCGAGATCATCCTGGACGGCGAAAACCTGCTGACGGCCAAGACCGACATTTCGCTGATCCGCGCCAAGGTCGGCATGGTGTTCCAGAAGCCCACGCCGTTCCCCATGAGCATCTACGACAACATCGCTTTCGGCGTGCGCCTGTTCGAGCGCCTGTCCAAGGGTGAAATGGACGAGCGGGTGGAATGGGCGTTGAGCAAGGCCGCGCTGTGGAACGAAGTGAAGGACAAGCTGCACCAGAGCGGCAACAGCCTGTCGGGCGGCCAGCAACAGCGCCTGTGCATCGCACGCGGCGTGGCCATCAAGCCTGAAGTGCTGCTGCTGGACGAGCCGTGTTCGGCGCTGGACCCGATTTCGACCGCCAAGATCGAAGAGCTGATCGCCGAACTGAAGAACGACTACACCGTCGTCATCGTGACCCACAACATGCAGCAGGCCGCGCGTTGTTCGGACTACACCGCCTACATGTACCTGGGCGAGTTGATGGAATTCGGCCAGACCGACCAGATCTTCGTGAAGCCTACCCGCAAGGAAACGGAAGACTACATCACGGGCCGCTTCGGCTGATCGCCGGGTTTCGGCCCTACGAAAAAACGGCGCGCTTTTCGGAGCGCGCCGTTTTTTCTTTTACTGCCGCTGCAGCGCCTGCTTGGTTCCCGCCGAGGCTTGTTCCGGGAGCGTGCCCGCGTGGCGGCCGGGAATCAGCACCACGAACACCGCCGCCAGCACGGCCGCGCAAGAGAACGCAATGAAGTTCCAGGCCAGCGGCAACTGCAGGCTGGCCAGGTAGCCGCCCACGATGGGGCCGCTCATGGCGCCGATGCGGGCAAAGGACAGCGCCCAGCCCGTGGCCGCGCCGCGCGCGTGCGCAGGGTAGTAACCCGCCAGATAGCCCGTCAGGATCAGCGACGAGGAAATGCTGCCCACGCCAGCCAGCGCCACCCACACGTAATTCACTGCCAGCGGGTTGTTGTAGGTCAGGCAGTAGATGCCCACCGCGCCCGCCAGGTAGAACAGCGCGACGATTCTGCGCGGCTCGGTCTTGTCGGCGAAGCGGCCCAGCACCAGGCCGCCGATGGCCGAGGCCAGGCTGAACACCAGCAGGAAGGAAATGCTGGAGCCCAGGTCATAGCCATTCTTGCGCATGATCTGCGGCAGCCAGGTGTTCAGGCCATACACCAGCATCATGCCCAGGAACAGCGCGCCCCAGAAGCACAGCGTGGCGCGCAGATGGCGCGGCGCGAACACCGCCGCCATGACGTCGCGCCAGGTGGACTTTTCGCCCGCGACCTCGCGCGGCCGGAAAGATTCCAGCGAGGTGATGCCCAGGCGCTGGGCCTGGGCGCGCGCGCCGGCTTCGTCACCCTTGGCCAGCAGGTACTCCAGCGATTCGGGCAGCAGGCGTGCCAGCACCGGCACCAGCAACAGGGGCAGGGCGCCTACCGCGATGACCGAACGCCAGCCCCAATGGCTGAGCAGCGCCATGGCCACGGCGGCCGAGCACAGGATGCCCAGCGAATAGCCCGAATACATCACGCCATAGTTGAAGCCGCGCTTGGCCGGCGGCGAATACTCGATGGTCAGCGCCGCCGCCACCGGTATCACCCCACCCAGCCCCAGGCCGCCGATGAAGCGGAACACGGCGAACCAGGTCGGCGTGGGCGCCCAGGCCGCGCCTATCATGGTCAGCGAGAACAGCGTGACGCAGCCCAGCAGCATGCGCCGGCGGCCGAGCAGGTCGCTCAGCGTGCCTACTGCGAACGAGCCCACGAACATGCCGGCCAGCGCATAGCTGCCCAGCACACCCAGTTGCAGGGAGGTCAGGCCCCAGCTCTTGTCCTCGGCCAGCGCCGGCAGCACGGCGCCCATCACGCCGACGTCGTAGCCTTCGAACAGAATGGCCAGCCAGCAGACGAAAAGCACGGTATGAGTGGTCCGCGCGGGCGTGGCCCAGGCGGTTGGAGCGGAGGCGTTTGCCATGTGTTTCCCGATGTATATGTATGGGGTTGTGCCTGTGTGCCCGCTGATTCCAGCAGGCATTCCGGCGCGAAAACACAGGGCGGCTGGCCTGGCGGCCAGTCCTCTGGCGGCATCCACCGCAGCGTCGGAAGCCGCATTTAATTTAGGCTTGAAATATATAGGTGTCAATCAGGGATGGCCCGGCAGGGGGCTGTGCGGCGCGTTGCGGGGGTGGGCATAGGCCGTCCGCCCAGTATCTGGTATAGTTGCCACCCTTCGGGGCGTAGCGCAGCCTGGTAGCGCATCTGCTTTGGGAGCAGAGGGTCGTGAGTTCGAATCCCACCGCCCCGACCAATAAAATCAAAGGGTTAGCTCAATGTCGTTGAGCTAACCCTTTTTCTTTGCTTGGCTTATGGGACAACATATGGGACAACAAAGCCAAAGCTGAGTGGGGCCGCAATTCGGGGGGCGCTCCAGGCGCGTCGTCGTGCCACCCAGGAGACTCGCACGGCGAAGCGTTTCGCTTGTTTATGGAGAGGGGCGCGAGAGGGCAGGGGTGAAGGAATTCGACGAAAAAAAAGCCGAGCATAGTGCTCGGCTTTTTGTGCTGTTCGAAGAATGGTACAGCTACGTCGGCTGGCTTCGAAAATACTGGGTGCCAACTGATCCGCTGATGCGCGCATCCAGACGCTGGGACTATGCGTGCTGCACACTCCGGTTGTACCTGAGAGGTCGTTCCCTGGGGGCGGCAGTGGTGCGGGCATTCTTTTGTTCGCGGACCCACGCCTGGACCTCCGATGCGGGCCATCGCGATGCGCGCCCTACCTTCGCAGGCGCCGGGAACGTCCCGTCCTTGATTCCCTCGTAAATCTTCGTCTTTTTGATGCCCGTGGCTTTGATGACCGCAGGCAATTCTAAAAGCTGCTCGCTCGGTTCCTGAGCGAATTCGTTGGTGTCGATCTCGCGCGCATCCATATGCCGTCCTTTGCTTCTGCCCGAGGTAAGAGAGGCGAGTTCGTCGCCTCCGACGCGGCGACGTATGGCGTCGACCCGGCTAGTAGGTTGGCGTAAAGATAAGTGTTGCTTTATTAAGTGTCAAGTGTTGATTAAATCTCGGAGGTCACGCGAGTCGCTCGGCCCAGGTGAAAGGAACGCGTGCGACTACCCGAACGAAATCATCAAGGTCCTGAACTGGAACATCGATCGGGGCGACCTTTGTGCTCTCGGTAGATAGCCGAAGCCCCCCGCCTGGAAGACGTTGGACGAAGCGAAGGTCAACCTGCTCTCCCTGCCGGATGAGATACAGGCCGTCCGCATTGACTTCCTTCACATCGCTTTGCACGAATGCGATATCGCCCTGACGGAACGTAGGTTCCATGAACGCCCCTTCTATGTACACAAACCCCACAGCAGTTAGGTTCGCGCCCAGAGGAAGGCGAGCGTTGAGCCAGGTCCGGCTAACCCGCAGGTGTCGGATTGCGCATGCCGTTGGCGGCAACATAGTTCCGTAATTCAGCCGCGCTCCGAGGAAGGGAATGTCGATGGTCTCTGCGTCCGAACCCGCGAGGGCCGAAAGGTCAGTAGGCGCGCCGACGGGAATCTCAGGAGAGAGCCAATAAGCGATGGAGGTACCGAAGACTTGGGCTAGAGCCACCGCATGTTCGCGGTCGAACCGGCCATTGTTTCTCCATCCGTAGACGGCAGGCGTGCTGACGCCTAGCCGTTCGGCTAACGCGGCGGCTGAGACGCCGTTCGACTGCATCTGAAAATCCAGCTTTGCGACAAAGTCGCGTTGCATCTGTGACAGCTGCGGAGACGTGGAGCCTTCAGGCCTCTTTGTCTTTTGTGTCATCGGGGTTTACCTTCCATAAAGTATCGCTTAATATTCGCAAACTTTTACTTAACCGAATTCGCGCCCATGGCTACTTCCAATAAGCTCGCGACCTCGACAAGAGCAACAATAGTCGAAGCCGACCGAATCAACTCTTCCGTCGCTATCGGCGGGCGGACGGCTGGCATAGTCGCGGCGCTGGCGCGGCTTGCTGAAGTAACCCCGCCACAATCCAGCCTCTGGTTAAAGGGGGACACGGCGATGCCTCTTCGGCGAGGCATTTTAGTGGAGATAAATAGCGAGAGTCGCGTTTCTTTGGAGGGGCTCATTCAGGAAGGCCTCATCTCAGAGCGAGACGCGCTCATCGTCCGATACATTCAAAACCCGGCTGAGTTCGCCGGCGCGGAGCGACGAGCCGCGCTACTCGACGCGCTGCGTGCTCGCCCATGAAATGCCATCTTCTGCAATCCGTGCCGCTCAATGTCTGACCGGACAAGACTGCGATGCACTTCTACCCCCATAACATCGGCGACCACGTCAAGGACACGCGGCACCTGACTCTTTTGGAAGAAGGGGCGTACCGCCGTTTGCTTGACCACTACTACACCATCGAGAAGGCGCTGCCTTTAGACGAGGCCGACCTCTGCCGCAAACTGCTCGCGCGGAGTGACGACGAGCGCAAGGCCGTGGGTGTGGTGCTGAGGGAGTTTTTCGTTCAGACCGAAAGCGGGTGGTGGCATAAGCGCTGCGAGGAAGAGATCGCTGCGGGCAATAAGCGGCGAGACCAGTCCCGCGAGAACGGGAAAAAGGGTGGCCGTCCGCGAAAGTCGGTGCCGCCTCAGGAGCTACCTGGAGGCGACGGAAGACCCGATACGGGAAACCCGGACGAAACCCAGCGGGTTATTGGCGGGTTAGCGCTAGGTTCTGGCTCTCGTCCGGGCGATGGCCTGGAATCTGCGCAGGTTGACGGACTGCCGCCGTGCCCCCACGAACGGCTCGTAGAGATTTATCACGACCGAATGCCCCTCAACCCCAGGATCAAAGTGCTTGATGACAGCCGCCGAAAGCTCCTCGCAGCGCGCTGGAAGCAGGCTGCGAGGCTGGACGTGCCTCCGTTTGGTTATCACACAATCCAGCAGGGCCTGGACGCATGGCACACATTCTTCGAGATATGCAGCGAGTCCGATTTCTTGACGGGGCAGGCGCCACCGTCAGAGCCGGGACGACCACCATTCGTCGCCAGTCTGGACTTTCTCATCTCCCCCGACGGATTTCGGAAGTGCGTCGAAAACCACTATCACCGCGAGTAAGTGTTACAAAACGGCGCCAAACTTGTTACAGCGGTAATGTTTAGCCAAGTAGTTACACACATAGCAAGAAATAATTACGAAACTTTGTCACCTTCTGCAATAAAGCAGCGGGTCAGCAAAGGAGATCAAGTGATGTTGTCTAACGAGCTGCGGCGCCTGTTGTTTCAGGGTGAAAGTGGCCAGAAGCACGATGCAGAGCCGCTTCCATGCCTATCCGGCGACGAGGTGCTGGCGAAGGCGCACGTACCCACAAGGTACAAGTCTTGCACCTTCGATACCTTTCACGCGTACAGCGAAGAACATAAAGCGAGAAAACTGGCTTGCGAAAGTTACAGCAAGCATTTCAACGTCGCGCGCTATGACGGCGTTTCCATGGTGTTAGGCGGGCCTCAGAAAGGCAAAACGCACCTGGCGACGGCGATGCTGTTTGCGGTTATCGCAAGCGGTAGCACCGGCCGGCTTATACGCGCCCGCAGGGCTATCGCTGCCGTCGTCGAGTGCGGGGAGGATGCCCTCGCCGAGCTAGCCAATCCAGACCTACTCGTGTTGGATGGGCTGCTCTCGCACCCTTGGGATGGGGCGGGTCGACATGCGATCTTTGAACTCATCGAACGCCGCTTCGAAGAGGTAAAGCCCACAGTCATCACCACTCACCTTAGAAAAGCCACTTTTTTGCGTGCCGTCGGCGATCGTATTGCGTCGCGGTTGCGTGAGAACGGCGGCAAGTTTGTTTCGTTCGAGTAGTTCCAGAAGAAATGCGCCGCACAATTCCGGAGGGTGATAGCCCACTGCACGCTCGGGCTGGCACGGCGGAGCGAGCTTTGCTCGGAGCCCTGCTTGTTAACAATGACACCTTCGACCGCATCGCGCCGGTGAGGGTTGGCGCTTCGCACTTTGGCGCCCATGGCAATGCCCTGATCTTCAGCGCAATTGCTTCCCTGATTTGTCGGGGGCAATTGGCTGACGTGATTACCGTGCACGATCTCTTGTGCGAGCGCAACGAAGCACCCCGCGCCGGCGGGTTACCCTATCTCAACTCGCTTGCCGCGGAGTGCGCCAGCGCCACAAACGCAATTCGGTACGCCGAGATTGTGGTCGAACAGGCCTTGCTCCGACAGCTGATCTTCGTGACGTCGGAGATCCAAGCTTCTGTATCCGAACCAGGTGGCCGGAACGTGCATCAACTCCTCGACCATGCACAGAAATTGATCGGCGGTCTGGGGGAGCAAACGGTCAAGCGGGACGCTGTGCCCATCGCTGCCGCAGCGGCACGCTTCATTGAACAGCTCGACCAGAGAATTTCGGGAGGCATAGCCCGAGACGTCGTCTCTACAGGGCTGACCGATCTGGACAAGGCGTTGCACGGCGGACTGTTGCCGGGGCGGTTGTACGTCCTGGGCGGTCGCCCGGCGATGGGGAAATCGGCATTGGCCGGCACGATCGGAAGTCACCTCGCTGCTGACCAAGTCCCGACGGCGTATCTGTCGCAAGAAATGCCCGAAGAGGAGCTCACCGGGCGTACCTTGGCTCAATGGTCCGATATTTCGATCGATGCGCTCCAGGCGGACAATCCAGAAGCAGTGCAAAGTGACTTCTGGGCGAGACTCGTCACAGCGGGACAGCTTGCGGCCACAGCCACGCTGTTCATCGACGAAACCTCTGGCTTGACGCTTCTCGACGTAGCGTCCAAGGCGAGAACTTTGAAGCGCAAATCAGGCCTGCGCGTTTTGATCGTCGATTACCTCCAGCTCATGGTCGGGACTGAAGAGAAGCGCCACAGCCAGATCGAAACTATCACGCGCGGTCTTAAGAGCCTCGCAAAGGAGCTTGGCATTTCTATCTTGCTCCTGTCCCAGTTGAACCGCGAAATCGATCGAAGAACCAACAAACGTCCACTGCTCGCCGACTTTAAGGACTCAGGATCCATCGAGGCGGATGCTGACGTTGTGATGGGGATATACAGACCCGAGCAAGATGACCCGGATACTCCGTATCCGGGTTGTGCAGAGCTCCATATCCTGAAGCATAGAGGCGGAAAGCTGGCAAAGGTGCTGCTGGCTTACAAGGGGATGGCGACGAAATTTCACGATTACCACGGTGCGCCGCCCCTAGATTCTGCTGTTGAATCCCGCGGGCAGCATGCTCGGAAAGGCTTCGACAGGCTGCCTCACAGGCATGCAGGCACATAGGATGCAAAAAACCCAACCACAAACCAAAAAGTACACATTGTTAGGTATGAAATAAAAAGCGCCATAAATATAATCGAGGCATAGACAATGGAGATGTCATGCTATTCAAGGCGTTTTTCGGCACCGCCGTATTTCTCGGGACAATCGCTTGGCTGGGCTACTCCCTGGTGGCGACTGAGCCGTGCGAGCGGATGGACCGGCTAGCACTACCGATTCGGCTGACGATGGACGCGACGCGCTTTATCGCCAGCAACCTGTTTGCTGGACCGGAGCACACCGAGCTTCGTCTATCCCTCCTGGAGCTGAGCATAAAGGTGGATTCCGGCGCGCAAACCTACGCAAGCGCCGTGCTCTACGGGCCCAGTCTTACGTGCAAGAACTTCCTGTAAGGCGGAGGAGGCGATGAGTAGACTCGGCCGTCAGCGCGATCAATTTATCTACATGGGCCCGGAAGACAAGCCGGCCGCCGACTTCCTGAACGAACTCTTTCGTCGAGCGGCATTAGAGGGCATGACCGACATTCAACTTCGCTTCGTCCATGGCGCCATGCGCCCGGTTGAAGTTGCTGACTCGGGGGTTCGTCTAATCAGCTGGCTTGAGCCGGAGTACGAAGGGGACCTCGTCAAGCATGTCGAGGAAAAGCTCCGCGCACGTGCAAGCATGGACTTGTCCGAACAGTTCATACCGATGGATGGCGCGATTCATCTTCGCTATCCGGAAGATGGGCTCAAACTGAGTCTCCGTGCCAGCTTCCTTCACACCATCGTCGGCTCAACAGCCGTATTCCGGCTCGCTCGGGAACAAGCACAACGGCTTGCCTACCGTGACATATACATGCCCTTAGCAGTCCGACGCGTAATCGACCAGGCACTCGCGGTACGCGCGGGAACGGTAGTGGTGTCGGGCCCCATGGGAAGCGGCAAAACGACGCAGCTCATGGCATACATGGTCGAGTTGCGCGACAGAGGAGAGAACGTCAAGACCGCAGAAGAACCTGTGGAGATACCTACGCCTGGCATAGACCAATGTGAGCTGGTGCCGGGAAAGGTCACGTATCCCATGCTAGCCAGGGCATTCCTTCGACAGCGTGCCCACCGCATCATGATCGGTGAGACTCGGGACGAAGAGACCGCTGAGGCGTTGGGCCGCAACGCGAACACCGGTTGCCAGCTCTGGACAACCACGCATTCGGATACGAGTGCGCTAGTGATTGAGCGTTTGCTCGAACTGAAGATGCCCCGGGACTTGATTGCGAAGACGCTGCGACTCATTATTGCGCCTCGCCTTGTGAGGACCATCCCCGCCGAGGCGACGGTCGAATGGGTCGTACCCAACGAATCTAGCAAAGCGTGGTTGAAGGCCGTCGGGGCCTATCACCCGGACGACAAGTTCCCGGTCATTGTGAGCGACCACGACATGTCGGAAACCAAGATGCCGATCTTTGAGGTTATCCAGATCGATGATCGCGTGCGACGGGTGATTCTGGCCGGCGGAGACGCCAAAGAACTGTACGAAGCGGCGAGCTATCAACCTCAATTCGAAACTCTCGCGGAGGCGGGCGTCCGCCTCGCGCGCGAAGGGAAAACCACGCTCAGCGCCATTCAGTCCCTCCTGAACCCGGCCCTGTGGCCTACGTTTGAGCGGCAGAGGCTCGACAAGAGGTTGATCGCTTCGGGTGTGATAACTCCCGCGCAGGCGTATCAAGCGGTGGAGACGATGGCTCGCGTGGCCATTGAAGAACATCGCGTCCTTGAACTGTGGGAAGCGCTCATTTCGACTGGAGCGGCGACGCGCCTCCAGGTCATCGAATGCTTAGGCCGAACAAAGGAAGCGGTGGACCTCCTCGGATACTTCATAGACAACGGGATCCTGGCAGAACAACCAGTACAACACGTGATCGAAGAGTGGAAACGAGGCGAGCGACGGCAATCGCTTTTCGCTATGTGCATTGACCAAGGACTACTGAGCAATGAGCAAATTCAAGATGAGGCGTTCCTGCATTACCGCCGTGCTGGCATTAGCCACAACTAGCGCCCTGCACGTAGTGGCGAAGGCGCAACCCTCTATGGCAATGGGTGGTGAGGGAAAGGGACAGTCATATACCCCGCCAATGCCATACCGTGAGGTTGCCGAGGTTGAAGCGGACAAGCGAGTGGTACGCATCTTTTTCTCATTTAGCTGCCCTTTTTGCCGCACATTCCACACGCCACTGCGTCAGTGGGCCAAGAGTCTCCCAGCACCTTGGCGATATGAGTTCGTCCCGATTCTGCTTGCCGATGGCACGGGAATTCACGAAGCCGCAGGGTATTTGGCCGCGCAAAAGGCGTTGGGGCCTGCGGTCGCGAGATTCGAAGATGCAGCCTACCGCGCTATCCAAGGAGAAGGCCGCTCGCCGCGAGCTCCTGAAACCTGGCGTGGCATCGTGAACGCGGCGGGGGGGAACGTGCTGGCGTTCGAGGAGGCCTGGGAGAGTCTGTCGCCGGCGGAGGTCGCAGAGCTTCCCCGGTCGATGATCGCATACGCCGTGGACGCTACGCCGACAGTCGCTATCGCCGGGAAGTTCGTTCTGACGCCTGACGGAGTGCAAGGCGACGAAGCCTTGTTTCTCCAACTGTGCAGCGGACTGGTGTCACGGGCGATGGGGCACGCATGAGAACCGCTGCCTCGCTATTGCTATTGTCATTGATGGTCGTCTCACCGGCCTCGATGTCGAGCCCAATTGCGAAGGGCACGCTTTGCTTTCGAGAGGCAGCGGAACGCTACGGGGTCAGTGAAATCATGTTGCGTGCGATAGCGTGGCATGAGTCAAGGTGGAAAGCGAACGCCTTGAACGACACCTTGAACCGAGACGGCAGCGAAGACGTCGGGGTGATGCAAATAAACAGCTGGTGGATCGAGAAACGGCTGCCTCGCTACGGAATCAC
>NZ_DATCUY010000142.1:0-4120 GCF_036567245.1 Achromobacter sp. | reverse complement strand
GCACGCGCGGCCGCCGCCATGGAGGTGGGTGCGTCGCGGCCATTGGCGGCGACGAAGGCGTGGCCCATGCCCAGCGCGCCCATCAGGTCCAGCGCGCGCGCCATGCGCTCGGGCGAGTCCTGGCGCTCGATCAGGGCGGTGGGCAGATGCGCCATCGAGGTGCCGCCGGAATGGATGTCGAATACCACGTCGTGGCGCGGGAACAATTCGTGTTCCAGGAAGTGCGCCAGGCGTTCCGTGGGCGTGCCGCCGGGGACGCCGGGGAAGGCGCGGTTGAGATTGCCATTGTCCAGCGGCGAGCGCCGGCGCGCCGCCATCACGGCGGGCAGATTGGCCAGCGGCAGAATCGTGACCTCGCCGCGCATGCGGGCGGGCTCCAGGCGGCGGATCAGGCGGCTCAGGGCGACCTCGCCTTCGTATTCGTCGCCGTGGTTGCCGGCCATGAGCAGCACGCGCGGGCCGCTGCCGTTGCGGATGCGGCAGATGGGGGTCTTGATCTGGTAATAGGGCGAGCGGTCCACCGAATAGGGGGTGCCCAGGAAGCTGAGCGCCTTGCCGTCGGCGTCGAAGTCTATCTCGTGAAACAGGCCGGTATGCATGGGGGAAGCAACAGCGCCGCGCAAGGCGGCGCGAAAAGGGATCGGAAGGCCGGAGCGCCGCGCGTTTAGCGCAGCGCGGCGACCGCGGTCATCTCGACCCGCAGGTCGGGGTCGGCCAGGCGGGCCTCGACGCAGGCGCGGGCAGGCGGGTTGGCGGGGTCGATCCAGGCGTCGTACACGCCGTTCATGGCGTCGAAGTCGCCGATGGCGGGCAGGAACACGTCCACCGCCAGCAGGCGCGACTTGTCGCTGCCGGCATCGGCCAGCAGCGCTTCGATCTTCGCCAGCACTTCGCGGGTCTGGGATTCGAGCGAGCCCTGGCGGTTGTCGGCCACCTGGCCGGCGATGAACACGAAGCCGTTGTACGAGACGGCCTGGCTCATGCGCGAGCCGGATTTGTAGCGTTTGATCATGCGAGTCCTTTTGAGGCGGCCGATTACATCTGCGGCAGGGTCTGGGCTTCCTTGAACCACTTCTGCTGCAGGGCCGGCAGCTTGCCGTTCAGGCGGTTGGTGAAGAGGAAGGTATTGATCCAGTTCAGCAGGTTTTGCTGGCCCTGCTGCACGGCGGCGTGGGCGGGCGACTGGCGGATCAGGAACTTGAGTTGGGGCGCGCGGGCGGGATTGTCTTCGGTCACCTTGAGCGCGATGGCGCTGTTCTCGGCGAACGATTCCGACTGGCCGGCCAGATAGGCGGCCACGGCCGACGGCGTGTCCTCGAAGCGCACCAGCTTGGCGCCCGGCGCGTTGTCGGTGAGCCAGATGTCCAGCGTGGAGCCCTTGGCGACCGCGATGCTGTGGCCCTTGAGTTCGTCGACGCTCTTGGCCTGGGGCATGGCTTCACCGCCATAGACGCCCAGGTTCACCGCGGCGTAGGGTTGCGAGAACATGACCTGCTGGGCGCGCTCCGGGGTGGCGCCGGCGGCCGCGATCAGCACGTCGACCTTGCCGGCCAGCAGGCTGGGGATGCGGCTGGCGCCGGTGACCTGCACCAGTTCCAGCTTCACGCCCATGTCGGCGGCCATCAGTTTGGCCAGGTCGATGTCCAGGCCGGCGGCCTCGCCCTTGGCGTCCTTGAAGCCCCAGGGCGCGGCATCCATCAGCACGCCCACGCGCAGCTTGCCCGCGCCCAGCACGTCCTGCAGTTTGTCGGCGGCCGAGGCCGGCGCGGCCAGGGAGAGGCAGAGGGCCGCGGCGGCGGCCAGCTTGGCGTACAGTTTCATGCGATGACTCCAGGGGCGGGTGATTCAGTGAGAGGAAGGCGCGGCCGTGCCGATGAACTGGCGCAGCTCGGGGGTTTGGGGATTGGCAAAGAGTTCGGCGGGCGGGCCTTGTTCCCAGACGCGGCCCTGGTGCATGAACACCACCTTGGACGCGACATTGCGGGCGAAGGCCATTTCGTGCGTCACCAGCACCATGGTCATGCCTTGGCGGGCCATGTCTTCCATGACCTTCAGCACCTCGCCCACCAGCTCCGGGTCCAGCGCCGACGTGACTTCGTCGAACAGCATCAGCTGGGGCGCCATGGCCAGGCAGCGGGCGATCGCCACGCGCTGCTGCTGGCCGCCCGAGAGCAGGGCAGGATAGGCGTCGATCTTTTCGGCCAGGCCGACGCGGCGCAGCACGTCCAGCGCCAGCGCGCGGCCCTGCGACTTGGCGATCTTGCCGTTGAGCGTGGGCGCCAGCGTGATATTGCGTTCCACGTTCAGGTGCGGGAACAGGTTGAACTGCTGGAACACGATGCCCACGCGCTGGCGGAACTGGCGCAGTCCGGGCATGCCGGCATGGATCTGTTCGCCGCCGATGCGGATGTCGCCGTCGTCCACCGTTTCCAGCGCGTTCAGGCAGCGCAGCAGGGTCGACTTGCCCGACCCGGAGCGGCCGATGATGGTGACGATCTCGCCCTCGTTGACCTCGAGCGAGACGCCGTTGAGCACCGCGTTGGCGCCGAAGCGTTTGTGGATGTTGGAGACTTCAACGAGCGCCATGGAAGCGGCCCTCCAGGTTACGGGCCCACATCGTCAGGGGCAGGCACGCCGCGAAGTACAGCAACGCGACGCAGGAATAGACCAGCAGGGGCTGGAAGGTAGCGGCGCTGGCGATCTGCCCGGCGCGCGCCAGTTCGACGAAGCCCACCACCGAGGCCAGCGAAGTGCCCTTGATGAGCTGCACCAGGAAGCCCACGGTGGGCGGCAGCGACAGGCGAAACGCCTGCGGCGCGATCACGTGGCGGAACTGATGCCACTTGGACAGCCCCAGGCAGGCGGCCGCTTCCCACTGCTCGTGCTTCACGGCCTGGATGCCGCCGTACCAGATCTGGCCCAGGAAGGCCGCCGTGTAGATGATGAAGGCGACGCTGACGGCGGTCAGCGCGGGCACTTCGATGCCCAGGAACACCGGCATGCCGAAGTAGAAGAACATCAGCAGGCCCAGCAGCGGCACGCCCTGGACCAACTGTTGCAGGGCCGCGGCCAGCCAGCGCAGCGGCGCCGAACGGTGGCCGCGCAACAGCGCCAGCCCCAGGCCCAGCGGCGCGCCGATGGCCAGCGCGATCAGCACCAGGGCTACCGTCCATTGCAGGGCGCTGATGAGGGACGCGAAATCGCTCAGGGTAAACGTACGCATGCTTGCGGCTCCTAGCGGCGCACGGGCCAGGTGAAGGCCAGCCTGCCGGCCAGGGCCAGCAGGGCCTTGGTGATCAGCACCAGCGTGAAATAGATGCCGCAGATCACCGCATAGACCTCGAAGCTGCGGTAGGTGCGGCTTTCGATGAAGCTGCCGGCATGGAACAGGTCCTCGGCCGACACCTGCGAGGCCAGCGAGGTGCCTAGCAGCAGGATGACCAGCTGCGTGCCCAGCGCCGGATAGACGTTGCGCAGGGCGGGCGCCAGCACGATGTGGCGGTACACCTGCCAGGTGCTCAGACCCAGGCAGTGGCCAGCCTCGATCTGGCTGCGTGGAATGGAATCCAGGCCGGCGCGCAGGATCTCGATGGCGTAGGCGCCGAAGTACAGGCTGAGCGCCAGCGCCGCGGCCACGAAGGGCGGCATGCGCAGGCCCAGCCCCGGCAGGACGAAGAACACCACGAACAGCTGGATCAGCGACGGCGTGTTGCGGAACACCTCGACATAGGCGCGCAGCGCCAGCTTGACCGGCTTGGGGCCGTGGCGCGTCAGCAGTGCGCCGGCCAGGCCGATGGCCAGTCCGGCAACCACGGCGATGATGGTCAGCTCCAGCGTGACCTGGATGCCGTCCCAGAGCTGTTCGCGGTAGCGCCAGATCTGTTGGAAGTTCAGCTGTTGCATGGCTTACCCGAAGAACGTCCGATACGCCGACTGCACGCGGCCGTCGGCGTCCAGGCCGAAGAAGACGCGCCAGCGGTCCAGACAGGTGCAGGGGTGGGAAATGCCGAACTCGATCACGTCGCCCGGCGCCAGCTCGCTGTCCGGCGCGATGGCCAGGAAGGCGTGCTGATCGTTGAGGCGGGTGACGCGGGCCTGGGCGTCCCAGCCGGCCAGGGCC
>NZ_DATCUY010000141.1:0-16588 GCF_036567245.1 Achromobacter sp. | reverse complement strand
CCGCAGACGCTGGACCGCCTGCCCGCGCCCCAGGCCGAGCAGCACAGCACCGCCGTGCTGACCGCCATGATTGGCGCGGCCAAGGCCGACGGCCACATCGGCCCGGAAGAACGCACCCTGCTCGAAACCGAACTGTCCAAGTTGTCGTCGGATGCGCAGGACCGCCGCTGGCTCGAAGCCGAGTTGTCGCGTCCGCTGGATCCTTCCGTCATCGCGCAAGCCGCGCAGACGCCGGAGATGGCGGCCGAGATGTATCTGGCCAGCCTGTTGGTGGTGGACGAGGAAAGCTATATGGAGCGCGCCTATCTGGACGAACTGGCGCGCCAGCTCAAGCTGCAGCCGGGCTTGAAGGAACAGCTGGAACAGCACGCCCGGGCCGCCGTCGCCTGAGGCCGGCTGGCCTGCGCATCGTTTAGTCGGCGCGCAGGCCGATCGCCGCCGTCAAGGCGGTGTAGCGGTCGATATCGGCGTCGATCATTTCCTGGAATCCGCGCGGCGTGCTGCTGGCGGGCGTGAAACCCTGTTCGCGCAGCGCCGCCTGCACCTCCGGGCGCTGGACGATCTTCGCCACCGCCGCATTCAGCTTGGCCACCACCGCGGGCGGCGTGGCCGCCGGCGCCAGGAGGCCATGCCACTGGTCCAGCGCATAGCCGGATACTCCTTGCTCGGCCACCGTCGGCACCGATGGCAGCAGCGGCGAACGTGCCGGCGAGGTCACCGCCAAGGCCCGCAGCTTGCCGGCCGCGATCAACGGCGCGGCGCTGGAGGCCGTCACCACGCCCATGCCCACCTGGCCCGCAGTCACGTCGGTCAGCGCGGGGCCGCAACCCTTGTAGGGCACGTGCTGCAAAGGCGCACCGGTGGCGCGCGCCAGCATCTCGCCGGCCAAGTGCTGCGGCGTGCCGTTGCCGCAGGACGCGAACGGCAGTGGCCGGTCCGGCGCGGCGGCGGCCAGCGCTTGGTCCAGGCTGTGCCAGGGCGAAGCCGCCGGCACCACATACACCGAAGGCACGAAGGCCACATTGATGACTGCCGCGAAATCCCCCTTGGGCGCGAAACCCAGGTTGCCGTAGACCCCCGGATTGATCGCGAAGGAACTGTTGACCATCAGCAGCGTATAGCCGTCGGCAGGCGCCTCGGCCACGGCGCGCGCGCCGATATTGCCGCTGGCCCCGGGACGGTTTTCCACCACCACCGCCATGCCGAACTGCTCTTGCAGGCTGGCGCCAATGCGGCGCGCCAGCAGGTCGGTGCCGCCGCCCGGCGGAAACGTCACCACGATGGTGATGGGATGGGAGGGATACGCCGCGTCCTTGGGCGCTTCGCCCGAAGGCGAATTGCCGCAGGCGGCCAGCGGCAGGACCAGAAACGTGAGAGCAGAGCGAAGCAGGCGATTCATGATGCGGGCTTGCAAGCGTTGCTGCGCGACTTGGGTGCGCAGCAACATGGGCAATGCCGGCCGTAGGCCGGCGAAATGGCTCAGGCGTCCAGGCCGATGTCGAGCACCTTGGCGCTATGGGTGATCCAACCCACCGCGATCTGGTCCACGCCGGTGGCCGCCACGGCAGAAGCCGTTTCGGGCGTAATACGGCCCGAGGCCTCGGTGATGGCGCGGCCGCGCGCCATGGCGACCGCGCGGCGCAGGTCGTCCAGGCTCATGTTGTCCAGCAACACCACGTCCACGCCCAGTGACAGCGCCGTTTCCAGCTGCTCCAGCGTGTCCACTTCAAGTTCGATCTTGACCATATGGCCGATGCCGGCGCGCGCCCGCTCGACTGCCGTGGCGACTCCGCCCGCCAGCGCGATGTGGTTGTCCTTGATCAGCACCGCGTCGTCCAGGCCGTGGCGGTGATTGCTGCCCCCGCCCACGCGCACCGCGTACTTCTGCACGGCGCGCAGGCCCGGCATGGTCTTGCGGGTGCAGGTGACGCGGGCGCCGTAGCCTTCGATGGCGCGGGCGATGGACGCGGTGGCGCTGGCCACACCGCTCAGATGGCACAGGAAATTCAGTGCCACGCGCTCGGCCGTCAGCATGGCGCGCGCATTGCCGCTGATACGAGCGATTTCCGCCCCCGGCTGCAGCTCGCTGCCGTCACGCAGCGCGACCTCGAACTTGATGCCCGGGTCCATGGCGCGAAATGCCAGGCGCGCCAGGTCCAGCCCGGCCAGCACGCCCTCCTGGCGCGCAACCAGGCGGGTCTGCGCCGTGGCGTCGGCGGGCACGATGGCATCGGTGGTCAGGTCGCCGGCGCGTCCCAGGTCCTCGAGCAAGGCCGCGCGCACCAGCGGCTCCAGCATGACTTCCGGTAGAGGGGGAACGGGCAGTCGGGCGATGGTCAGAGGCGCTGCGGCTTTAATGCTCATTTTGAGTATTTAATGATTAAAAAAAGGCGCGCAGGAATTGCGCACCATTTATGCTAGAGACGAGCATAAAGCTTGTCAAGCGTCGACCATTACCCGTCCGATCTGGAATGGCTCATTTGATCGATTAAATTTTAATCACTATGATTATTTAGAGATCATGTGGCGTGTCATCGAGTCCGACATCTACCTCACCGTGATCACACTGTCGCCTGATGCAGGCAAGATCAAGTTCCGATAGGTGCAACATGACAGCAGCAACCAAAGTTCTGACCGCACACGTGCCGCTTCCGCTTGCCAACAAGGTAGATCAGATGGCCGCCCGGCTTGAACGCTCGCGCGGCTGGGTCGTGAAACAGGCGCTTTCCGCCTGGATCGCCCAGGAAGAGGAGCGCGACCGGCTGACCCAGGAAGCGTTGGCCGACGTGGACGCGGGCCGCGTCATTGACCATTCGGCCGTGCAAGCGTGGGCAGAGAGCCTGAGTACGGACGAGCCCCTGCCGGTGCCGCGTTGATGGCGCTCAAGTGGACCAGCAAGGCGCTTTCCGACTTAGCGCGCTTGTATGAATTTCTGGTTCCAGTAAGCCAGCCCGCTGCCGCTCGGGCAGTGCAGGCGCTGACCAAGGCTGCCACCATCCTGCTGACCAACCCGCGCATCGGCGAACAACTGTTTCAGTACGAACCGCGAGAGATACGGAGAATTCTGGTGGGAGAGTACGAAGTCCAGTACGAAATTCAGGACTCGATCGTCTACGTGCTGCGGCTATGGCACACCCGCGAGAATCGCTGAACCTCCGCGCCTCATCGGGTAAGCTGGACTCGCAAGCCCATGGCGCATCCGACCGTCACATCGCCCGCGACAGCGGCAATTTGCTGCCAGCAATAGCGCGTTCCAGCAGCACGTCGCGCCGGAACCGGAACAGCTTGGCCGGCCTGCCGGCCGTGCCCGTGGCCATTTCGCCAGTCTCTTCCACCAGCGCTTGCTGCTCGATGAGGCGGCGGAAATTCTGCTTGTGCAGGGCGCGCCCGGCCAACGCTTCCACGGCCAGCTGCAATTGCAGCAAGGTGAACTGCGCCGGCATCAATTCGAACACCACGGGCCGGTACTTGATCTTGGCCCGCAGCCGCGCGATGCCCGTGGCCAGGATGCGGCGATGGTCATGGCGCATGGGTTCGCCCGGCACCGCTGCGCCCTTGCCCCCGCGCCGCGCCGCTTCGGGTACCAGCCCGGCCTCGAACAGCAGTTCGTAGCGCTGCAGCACCATGTCCTCGTTCCACGGCGAGCCGTCCAACCCGAAGGTGATGGCAGCGCGCTGGCGGCGGCGCATGCGCACAGCCGCATCGGAATGGTCTTCGCACCAGGCGGCCAGGCGCGGCACGATCAGTTCTTCCACCAGCGCGGGCGTGCCCGTACGCCGGTCTTCCCAGGGGAAGTAGCGGTACCAGTCCTGCCAGCCGACTTGCGCCACGCCGGTCTCGCCGGCCTCGCGCGTCAGGCCCAGATAGCTGACCGACATGACGCGCGCGCCCGATTCATCGGAGCGGTCGCCGTCGGCGAAGGTGTAGAGCTGTTCCACATAGCCCAGCGGGTGATGGGTCTGCTGCTCCACCCAGGCGCGCAGGCCGGCCTGCAGCGAGCGGTGCGACAGTTCGAAGGGGCCTGCCGGCAGGGCGCGCGCATCGTCGGTCGTCAGCACCCGCGGCTCGCCGTTGGTGACGGCGACCAGCACGGCAACGAGTTCAGCATGGACGGAGCGTTCGACGGATTCAGTCAAGGTAGGCGTATGGAAAGTGAGAAACCGGGCGGCTGGCGGCAAGCCGCAAGGCGCTGGAAATTATAAGGGTCGGGCTCCTGCAACAGCCCCTTGCAAACGTGACAGGCATTCCTGCTCCCAGATGCTTGTCACGTCCTAAGATGGAAGCGGCAATCAGGCGCGTCGCCATCCTGGGACGCCCGCAAGCGGAGCAGACATCATGTTGAAAACCGCCCCCGATCCGCAGGCGGCCAAGGCCGCCGAAACGGAACAACCCGTCGCCGTCGACCCGCGCAAAGGCACCGAAGTGCTGCCGATGCCGGACCACAGCAAGGAGGTCGCCGGCATGCCGCGGCGCGGACGCGCCATTGCGGAACCCGGCGAACCCGGCATCATCACCCCGGAAGATGACGTGCTGGATACTTCTTACGAAAACCGCAAAAGCTGAGCCGGCGCGATGGCACGATGATACGCGAGCCCGGGCGCCGCCCCCACAGCGCTCAGGCCGCGCTTGGCAGCGCCTGGAATCCGCGCGCCAGGATCTCCACGAAGGCCTCCGTCACTGAAGACGGCGCGGTCTGCGCGGGATAGGCCATGCTGACGCGGACCGGCAGGCGCGGCGTGAATGGCCGTATCGCCAGGCGGTCCGCGAACACCGCGGCGATGTAGGGATTGACCACGCCCAGCCCGCTGCCGGCGGCGGCCAGCGCGCAGATGGTGGACGAATAGGTGGTCTCGATTTCCGACGCAGGTTGCACCTGGTGCTCCTGCATGGCGCCGCGTAGCTGCAGATAGACGTCGTCGTCCGCGTTCAGCACCAGCAGACGCCGCCCGTCCAAGTCCATGATGCCGACGGACGGCTGCACCGCGAGTGGATGATCGGGCCGCATCACGCACACCGCGGCGCTCTGGTGCAGGCCCTGCATTTCCAGTTGCGCGCCGTCCAGTGGCGCCGTGGTCACCACCACATCGTAGGTGCCGTGCAGCAGCCCTTCGCGCAGATATTGGCTGCCCACGGTCTGCATATTGATGTGGACGTCGGGATAGCGCTGCGCGAAGGTCTCGATCGCGCCCGGCAGCACGCCCAGGCCCAGCGCCGGAGTGCAGGCCAGGCGCAGCACCCCGCTACCGCTGCGCCGCATCGCCGCGACGCGATCCTCGATGCGCTCCAGTCCCACGAAATGGCGCTGGACGGTATCGAACAGGTCCTTGGCTTCGCGCGTGGGCCGCAAGCGCCCGCGCTCCATGTCGAACAGCTTCAGGCCGCTGGCCTGCTGCACCTGCGCCAGCAAGCGGCTGACCGAAGGCTGGGTGGTGCGCAGCATCTGCGCGGCGCCGGTCGTGGTGCCGGCCAGCATGACCGCGTGGAAGGCTTCGATCTGGCGGAAATTCAGGGGTCGGCTCATGATTGGGCAATGTATAGCAATTCTGCATAGCCTATGTTTAAAAAAGAATTTTTTCAAATACCTGTCGACTTCTACACTGGTTTTCCCAAGGGCGCCGCCAGATGCGCCCCCGCACTATCCAACCTCCCAGGGGAAACCACATGAACCTCCGCCGCTCCTGGCGCCACCTCCTGCAAACGCTGTGCCTGAGCGTGACGGCCGCCGCGCTGCCGCTGGCCGCGCACGCGCAAGCCAACTATCCCGACCGGCCGATACGCATCATCGTGCCCTTCACCGCGGGCGGCAGTTCCGACATCCAGGGCCGCCTGCTGGCCGAGCACCTGGGCAAACTCTACGGCCAGTCGGTGGTGGTGGAAAACCGTCCCGGCGCAGGCGGCCACATCGGCGGCAAGTTCGTCGCCGACTCCGGCCCGGACGGCTATACCCTGCTGCTCGGCTCCATCGGCCTGCACGCCACCTACGGGGTCTACAAAAATCTCAACTACCAGCCGGCCCGCGATCTGAAGCTGATCACCATCGTGGCCGAGATGCCGCACGTGGTGGTGGCCAATCCCGCGCTGGAAGCGAACACCCTGGCCGAACTCACCGCACTGGCAAAGGCCAAACCGGAAACGCTGCACTTCGGCTCGGCCGGCGTGGGTTCGTCCGTGCATATGGTCGGCGAGCTCTACAAGATGGCCGCGCAGGCGCCCATCGTGCACATCCCCTACCGCGGCAGTTCCGCCGCCACCAACGATCTGCTTGGCGGCCAGATCCAGCTGCTGTTCGAGAACGTGCCCACCACCATCGGCTACATCCAGGCCAAGAAGCTGAAGGCGCTGGCCATCACCGGCGCCACCCGCTCACCCGCCCTGCCCGACGTGCCTACCGCCGCCGAAGCCGGCCTGCCCGGCCTGACGGTCACCTCGTGGACCACGCTGGCGGCCGGCAAGGACGTGCCGGACGCGCTGATCGAGAAGATCAGCGCCGACCTGCGTCGCGTCTACGCCGACCCGGCATTCCGCGAAGGCCTGGAGCGCCTGGGCATGACGCCGGTGGGCAACAGCCCCGCCGAAGCGCGCGATTTCGTCGAACGTGAACGCGCCCGCTGGAACAAGGTCATCGAGACCGAACACATCACCGCGGGCTGATCGCCTGCCACGGGGCGGCGCCTGCGCCGCCCTTTTCTTTCCGACTTCATCCTTGCTCCGCCATCCATGAACCGCATGCTCGCCACGCCCATCGCCTCCCGCCGCCTGGGCGCCACGCCACACCATCATTTCTTCGGCTACTACAACAAGACCGTCTGGCATCGCGACGGCCGCTACCTGCTGGCCAACCGCACGCCGTTCAAGGACGCGCCGCTCACGCCCACGCTGAGCGCCGAGGTGGGCTACTTCGACCTGCAGGATGGCGACCGCTACCACGCCGTGGGCAGCACCACGGCCTGGAACTGGCAGATGGGCTGCCAGCTGCAATGGCTGGACGGCGAGACCGAGCCGCAGATGATCTACAACTGCCGCCGCGACGACGACAGCGGCTTCTATCCGGGCTTCCGCTCCGCCGTCCACAACGTCGCCACCGGCCAGACACGCTATCTGCCGCTGCCCATCTACGTGGCCGCGCCCAACAGCCGCTATGCGCTCTGCGTCGACTACCGCCGCCTCTACATCACGCACGAGACCATCGGCTATAGCGAACACGCGCCCGGCCCCGTGGCCAACGCCCCGGCCGACGACGGCATCCACAGCATGGATCTGGAAAGCGGCGAGCACCGCCTGCTGGTCAGCTACGCCGACCTGCGCAACTTCCATCCGCGCGGCTCGATGGAACGCGCCATCCACTGGGTCAGCCACATCGAGGTCAATCCCTCGTCCTCCCGCATCCTGTTCCTGCATCGCTGGACCGAGCGCGTGAAGGACGAGACCTGCTTCCTGCACCGCCTCATCACCATGAACGCGGATGGCAGCGACATGCGCCTCCTGGAATGCTCCGACCACCCGCTGCCGCAGCTGGCCGACGACTTCGACCCCAGCGCGGTCGGCACTTTCGACTACGAGAAATCCGAATACCAGATCTCGCATCCGCTGTGGCGCGACGACCAGACGATCATCGTGTGGGGCCCGCATGACGGCAACATCCACTACCACCTCTACCGCGACGCGCCGGGCGGCGCGGTCCAGGTCGTGGGCGACGGCGTGCTGACGGAGAACGGCCACATGACCTATTCGCCGGTGAATACGCGCTGGCTGCTCAGCGACACCTATCCGGACTCGACCACGCACGAACGCATCCTGTTTCTCTACGACATGCAGACCGGCCTGCGCCACGCGCTGGGCAGCTTCTACGCCGATCCCCACCTGTCCAAGGAGAACCGCTGCGACCTGCATCCGCGCTGGAGCCGCGACGGCACGCAGGTCTGCATCGACTCGGTGCATGAAGGCGAACGGCAGATGTACGTGCTGGACGTCACGCCCATCGTCGGACCGCGCGGCTAGGCCACACGCCAGGCCCGCCCGCCGCCTCGGCCAGGCGGCGGACTACACACTCCATGACAAGGACTTCACACTATCGTCACCCCTGTGTAACGACCAACCTTTAATCTCGCTTTCGTTTTTCTTACAGATAACTGAGCGATTCGTTCGCGACACCATGAGGTTGGAATGTCCTACTTGACCGATAAATTGCGCGCCCCCTATCGCGAAGCCCAGGGCGAAGTCACTGTTCCCGGGCAGATGCTCGAAGACATCGTCGCTGCGAATCCCGAGCGCCGCACTTTGCTGAAGAACAGCTTCGGCCTGTCAATGTTGTCGGTGTTCGGCGCCTCGACTCTGCTGACCGCCTGTGGCGGCGACGATGACGATGACGATACTTCCGCCCCCCCGCCCAGCGAAGGCAAGCCGGATGAGGGCGTCGTCACGCCGCCCCCCGGTCCCGACTATTCAGTCACGTTCACGCCGCTGGCCGACAAGATCGTCGCCGATACCGTCACCGTACCCACGGGCTATGTCGCCGAAGTGCTGTACTCGGCCGGCGACAAGTGCATGATCGGCTCGGCCGGCTACGCCGGCGTGCCGCAATCCTATCCCGCCACCGAGACCCAATCCGGCGGCCAGCACGACGGCATGCACTTCTATGCCCTGCCCGGCGTGGACCCCAACCAGGGCGGCCTGCTGGTGTTGAACCACGAAGCGCTGGACGACGAAACCCTGGACCAGAACGTCGAAGGCTTGCGGACCCGCCTGTCCAACGTCGGCGTGTCCGTCATCGAAATCGCGCGCGGCGCCAACGGCGCCTGGGCCGTCAAGACCGACTCGCGCTACAACAAGCGCTACACCGGCAACACGGTCTACAACGTCAGCGGCCCCGCCAAGGCCCTGGTCGGCAACACCGTCGTCGGCACCCTGAACAACTGTTCCAGCGGCGACACGCCCTGGGGCACCTATCTGACCTGCGAAGAAACGCTCAACAACTACCACTACAAGGCCGGCGACACCGGCAAGCCGGCCGACGAGGGCTATGGCTGGGTGGTGGAAATCGATCCGCAGAACCCGGACTCGACCGCCGTCAAGCGCACCGCGATGGGCCGCTTCAGCCACGAGAACACGGCTTTCATGCTGGATGAGAACAACCGTGTCGCCTTCTACATGGGCGACGACACCACGCCCGGCTGCATCTACAAGTTCATACCCTCCAAGCCCTACGACCCGGCCAACCGCGCCGCCAACATGGGCCTGCTGGACGAAGGCACGCTATACGCCGCGCGCTTCAACGACGACGGCAGCGGCAACTGGGTCGAACTGACGGTAGGCAAGAACAATCTGACCACCGGCGCCACCGACCCCGGCAACTTCACCCAGGTGAACAGCGGCACCGTGATCACGGGCACGCTCGTCGACTTCAACACGCAGGCCGACGTACTGGTCAAGACCCAGGCCGCCGCCCGCGTCGCCGGCGCCACGCTGATGGACCGCCCCGAGTGGATCACGGTGGGCGTGGACAAGACCGTGTACTGCACGCTGACCAACAACGGCAGCCGCAAGCGCACCAGCGCCGCCAACCCGCGCGTCAGCAACTCGCACGGCCACATCATCCGTTGGCACGAACGCGGCAACTCCCCGCTGGCCACCACCTTCGAGTGGGACCTGCTGCTGCTGGCCGGCCGTGACAAGGCCGACGGCGTGGCCGCCAACCTGACCGGAAACGTCAATGGCGACACGTTCTCCAGCCCCGACGGCATCCGCGTCGACCCCAAGGGCCGCCTGTGGGTCCAGACCGACGCCGGCACCGGCACCTCGACCACGGACTTCTTCGGCAATAACTCGATGTACTACATCGACCAGAAGACCGGCGAATCCAAGCGCTTCCTGGTCGGCCCGCTGGGCTGCGAAATCACCGGCATCGCCTACACGCCGGACCTGACCACGTTCTTCATCAATATCCAGCACCCGGACCAGACCTGGAACACGCTGCGCGCAGGCGGCGGCGATGCCCGTTCGGCGACGGTGGTGGTGCGGCGTACGGATGGGAAGCCGGTGGGCGCGTAAGCGTTCTGCCGCAGGACGCCGCCCGGCTGCACAGGCCGGGCGGCGCCGCGCACCTGGGCAGGGCCTCATGCCTGCCCACCATCAGAACCTGTGGCTGAAGCCCATCGTCACCAGCGCTTGCCTGTTGGATCCCGAATCGGCGCCAGCCCCGGGGATCTCCGCGATCGCGGACCGTCCGACCACGGCTCCGCCCGCCCCCAGCACGGGCGCGATTCCGTCCCCGCCCGCCTTTTGCAGAATGACCGCGCTGTATAGCTCCGTCCTTTTTGAAAGCGTGTAGCTGGCGCCGAGATTGATCTGATGGAATTTGGGCTTCAGCTTCTGATAGTCCGCGCGGCCGGCGTTGTAGATGTATGCCACGCCGAAGGAAAACGCTGGCGTGAACCGGTAGGTCGTCATCAGTTCATAGCTGTCCATGGTGAAATCGCCGCCGCTGCCCGCACCGGGAAAGCTGTTCACCACGAAGTACTGGCTGTTCCTGAGCAGCGTGCGCGCGTAGGTAAAGCCGACCGTCGCGGCGCCGAACTGATAGGACGCCCCCACGCCTAGCACCTTCATCGCATCGGCATCCTGCAAGCCCACGTACTGGCCCAGCGCGCCGACGTAGTTGCTATTGGATTCGTACACGCCCCCTGTGCCATTGGCGCGGGTCGCGGGCGGATGAATGTCCAGATAGCCCGCGGCCATCGCGAAAGGCCCGTCCGCGTACGAGCCGGCCAGCGCCCATGACCGGTTCGCCGCAAAATCGCCGGTCTTCCCGCCAAAGCTGTACATGCTGTGCAGGCGTAGGCCATTCGCGCTGGGACTCACATACTTCACCGCGTTGTTGATCCGGATCGACTGGTTGAGGTTGTTCAGGTCGCCAAAATGCGACCCATAGCCCGTGGCGAAATTGTTGCTGGACGGGAACATGCCGACCGTATCCGACAGGGAGTCGTATTGGCGTCCGAGCGTCAAGGCGCCGTAGCGTTCACTGGAAAAGCCGACATAGGCCTGGCGGCCGAACAGCAAGCCACCCTGGCCGAGCTTGCCGTTCTGCAGGTTGAAGCCGTTTTCCAGCACGAACACGGTGGCAACGCCGTCGCCCAGATCCTCCCGGCCGCGCAGGCCGAAACGGTTGCAGCCCTGCGGGCCGCAGATATCCGCGCGTATGGCGCTGCCATTGCCGCCGCCGCTGACATAGGTAAGGCCGGAGTCAAGCATGCCGTACAGCTCGACGCTGCTCTGGGCCGCAAAAGCCTGCGGGGCGACAACCAACAAGGACAGACACAAGCCGATCTTCTTCATGGATAGCTCTCAAACAGTAATGGACAGGAGCGCAACGAAGCCGCATCCGGCCGCATGGCGCGCCGGACGAGCAAGACTGGGGATCGATTGGGAGAAAGGCAGCCTCCACGCACCCGGAGGCTGCGCGGGGCGCTAGGGAGTCTGGTCGCGCATGGATGCCGAAGACGGCAGCAGCTTGGGCTGCATGCCGACCGCAATCGCGGCGGCCCGGGGAGCGGACGTCAGCAGGCTGACCACGATCACGGCCACGGCATTGATCGCCATCGCAATCAGGCCAGGCTCCCACTCAGGCGCCACGGCTTCCCAGTACTGCGATGCGAATGGCGCAAGCAGCGCTACGAAGCCCGCGACCAGCCCGGCCAGCACGCCAGCCGCGGTGGTGCGCTTCCAGAGAAAGCCGAAAAACACCGGTGGCGCCAGCATTCCTATCGCGGCGTAGGCGTTCAGCAGAATCCGCACCAGCGAGCTGCCCTGATGAATCGACAGGAAAGCCGCAAGCAAGGCAAAGCCGATCAGCGACACGCGCGAAAGGCGCAATGACATGGCCTCGGGCATTCCTTTCCAGAACGGCTGCACAATATTGCGCGTGAAGATGGTGCCCGCCGAAAGCAGCAGCAGGGAACCGGGCACCAGCGCCAGCAGGAAGCCCGTGCCCGCCACCAGCCCCACCACCCATGCGGGATAGGATGTCGCGACGAATTGCAGCAGCGCGGCGTTCAGATTGTTCCCTGGCGGCTGCGTCCCGGCAAGCAAGGCCGCAAACCCCAGCAGGATGATGAAAAAGTAGGCCAGCGAATACAGCGGCTGCCAGATGGCATTGCGCCGGATGACGGTTGCGCTGTGCGCCGAATAGCACATCTGGAAGAGATGCGGAAAGACCCAGTTGCCCAGCGCGATGTTCAATGCAGAAGTCATGAGCCAGACCGAAGTCGTCGGCGATGCCGGATCGATGCCCGGGAATTTGCCGATTCCCGGATAGGCGGCTTCGGCCATGTCGAAAATATCAAGCAGCGAGGCGGCTCCGACCGTGCTCGCCACCGTGGCGCTGAGCACGACGACGACCACGATCATCAACACATCCTTGACGCCCGCGGCAAATGCCGCCGAACGCATGCCGGCCGCGAACACGAACGCGATCATCAGCGCGGCCGCGACCATGGTTGCCGTCACGGTCGAGACCCGGCCGTCCAACGTCAGTTGCACCACCAGCCCGAGGCTGATGAGCTGGATCTGCACGTAGATGACCAGCGAGGCGATGCCGATGACGCCTGTCAGCACGCCCAGCCAGGGTGCGCCATAGCGCGCGGCGAAGTAATCGGCCTGCGTGACGAAGCCGCCGGCCCGGCCGGCGCGCCAGATCTTGGGCATCAACCAGTAGCCCAGCGCGTAGCTCAACGACACCGAGCAGAACGCCAGATAGGCGGGCGCTCCCAGCGCCCATGCGTAGCCCGAGATGCCCAGTACCGCGAAGGTGGTGTAGACCTCTCCCGCGTTCATGAACCAGAAGATCAGCGTCCCCAGGCTACGGCCGCCGACCGCCCACTCCGCGAGCGTCTTGCCTCGCTTGGCGCGGCGCCCATAGCCCAGCGCGCCGGCGAGCGTCGCGAACAAAATGACGAAAACCATGCTTAGCGTCATGGATGGCTCCCGTTGTGCGCAGGAGTCGCCGCGAGGAAAGCAGCCTCCTCGTCCTCGACGCCGGCGAGCCGGTCAAGCCGGAACACCGCTCCGATCACGATGCTGGCCAACACGATTCCGGCCATCTGCCACGCCATCGGGAACGGCAGGCCCAGCGGCCGGTATGCCACATCGTTCACCCAGGGAGCGAGCACCGCTTGCCAGATGAAGGGGAGGATCAGCAGCCATCGATGCAGCTGCCGCCCAGACCGGCAAGCCGGTTGAACCGAATTTTCCATTATGGACTCACGTAAAGTTGAACTGCACGGTTGCGGATTTATTTGTGCAACCACACTGCACACAAATTCTACGCACATCCTCATCCTCAGACGCACTGGTGTTTACCACTACTCTACAAAACTTCTTTTTGTAGGGTGACTACCGAATCTTTGCTGTAAACTAAATACGTACAGAAGGACAAGAAATGTGCAGCACAAATGCACACCAGGATTCAGCAGATACGGAATAGGCAACATGATTGGTGAACGCTTGAAAGAGCTGAGAACGGCACGCAACCTGTCGCTGCGCGATCTGGCGGGCCAGGCGGGGGTATCCGCTACCCTGCTAAGCCAGGTGGAACGCTCGATCACCGACCCCAGCCTCGAAACCATCCGCCGTCTGGCTGCGGTGTTTGGCGAATCCATCACTTCGCTCTTTGCGGAGCCCAGCGCGCCTTCGGTCTGGATAAGCCGTCCTGGCAATCGCACCAAATTGACCGCCCCGGCGGGGCAGGTTGGCTATGAACGGCTGACCGCCGGCCAGGGCGATCTGGAAGTACTGCGCGCGGTGCTCGAACCCGGACAGGTTTCTGCGGACGAACCTCGCGGCCATCCGTCGAGCGAATCCGTCTACGTCATCCGCGGCGAACTGATCGCACAGATCGCGGGCGTGGACTACCTGGTCGCCAGCGGCGAGAGCATCTCGTTCGACGCCCGGCTTGCGCACCGCTACCGCAACGACTCCGCCACGGCGACCGAAATCCTACTTTCCATCACGCCTCCCAGCCCCTGACCGGGCTCCGACTACGCAGGTTCCATACGCCGCCGCGCCCCGGCGCGGCGGCACTCGTCCCGCCATTCATGGAGCAACGCCGTGCAGAACAATCCCTTGGGAATTTCTCGTATCGATCACGTGTCCTGGACCGTCGAAAAACTCGATCCGGTGGTCGCGTTCTATGAGCGCGTTTTCGGCGCGCGTGTCCTGTATCGGCTCGGCCCGGTCCATGCCGCGCAACTGCCTGGCGCCGCGGATGGCCGAGACTGGACGGAGGCGCATCTGGGCGTCAAGGGTGCCGGACTCGAGCTCGCCATGCTCGTCCTGCCAGGCGGCGCCAGGATCGAGATTTTCGAGTACGAGAAGGCGCCCGGTGAAGCCGGCAGCCCGGCCTCCTGTGACCGGGTAGGCAGCTACCACCTCAGCATCGAGGTACAGGACCTGGAAGCCGCGGCGCAAATACTGCGCGACAACGGATGCACGGTCTTCGAACGCATTGCCTTCTCCGAAGGGCCGACGTCGGGCTCGCAGTTTCAACGCTTTCTGGATCCCTGGAAGAACATCTTCGAGCTTGCGGCCCATGCCCGGCCAGCCTGAACAGGCGACAGGCCCACTTGCACACTACTGGAGCAGCACATCGTGACACGCACCGCCATCAACCCGGACTCCCTGTACGCGAGCCTGCCTTTCGGCTTCTCGCACGCCACTGAACAGCGTGGCGCCCGCAGCTTGCACCTGGCCGGCCAGGTCGCATGGGACAAGGATCGCAACCTGATCGGCGCAGGCGACGTGGTCGCGCAAGCCCGGCAGGCGCTGGACAACCTCAAGCGGGTGCTGGCTGCCGCCGGCGCCACGCCGGCCGACGTGCTGCGCCTGCGCACCTACGTGGTCAATCACAAGCCCGAAAACCTGGGACCGATATGCGCGGAAATCAGCGCCTTCTATGGCGGTGCGGTCCCCGGCGCCAACACCTTCATCGGCGTCCAGGCGCTGGCGCTACCTGAATTCCTCATCGAAATCGAAGCCGACGCGGCACTGGACCAAGGAACATCTGCATGAACCGCAACGACATCAACTGGACAGGCTACATCCCCGCCATCACCACACCCTTCAAGCGCGATGGCGACCTGGATTGGTCCGCCCTGCCCCGGCAGCTGGAATGGTACGTGCAGGAACGCATGCATGGCGTGATTCTGGCCGGGACCTCGGGCGAATGGTTCAGCATGAACGAGGCCGAACGCGCACTGCTTTTTCAGGAATCCAGCCGTGCGATCGACGGCCGCATCACCATCCTGGGCGGCTGCAATGCCTATACCGCCGCGGAAGCCATCCAGCATGCGCGTGCCGCGCAGCGGGCGCGGCTGGACGGGATCATCCTGACCCCGCCTCCCTACATCGTCCCCAGCCGCCGGGAGCTCGTCCAGTTCTACCAGGACGTCTCCGACGCGACCGACATCCCCA
Organism: Achromobacter sp.; assembly: GCF_036567245.1. GTDB lineage: Bacteria > Pseudomonadota > Gammaproteobacteria > Burkholderiales > Burkholderiaceae_B > Achromobacter. The sequence goes on along the minus strand of NZ_DATCUY010000141.1, from coordinate 1,123 downwards.
TCTGCATCTACAACTGGCCGCGTGGCTGCGTCGTCGACATGGACGTGGATCTCCTGGACGAACTGGCCGATATCGACCACGTGGTCGCGATCAAGAACTCCACGCCCGATTTCGGCATGTTCCTGAAGGGCGCGTATCAACTGGGCCACAAGGTCCGCTACTTCAACATGCCCACGTCGGCGCTGGGCGCCGACCTGACCGCACTGGGCGTGGCCGACGGGCTCATGGGCGCCGGCGGCGTCCTCGGCTCGGATCACCCTGACTTCTGGCGTTGCATCGCGGCCGGCGACAAGGCTGCCGCCATCAAGCTGGGCGAACGCGACCGAGTCATCATGGGTGCCTGGTTCAACAAGGATTTCGCCGGCAATTTCGGCAGCGCCCAAGCCATACTCAAAACGGCGCTGCGGTTGCGCGGCGTGCCCGCCGGACATGTCCGCCGCCCCCTGTTGGAACTGACCGAAACCGAAGTCGGCTTGGTCCGCGCCACGCTGGAAGGGCTGGGCATCACGACGGTACCGCTGGAATAATCGTGACGCCTGCCGCTCAACCGGATGCGGGCGCCACAGTCCGCACCTCCACGCTTGTCATCGGCGGCGGCCTGCTCGGCTGCGCGATCGCCTATTACCTGGCCAAAGCGGGCGTCAACGTGCTGCTGGCGGAAAAGAGCCAGATCAACAGCCAGGCATCCGGCCGCAACGCCGGCAGCCTGCATTTCCAGCTTGAATACCGCATGATCGAGCATGGCCTGGAGAGCGCGCGCAAGGCCGCCGAAGCCATCCCTTTGCACCTGCATGCCCAACACGCCTGGAGCGGTCTCGCCGCCGAACTGCAAGACGATCTCGGCGTGGTGCAGCATGGCGGCCTGATGGTGGCCGAAACCGGCGAACAGGTGGAGCGGCTGGAGCAAAAGGTTGCGCTCGAGCGGGCCGCCGGCCTGCAGATCGAACTGCTCGATCGCAACGCGTTGCGGGCCCGCGCGCCCTACCTGAGCCCGTCCATCCTGGCGGCGGCCTTCTGCCCTGGAGAGGGCAAGGCCGACCCGAGGCGCAGCGCATTGGCCTACGCCCGGGCAGCCGCTCGTCTCGGCGCGCGCATCTGCAGCGCAACCGGCGTGCGCTCGCTG
>NZ_DATCUY010000140.1:0-1910 GCF_036567245.1 Achromobacter sp. | reverse complement strand
CCAGCACCGCGCCGCGCCAACCCAGCCAGCCTGACAGCGCATGGCCCACCGGCCACATCACCGTGGACGCGAGCCCGCCGAACAACGTGATTTGCGACATGGGCCGGCGCGCCGAGGGGCCGGCCGCGCGCGCCAGCGACGCGAAAGCCGCGTCGTACAGGCACAGCCGCATGCCTGTGCCCAGCACCGCCCAGGCCAGGAAGTACCAGGGAATGGAGTGCGCCATCGACAGGCCCGCGCAGCCCAGCGCGCCCAGCACCGCGCCCACGGGCATGACGCGGTGTCCGCCCCAGCGGTCCACGGCCATGCCGGCCAGCGGCGACACCATGGCCATCACCACGATGGCCGCTGAAAAGCCGCCGTAGACAGTGGCGGCGTTCCAGCCCAGATCCGCGGCTATGGCCGGCCCCAGGGCGCCGATCAGGTAATACATCACGCCCCAGCCGACCAGTTGCGTCAGCCCCAGACAGACGATGGCGCGCGGCGCGATCACGGCCGTTGCGGCGGCGTGGCGTCGCCCTCGCCCAGCGTGCGCTGCATCAGCACCGTGTCGCGCCATTCGCCGTGCTTGTGTCCCACCGACCGCAGCGTGCCGGCGGGATGGAAGCCCTGGCTGGCGTGCAGGGCCAGGGACGCGGCGTTGCGGCTGTCGCCCACTACGGCCAGCATCTGGCGCCAGCCGGCGGCGGTGCAGCGTTCGATCAGCGCGGCCAGCAGCTTGCCGCCGATGCCCAGGCCGGAGCGGCCCGCCTTCACGTACACCGAGTCCTCCACCGTGTGCCGGTAGGCCGGACGCGGGCGGTAAGGGGTGACGTAGGCGTAGCCCACGACCTCGCCGCTGATCTCGGCGACCAGATAAGGCATTTCCTTTTCCAGCACGGCGGCGCGGCGCTGGCGCATTTCCGGGATGGACGGCGGGTCCAGTTCGAACGAGGCGGTGCCGTGCTGCACGTGGTGGGCGTAGATGGCCTTGATGGCGGGGAGATCGGCTTCCGCGCTGTCGCGGATGAGGACGGTGGGGACGGGGGACGACATGAGCAGGCCGTGGCAATGGGAGTGGAGAAACAAGCCGCCAGTGTCGCGCAAGCTTATATATTAATAAAGCTTTGGTTTATTATGATTTTCATAAGTAAAACTTTGGATGAAAGCGATGCGCGGCCTCAACCTGGACCATTTGCGCACTTTCGCGCAGGTGATCGAACTAGGCAGTTTTTCCGCCGCCGCGGAACGAGGCGGCGTGACCCAGCCCGCCGTCAGCCTGCAGATCCGCCAACTGGAACGGCGCTTCGGCCTGAAACTGGTGGAACGCATCGGCCGCCGCGCCGGCCCGACCGCGGCCGGGCTGGAACTGCTGGAGCATGTGCGCGTCATCGATACCGCACTGGCGCAGGCCGAGCTCGCCATGACCGCGCATGCGTCCCAGGTGTCCGGCCGCGTCCGGCTGGGCACGGGCGCCACCGCCTGCACGTATTTGCTGCCCCCGATCCTGGCCGACCTGCGGCGGCGCTTTCCGGCCCTGGACGTCGTGGCCAGCACCGGCAACACGGCCGACATGCTGCGCGGGCTGGAGAACAACACCCTGGACATCGGCTTGGTCACCTTGCCTGCGCCGGGACGGATGTTCGAGGTCACCCCTGTGCTGGACGACGAGTTCGTGGCGATTTTTCCCGCCCGCGATCCGGCCGCCATTCCCGCCGCCGCCACGCCGCAGGCGCTGGCGCAGCTGCCGCTGGTGCTGTTCGAACCGGGCGCGCGCACCCGCCGCCTGGTGGACGACTGGTTCGAGCAAGCCGGACTGGCAGCCAAGCCCGTGATGGAGCTGGGCAGCACCGAGGCCATGAAGGAGATCGTCGCCGCCGGCCTGGGCTGCGCCATCCTGCCCAGGCTGGCCGTGTCGGGCGCGGGTCGGC
>NZ_DATCUY010000139.1:0-3106 GCF_036567245.1 Achromobacter sp. | reverse complement strand
GGCCGGCGTGTTCCGGCACGGCGTGCCCCCGGCGCAGGGCGGCCTGGCGGGCACGGACATCGGCGACGCCATCGAGGCGGTGTCGCAAGTGGCCGAACTGTCGGTTGCCAGCGCCTTCGTGGCCTGGGGGCAGCGCGTCTTCATCGAATACCTGTTGCGCAGCCCGAACACGGCCCTGACCGGCGCGTGGCTGGCGCCCTTGCTCAGCGGCGAACAGGCGGGCGCGACCGCGCTGTCGAACGCCATGAAGTTCCTGAGCGGGATCGAATCGCTGCAGATCTCCGCGCGCGCGGAGGACGGCCAGTGGGTGCTGGATGGCCGCATGCCCTGGGTGACGAATCTGCGGGTGCAGGGTTTTCTGGTGGCCGCCGCGGTGACCGCGCCCGACGGCACGCCCGCCGTGGTGGCGCTGCCGCACGAAATCGCCGGGCTGACACGCAGTCCGGATCTGTCCTTGCTGGCGCTGCAGTCGAGCAATACCGCGGCTCTGGAGGTGCGCAGCGTGCGCATCGGCCCCGAGTGGCTGATCCATCCCGACGCGCGCCAATATCTGCCACAGGCCAGGCCGGCGTTCGCTGGCCTGCAATGCGGGCTGTCCATCGGCCTCGCGCGGCGCGCCTTGCAGGCTGCGGAACAGGCGGGGCAGGGGCAGGCGTCGCGCGGCATTCTGGGGCAGCCGCTGGCGGCCTTGCGGACCCAGGTCGAGACACTGACCGCGCGCCTGATAGCCGGGGTGCGCAGCGAGCGCTTCGTGGCCGAGCCCTGGAGCCTGTTCGAAATCCGCATCGCGCTGGCCGATGCCGCCCATCAGGCCGTGCAGCTGGAGTTGCAGGCCAGCGGGGGCGCGGCCTATCTGAAGCCCGCGGGCGCGGGCTTTGCGCGGCGCTGGCGCGAGGCGGCGTTCCTGCCCATCGTCACGCCCAGCCTGGTGCAGCTGAAGACCGAACTGGCCAAGCGCCAGGCGCGGCTGGCTGCGGGTGCCGCTGCATGAGAGCGGGTCCGCCAGCCGTGTTGGAGGCTCGGGGTTTGGCGCTCAGCTATCCCGGCGCTATCGACGCGGTGTTTCAGGATGTGGACCTGACGTTGGCGCGGGGCGAGGTGGTGGCGGTGCTGGGCGCCAGCGGCGCGGGCAAGTCCAGCCTGCTGCGCGTGCTGGCCGGCCTGCAGCCCGCAAGCAGAGGGTCGTTGCTGATGGAAGGCGCGCCGCTCACGGGCGTGCACCCCCGCGTCGCGGTGGCATTTCAGGACCCGAGCCTGCTGCCCTGGCTGTCGCTGGAGCGCAATGTGGCCTTCGGCCTGGATTTCAAGCATCAGCCTGCGCTGTCCGATGCGCAACGCCGGACCAGGGTGGAGCAGGCGATCGATGAAGTGGGTTTGGCGCACGCCAGGCATTTGCGCCCGGCGCAGTTGTCTGGCGGCATGGCGCAGCGCACCGCACTGGCCCGCTGCCTGGCGCGCCGGCCGGCGGTGCTGTTGCTCGACGAGCCCTTCGGCGCGCTGGACGAAGTCACCCGGGGCGAGATGCAGGCGCTGCTACGCAAAGTGGTGGTCGACTTCGATACGGCCGCGGTGCTGATCACGCACGATATTGACGAGGCGCTGGTGTTGGCCGACCGCATCGTGCTGCTGGGCGGCGCGCCCGGCAGCATCCTGGGGGTGTGGCGGGTGGACCTGCCGCAGCCGCGCGCCGACCTGTTGCCCGAAATGGGCGCCTTGCGCCTGGAAATTCTTACCCGTTTGCGCAGCGCGCTGCGGGCTGCTCGCGGCGTGGCCATGCCTGCCTGAACCGGAGAGCCCGTCACTGGCTCTTCATGTGTGAACTGACCCTGCTAGGAGTGCTTTGATGTGCCTCGAACACATGTCGCGTCGCGACTGGTTGAAACTCTCGGCCCTGCTGACGGCAGGCGGCGCGGCATCCTTGCTGTCGGCGTTCAACGCCCGCGCGCAAAGCGATCCGGACGCGCCGGTGCGCATCGGCTACCTGCCCATCACCGATGCCGCGCCGCTGCTGGTGGCGCATAACAACGGCCTGTTCGAGCAGGCTGGCGTCAAAGCGGAAAAGCCCACACTGCTGCGCAGTTGGGCACAGGTGATCGAGGCTTTCATCTCAGGCCAGGTCAATGTGGTGCATCTGTTGTCGCCGATGACCGTGTGGGCGCGTTTCGGCAGCAAGGTGCCAGCCAAGGTGGTGGCCTGGAATCACGTGGGCGGTTCGGGCCTGACGGTGGCGCCCTCCATAGACAGCGTCAAGCAACTGGGCGGCAAGACCGTCGCCATTCCGTTCTGGTATTCCATCCATAACGTCGTGCTGCAGCATCTGCTGCGCGAAAATGGCCTGGCGCCGGTGGCGCGCAGGGATGGGACGGTGGCGGCCAATGAAGTGAACCTGGTGGTGATGGCGCCCTCCGACATGCCTCCGGCGCTGGCGCAGAACCGCATTGCAGGCTACATCGTGGCCGAGCCCTTCAACGCGGTGGCCGAGACGCTGGGCGTGGGCAAGGTGCTGCGGTTCACGGGCGATGTCTGGCGCAATCACGCGTGCTGCGTGGTGTTCATGCACGAGCGCGACCTGGAGCAGCGTCCGCAGTGGTCGCAAAAGGTCGTGGACGCCATCGTTCAGGCGCAGCTGTGGATCCGCGACAACCGGGCCGAGACCGCACAACTCCTTTCCAAGGAAGGCATCAACCGCTACACGCCGCATACCGTGCCGGCACTGTCCAAGGTGCTGGCGCCGCCTCCAGCCGACCGCGAGCAATACCTGGCCAGCGGCGCCATCCGGCATGCGGATTGGGACGAGCGCCGCATCGACTTCCAGCCTTATCCGTTTCCCAGCTACACCGAAGAGCTGGTGCGCCGCTTGCGCGATACGCTGATCGAGGCAGACCGCGGTTTCCTGGCCGACCTGGACCCGGCCCGCGCGGCCTCCGAACTGGTGGACGACCGTTACGTCAAGCGTGCCATCGAAACCGCCGGCGGCTTGAGCCGTTTCGGTTTTCCCGACCAGTACAGCCGGACCGAGATGGTGCAGGCGTGACGGCTCCCGAGTCTGTCGCGGAAGCGCCGGCCGGCCTGGCGGCTGCCCCGGCGGCAATGCCGGGCCGCGGGC
>NZ_DATCUY010000138.1:0-20178 GCF_036567245.1 Achromobacter sp. | reverse complement strand
CGGCGTCCGGCGCGGCGGCTTGGGCGCCGCGCAGCCGGCCAGGGCGGCGGACAGGCACAGCCCTCCCGCAGTGATCAGAAAGCTCCGGCGTCCGGAGCGACGCGCCGGTCTCTGGCCTTGCGGCGTTTGTTCCATGGTCATCCCTGCTGCCGTCAGAAGCGTTCGTATTCCAGGCGGTAGCGCCATTGTCCGAGGGCCAGTCCCGCCATGGGCAGGCGGCCGATGCGGATGCGCCGCAGGGCCTGCAGGCGCAGTCCGGCCGCGTCGCACACGTATTCGATGAATCCGGGCGCGGGCGTCTTCAAGGCGAAGCGCAGGTGGGTCTCGTTCTGCCAACTGACCTTCATGGGCGTGGCGGCGCGGCCGTCATAGGCCATGCCCCGTTGCAGGCGCGCCAGGTCGGCGGCGCCGAGCTGGCCGGAAACCTGGGCCACGTACTCTTGCTCGACGTAGCGCCCCTCTTCCACCAGCTTGCGCGCCACCGGGTATTCCTGCGTGTAGACGATCAGGCCGCTGGCCGCGCGCTCCAGCGGCGTGACAAGCTTCATGCCGTTGAACATGCGCCTCAAGAAACGTTGCCCGGAGCGGTCGCCAGGCATCAGGTTCTCGGGCACGATCAGGTCGCGCGCGGAGCCGGGCTCGTCGTTGGCGTACAGGCCGGCGGGCTTGTGCAGCAGGACGGTGACGGGCCGCGCGTCTTCCAGGCGCGCGCCGGGCAGGAGGCCGACGGACTGGCCGGGTCCGACGCGAAAGCCCGGTTCCTCGACCGGTTTGCCGTCCACCGTGGCCCATCCGCCTTCTATGTATCGTTCGGCGTCGCCGCGCGAGCACGACAGTTCCTCGGCCAAGCGCTTGGCCAGGCGTACGCTTGCGTTCATCGCGTCACCGCCTGGTGGAGGGAGGCCGCGGGCCAGAAAGGAAAGCCGCCTTGGAGCGGCGTCAGAGGGTGCATCGTCATGAAGTATTGCCGGGGTGTTGCCAGGAAAGCGGGCCATGGGCTCGCGACGTGAGGCAGATGTTACGCCCTTCCCTGGCATGCCGCCCGGCGCGCCCGATTGATCTTCGGGGCCGCCGGCCTTATTAGACCGGCGGGAATCCGGCGCGCTCCGCGGGCGTCTCGGCGGGCTGCGCTTCGGCTGCCAGCGCTGCCGGCGGCGGCACTTCGTCGATCCAGGCCTTGAGCAGCGTGTGGGTTACCGCCAGGATCACCGGGCCGATGAACAGGCCCACGATGCCGAACGCGAACAGCCCGCCCAGCACGCCCACCAGGATCAACAGCAGCGACAGGTTGACGCCGCGCTTGATGAGCAGCGGCCGCAGCAGATTGTCCAGCCCTGCCACCAGCACCGCCCAGACCAGCAGCACCGCGGCCGCCAGCTTCATGTCGTTCTGGAACAGCCAGATCACGCCGCCCAGCATGGGCAGCAATGGCCCCAGCTGCGCCAGGCACAGCATCACCATCAGCGCGGTGAGGATGCCGGCGGCCGGCACGCCCGCGATCCACAAGCCGATGCCCCCCAGCCCGGACTGCACCACGGCGGTCACGACGATGCCCAGCGCCACGGCGCGTATCGCCTGCCCGGCAAGCTTGACCGCCGCCAGGCCGCGCTGGCCGGCGAGCCGGTTGAAGAAGCGCCGCACAAAGTCGACCGCCACTTCGCCCTTGGTATAGAGAATGCCCGCGACGACCACGGTGATCAGCATGTGCATCATGAAGGCGCCGACGATGGCGGCATGCCCGAGCAGCCACGCCGCGGCGCTGGTCAGGTAGGGCTCCAGCTTGGCCAGCAGGCCGCCCGCGCCGGCGTCCGACAGGGTCTGCCATTCCTGCGCGATCTTGGGACCGATCAGCGGAATGCTGTGAACCCAGGCGGGCGGCGCCAGCAGCGCATAGTCGGGCAGGCTCTTGACCGCCGTCATGATCGTGCTGCTGTGTAGCGCCAAAGTCGAGATCACCTCGTACAGCGGCAGCACGATGACGAACAGGAGGATGATCAGCATCGTCATGGTGCCGATCCAGCGCCGCCCGCCGCAATAGCGCTGTATCGCCAGCATGACCGGCCAGGTGGCCACGACGATGGTGGTGGCCCAGACCAGGCCCGGCAGGAACGGGCGCAGGATGTAGAGGCTGCCCGCCATCAGGCCGGCCAGGATCACGATGACGAGGATGATGCGGGCGAGATCGACCGTCTGGCGTGGAAGAGGATTCAACCGCTGCTCCTGGCAGGCCTTGTGGCCCTGGTTGGCGGCGCATCGATGCCGGCGGGGCGTCTGCCGGGTGGATGCATGGGGATGCGCCTGTCGCGAATTTATCCGAAATTCCCGCGGACATACACTGTGGCGGTCCGCAAGCCCTAGGGCCGCCCCGCCCTAGCCCGGCGTCGCGCCCTGGGCGCGGATCAGTGTGTAGGCAATGTAGTACTTGTAGATGTTGCTCACGTACTGCACCGTTTCGCGCCCGATGCGTTCGGCCGCCACCCGCTCGACATTGTCGAACCAGACATTCGGGTCCAGTCCCTTGGCGGCGGCCTCCTTGCGCAGCTGATTGATCCGGCCCGGCCCGGCGTTGTAGGCCGCAAAGGCGAACAGCCCTTTGTTCAGGTCCGTCATGGGCTCCTTCGCGTAGTACTGGTCGATCATGAAGCGGATGTATTTGACGCCGCCGTGGATGTTGTATTCCTCGCGCCGGATATCGCCCACCTGCAGTTCCTTGCCGGTGGCCGGCATGATCTGCATGACGCCGATCGCTCCGACCGAGCTCTTGGCGTCCTGGTCCAGCCGGGACTCCTGGTAGCCCTGCGCCATCATGAGCAGCCAGTCGATGTTGTATTGATCCCCGTACTTGCGGAAGAAGTCCGCCAGCCGGTGGAATTTCTCGATTTCCTCGGGGTCGGTGGCGGCTTTCACCCATTTCACGGACTTCAGGTACTTGGTCAGCTGCTGGTTGCCGAACGACGTGCCGATGCGGTTCTTCTCCATGAAGGGGTTGAGCACCGCCGCCAGCTTGGGGGAGTTCTTGCGGAAGGCGAAGGCGATGTCGTTGCCGCTGTCGATCTCCAGGTTTTCATAGACCCGGATCTGCGGGAATATCTGCTTCCAGAAGTTGGCCAGATAGCGGTCGGCGACGGTGTACCTGACCAGGTCCGCGCTGGCCATCTCCAGGATGTCATCGGTCTCGAAGGTGCCGGGCGCGTCGCGGATGATGGCGGGCTTGAGGCCACGGGACTGTAGGTCCGCGTTCAGCCGCTTGACGCTGTCGTAGTAGCTGCTGACCGGGCTGATGAACATCTCCTGCCCGGCCAGATCGTCCAGAGACTTCAGCTCGGGCGCCCCGGGCGAAGCGACGACGAGTTCCCGCACGCCGGTAGCCAGGGGCGTGGAGAAGTCCACCAGCTTCTGGCGTTCGTCGGTGACCGTCAGGTTGGCCGCGATGATGTCGCCCTTGCCCGCCAGCAGATCCGGAATGAGGCGTTCGCGCGAGGTCGGCAGGAACACCACGTACACGCGGATGTTCTTGGTCTTGAGCTGCTTGTTCAGGTCGTTCTCGAACGCAGTCATCATGTCCGCGATGATGCCGCGCTGGGTGCCGCCCTTGTCCAGGAAATAGAGTGTCTTGTTGTAGGGCACCAGCACCCGGACCTGGCGGCGCTTGACCATGCCGTCGAAATCGCCGGTCCAGGGCTTGACGTTGTAGGCCAACGCCAGCGGGTCGCCTTTGGCCTTCGCTGCCTGGGCGAGCGCCGGGGCCGAGGGTACGAATTGCAGCATTGCGCAGAGCATCAAGGCCAGGAATCGGAACGACATGGCGCCTCCGTGGTGATGGAACCTTGCAGTCGATCGCACCGGCCCCGCCAGCCGCAACGCGGCGGGGCCGGTGCCGCGCTCAGTTGCTGCTTCTGCCTGGGTTCTCAAGCTTCTTCATGGCTTCCTCCACCGCCTTGCGCATGCTCAGCGTATCGGCGCCCTGGCTGGGCGGGAATTCCTGCAGGCTTTTCAGATGCTCGGTCAGGAAGGGCGTGGCGGCCGTGGGCGCCCACAGCTTCTGCGCGACGAACTTGCGGCCGGCGTACTGGAACTCTTCGGAGTCGGGCGTCACCTTCTCCATCGGGTCCATCAGCAGGTTGACGATGTAGGGCACGCTGGGAAAGGACTTTTCGTCGAACCAGTTGCCGTGGTGCTTGACCCCTATGTGCATTTTCCAGGCGTCCACCCGGATGGCCATGAGGTCGGTTTCGTCGTAGTACAGGATTTCCCGGCGCGCGGATTTTTCGGTCTTGCCGGTCCAGTAGTCCAGGTTGTCGTAGCCGTCCAGGTGGACCTTGTAGTCGTTGCCGTTGAGGGCGGCGCCTTTGAGCAGGTCCTGCTTCAGATTGGGCAGTCCCGCGGCCGCGGCCAGCGTCACATAGACGTCTTCGTGGCTCTGCACGCCGTTGAGTTCGCGTCCTGGCGGGATGTGGCCGGGCCAGCTGACCAGCATGGGCACGCGCAGGCCGCCTTCCCAGGTGGTGCCTTTTTCGCCGCGGAACGGCGCGGTGCCGCCATCGGGAAAGAACATGAATTCGTTGCCGTTGTCCGTGCTGTAGATCACGATCGTGTTGTCCGCCACGCCCAAGTCTTTGAGCTTGCGCAGGATGGATCCGACTTGCTCGTCGTGTTCCAGCATCTTGGCGCGCACCACGTCCTCCTCCGCCCTGCCCTCGTCCACCGCCTGTTGCACGTACTTGTTCTGGGGGTGCGACCAGATGTGGATGGCGGTGGAGTTGAACCACAGGAAGAACGGCTTGTTGTCCTTGGCGGCGCGGTCCAGGTATTTCAGGGTTTCATCGGTGACTTCCTGGTCGAAGGTTTCCATGCGCTTGCGCGTCAGCGGGCCGGTGTCCTCGATCTTCTGCTTGCCGACCTTGCCGAACTTCGGGTCGACGGTCTGGTCGTCGGTGTCGGTGGCCCAGGTGTGCAGTACGCCGCGCGGGCCAAACTTCTTCTTGTAGTCGGGATTCTTTTGCCCCGGATAGTCCAGCTGTTCGGGCTCTTCCTCGGCATTCAGGTGGTACAGATTGCCGAACCATTCATCGAAGCCGTGCACCGTGGGCAGGAATTCATTGCGGTCGCCCTGATGATTCTTGCCGAATTGCGCGGTCGCGTAGCCCGCCGACTTCAGCACTTCCGCTATGGTCGGGTCGCTCTTCTGGATGCCGCGGGCGGAGCCGGGTATGCCGATGGTCGTCATGCCGGTGCGTATGGGCAATTGGCCCATGAGGAACGCAGCCCGCCCCGCCGTGCAACTGGGCTGGCCATAGTGGTCCGTGAACAAGGCCCCGTTCCTGGCGATGGAGTCGATATTGGGCGTGCGGCCCATCATGCCGTGGGTATAGGCGCCCACATTCCACATGCCGATATCGTCGCCCCAGATGACGACGATATTGGGTTTTTTTTCGGCAGGTTGCGCGGATGCCGGCAAGCTCACCGCGGCGGCGGCCGCAATAAGCAGCGACAGCGCGCCATTCCTGAACACTGATGATCGTTGCATGGTTGCTCCTTGCTTGGTGTCTACCCTCAGGTAATTCCCACTGATTGGAGCGTCGTCCGGCAAGCAAGGGCGGCATTCCAGCCAGATCTAGTTGCGGCAACTTTCAGCATTCGATGCGGCGGGCGCGAGGCCGGCCATCCGCCAAAGGCGGCGTGTTACGGGGACTACGATAATCCCAAAAACGCGGCTGGTTCCGCGGCAGAAAAGGAGAAATCAGTAACCAGGCGCATCCGTTGCGGCCTGCGCGCAAGCGCCTGCGGCCCGGACGCCCGGGCCGTTCATCTTGCCGACGCGGTGACGCTAGCGCTGGGGATCTGCCGCCGAAGCCTGCCCGGCTGCGGTCTCGTTCCTGGCCAGTGACATCAGGTGGCGGGTCAATTCGCCCAACTGTTCGTCCTTCCCCTTGAGTTGCGCCAAGGACTCGGCCGCGCGCAGCTCCGCGGCTGCGAGCCTGGACGCCAGCGATTCTTCGCGTTCGCGGGCCGCCGCCAAGGCTGCGTTGGCCGCCGCTTGATCGGCTTGCTGCTGCAATTGTTGGGCCTGGATTTCGGCGCGCCCAGCCTGCGTTTCCTGCTCTGCAAGCCGACGTTGGTCCTGTTCCTGCTCCAGTGCCTTGCGGGCCTGCGCCGCCTGCTGCTGACTGGCAGCCTGCGCTTCGTCCAGCCGCGCCTGCAGACGCTTGACGGCGCCGCGCTCGCTGTCCAGCTCGTTCAGCCAGCGGCGCTCGTGGGCGCTGTGGCGGGTCTCCGTCGCTTCGAGCGCCTGGGCATGCTGAGCGCGGATCTTCTCGCTTTCCGCCAGCGCCGCCTGCGTGGCGCTGCGGGCATCTTCCAGTTGCAGCTGGTTCCGCTTTAGCAATTCGTCGCGCTGCCGCAGTTGCTGTTCGGCCGCTTGCAGCCGGTCCTCGGCGGCGGCCAATTGGGAGGTAGCCACCCTGAGTGTTTCCTGCAGATCCTGTTCACGGTTCGCCAGTTGGGCTTCGCGTTGTTGCAGCTGTTCGGCGTCGGACGCCAATTGCTCCCCTTCCCGCGCGAGCTCTTCCCAGCGCCCGCGATGAGCCTGTTCCTGTTGCGCGCGGGCCTCGGCCAAGGCGACTTCCCAGAAGTGCGCCGCTGCCTGCGCCACCGGGTCGGGCGTGGCGGCAGGCGCAGCGAACGCGCCCGGATCCTTGATGCGCGCGCCCAGCGAACGGAACCAGGTCTCCAGATAGGGGCTGACGGTATTGGGCGAACCGCGGCCTATCTTCTGCCGCACCCGCTCGATGGTGGGCCGCGCGCCCTCCAGCAACAAGGCGTCGGCGGCGGTCCAGACGTCAGTTTCGGTAATTCCCGTGGCCATGCGCATGCTCCGTGCCGGATTTGGTATCTGCTGGATAATTACCCACGATAATGGAACCTTATCGTGAGCAATTTAATATTTATGTTAGATATCATACAGCATACATAATAATATGTATGAAATATGAATTTCCGTGCGAATCCGACCATGACACAGCTGAAATTGCAGGCGCCGCTGCCCGCCCTGGACCCGCTCACCCTGGACGCCCAGGCCGACGCCGCGGCAAGCGCCCTGATGCGCGAAGGCAGTTCGGCTAACACGGTTGCCACCTACCGCGCCGCCATCCGCTACTGGAGCGCATGGTTCGAATTGCGCTATTCCCGCCCCTTCGCCCTGCCCTTGCCGGAAGCCGCGGTGATCCAGTTCGTGGTCGACCATGCGCAGCGCACGACCGAACAAGGGCTGAAATGGGAGCTGCCCCTGGCGTTGGACCAGGAGCTGGTGCGGCTCAAGGCCAAAGGCAAGCTGGGCGCGCCCAGTCTCAATACGCTGTTGCAGCGGATATCGGTGCTGTCCAAGGCGCACGAGCTGCACGGCCACCCCAACCCCTGCCGTGCTGCCGCGGTGCGTGAATTGTTATCGAAGACGCGCCGCGCCTATGCCCGGCGCGGCGTGGCGCCGGCCAAAAAGGTGGCCCTGACCCGCGAACCGCTGGAAGCCATGCTGGACACTTGCGACGATTCCCTGCGCGGGGTGCGCGACCGCGCCCTGCTGCTGTTCGCCTGGGCCAGCGGCGGCCGCAGGCGCTCCGAGGTGGTGCGCGCCACGATGGAAAACACGCGTCGCACGGCCGACGGTTTTCTGTTCGCGCTGGCGCATTCCAAGTCCAATCAGGCCGGCGCCGTCCGCGCCAACGACCAGAAGCCGATTGTCGGCGTGGCGGCCCAGGCGCTGGAGGCATGGCTGCGCGCCAGCGGCATCACGCAAGGTCCGCTGTTCCGGCGCGTGCGGCGCGGTGACGTGGTGGGCGAGCCGCTGGCGGCAGCCGCGGTGCGGGACATCGTGCTGGAACGCTGCAAGCTGGCCGGGCTGGAGGGTGAGTTCTCGGCGCACAGCCTGCGTTCCGGATTCGTGACCGAGGCGGGCCGGCGGAACGTGCCGCTGGGCGACACCATGGCCATGACCGGCCATGCCAGCGTGGCTACCGTCATGGGTTACTTCCGCGCCGGGACGGCGGCCGAATCGCCGGCGGCGCGCCTGCTGGACGAGCCGGACGCCCCGCGCAGGTAAAATCGCGCGCACTCGCCGCAATCCGAATCCAGCCTGACACGATCCACATGCGAATCAACCTACGCGGGCTGGTGCTTGCGCTTACCGTATTCAGCGCCCTTGCCGCCACCGCCAACGCCTTGTACGCAAGCTATCGGGTGCAGCGCGAACAACTCATCGCCAACACGCTGGAATCCAACCGGGTCTACGCCGCCAAGCTGGCCGCAAGCGCCGGCACCTTTCTGGATTCGGCCTTGCGGCAGCTGGAATACAGCGCCCGCTACGTGGCGGCGCGCTTCGATTCGCGGGAATTGCTGGCCGTGGAAGTTGAGCGCCTGCGCGAGCAGACCGACAGCTTCAACTCCGTGGGCATCGTGCGCGCCGACGGCATCATGCTGGCCGCCAGCCAGGGCATCCGCAACTTCGAGGGCTCACGGGTCGACAATGCCAGCAGCCGCATGGCGCTGCAAACGCGCAAGCCGCTGATCAGCAAGCCCTATGTGTCCATTGCCGGCAATCTGCTGATCAACGTCTCCCATCCGATTCATTCGGAGAGCGGGGCCTACCTGGGTTATGTCTCAGGCACGATCTATCTGCGCGACGAGGGAGCCCTGCACAATCTGTTGGGCAAGCATCCCTACCAGGACGGCTCCTATCTGTATGTGGTGGACAGCGATGGGCGGCTGATCTATCACCTCGACAGTAAACGCGTGGGCGAGGATGTGAGCGGCAACCCGGTGGTGGCGGCGGTGATGCGGGGCGAGGACGGCGCGCAGCGCCTGGTCAATACGCACGGCGTGGACATGCTGGCGGGATATGCCCACGTGTCGCGCAGCGGCTGGGGCGTGGTCGCGCAGCGTCCCGAGCAAGCCACGCTGGAACCTCTGAATGACCTCATCTGGGCGCTGATCCGCTACGCGGCGCCCTTCGCCCTGCTGTTCCTGCTGGCGATCTGGTGGTGCGCGCGCAAGATCTCGCAGCCCTTGTCGCAGCTGGCGACCAATGTGGAGCATCACGACATGGCGGTGGCGATGCAACGGGTGCGCTCGGTGCAAGCCTGGTACTTCGAGGCCGAACGCCTGAAGCGCGCAGTGATCAGGAGCTACACCAACCTGCAGGACAAGATCGGCAAGCTCAATCAAGCCAGCATCACCGATCCCCTGACCGGGCTGCGCAACCGCCGCGGCACGCTGCAGGCGGTGGAGACGTTGCAGGCAGCCGAAACGCCCTTTGCCGTGATCGCACTGGACATCGACCATTTCAAGCAGGTCAACGATACCTACGGCCACACGGCTGGCGACGAAGTGATTCAGGGCATGGCGCAGCTGATGCGCGACTGTTCGCGCCCGACCGACATACTCTGTCGTAGCGGGGGCGAGGAATTCCTGATTCTGCTGCCCGGTGCTGGGACCAAGGAGGCGGCGGGCATGGCCGAGCGGCTGCGTGGCAGGACGCAGGCGCACCGCCTGAAAGGCGCGCTGGAGATCACCGTGTCGGCCGGCGTGGCGCAATGGCCGGCGGGCAACGCGGACGTCGACATGGTCTTTCAGGCCGCCGATGCCGCGCTGTATGCGGCCAAGCAGCAGGGGCGCAACCGCGTGGTGACGCACACGGTCTGACGCCCCTGCCCGCCGGCCGGCAAACTCAGGACTGATACGGCGCCGGGTCAGGCGTCCTTGTCTTCGGTGGAGTCCGCGTCCACGGGAGCGGCCTTGATATCCGCTTCCTTATTGGTCTCGGGCGCCTTCCAGTCCAGGGGCGGAATCTCGAATTGCCACTTCTTGCCTACGAGTTGATGAGACATGAACGTTCTCCTGTTCAGGGCGCATGGCTTTCCCCCGCACTAAGCGCAATGCATGAGATTCGTGCGTGCCATGGATGCTGTTCCAATGGATGCCATCGGGGCGCGGGGGGCATGCGCGCAGGCAACGCAAACGAAAATGGCGGCCGCAGCCGCCAGCGACTTTCAAACATTCCGGCGTTTGGTTTTGTTATAATTTTGCCGAAAGTTGCTGCATTTTAGCACTATATTGACTGAAAAAGCAATAATGGCGCATGGGCGCCTCAAGCATGGCGGCGGCCAGGCTTTCAATCCTGCGGCCTGACCCACACCCGCTTCAGTTCTGAAGGCGGTGTTGACGCAAATCCCCCCTCATCATGACGCGATCGCCACTGCCCTGCCGCGCGTCGCCTCAATACACTGGGTGTGCCCCTTCCAGAGGAGACCCATCGTGACCCCGACTCCCATCGAAGGCGGCTGCGATTGTGGCGCCGTGCGCTACCGCCTCGCGAGTCCGCCGATGTTCGTGCATTGCTGCCATTGCACCTTGTGCCAGCGCCATTCCGGCACTGCCTTCGCCATGAATGCGGTGATCGAATCCGACCGCGTGCGCAGCCTGCAAGGTGAATTGCGCCGCCATCCCGCCGACCAGACTGCCAATGACGGCGAAACCGTCGTGATCGTGCGTTGCGCCGCTTGCTCGGGATTGCTGTGGAGCCATCACCCGGGCTATGGCGAAACGGTGGCGCTGATCTATGCGGGCACGCTGGATCGCGCCGCCGATTTTCCGCCTGGCGCGCATTGTTTCGTGCGTTCCAAGCATCCATGGGTGGGCATCCCGGATGACGTGCCGGCGGCCGACGGCTTCTACGACATGGACGCCTGCTGGCCCGAGGCTGCCAAGCAGCGCCTGGACGCCGCGCTGGCGGGCAGCCAGCGCAAGCCCTGGGTGCCCAAGGGCTGAAGACGCCGCTGCTCAGTCCTTCTATTCATCGTTGTAGCCGTCTGCGCATTGCGCAAGGCATTGCCTCGCCCGCGGTTCCCGCGTGGCCTAGGGATTTCCCCCGTTTTGGCCGGAAAAAGGCCTGTTTTGCGCATTGCGCGTCCGCCTGAAAGGTGAACGGAAGTTTGGATTCCTAGACTTCCGCGTTCAATCAAAAGTCAGCTTTTGTTCAGAACGTAGTCAGGCAAAAGCACAACAACGGGAGGACTACAGATGCAATCCAAACGCAGCGCCGCGCGGCGCGAGGCCTGGGCGGCGGGCACGATGATCGTGCTCGGCCTGGGCGCCATCGCGCAGGCATCCACCTACAACATCGGCAGCCTTGCGCGCATGGGGCCGGGGATGTTCCCCGCCATTCTCGGCGTGCTGCTGGTCCTGCTGGGCTTGATGATCGCGCGCATGGCCGCGGCTCCCGCGGCCATGGAGGAAGACGCCGAAGACGAGCCGCCGCCAGACTGGCGCGGCTGGGGCTGCATCATCGGCGGACTCATGACCTTCATCCTGGTGGGCAAGTACGGCGGCCTGGTGCCCGCGACCTTTGCGCTGGTCTTCATTTCCGCAATCGGCGACCGCCAGCACACGCCGCGCAGTGCAGCGCTGCTGGCCGTGGCCGTGACCGTGCTGGGCGTGGCCGTATTCTCCTGGGCGCTGCAGCTGCAGTTCCCCCTGTTCCGCTGGGGCTGATCGATGGAAATCCTCAATAACCTGATGCACGGGTTCTCCGTCGCCTTCGCGCTGGACAACCTGATGTGGGCCGCGTTCGGCGTGTTCATGGGCAACCTGATCGGCGTGCTGCCGGGCATGGGCGTGCTCGCCGCGATCTCCATCCTGCTGCCGCTGACCTACACCATGACGCCCACCGCAGCGCTGGTGATGCTGTCGGGCATCTACTACGGCTCGCAATATGGCGGCGGCATTACCTCCATCATGCTGAACCTGCCCGGCACCGCCTCGCACGCGGTGGCCTGCCTGGACGGCAATCCGCTCGCACGCAACGGCAAGGCGGGTTCCGCGCTGTTCATGCTGATGTTCTCCTCGTTCTGCGGCGCGTCGGTGGGCATCCTGGCGATGATCCTGTTCTCGCCCATGCTGGTGGACGTGGCCTTCAAGTTCGGTCCCGCCGAGTACTTCTCCATGATGATGCTGGGCCTGCTGGCAGGCGCGACCCTGGCCAAGGGATCGGCAATCAAAGGCGTGGCGATGGTGGTGGTGGGCCTGCTGCTGGGCGTGGTCGGTACCGACGTCAACACGGGCACGATGCGCTTTCACTTCGGCATTCTTGAACTGTCCGACGGCCTGCAGATCGTGGCGCTGGCCATGGGCCTGTTCGGCGTGGCGGACTTCCTGAAGAACATCAACCGCATCGGCGGCGACGCCAAGGTGACCACCGCCAAGATCAGCATGAAGTCGATGCGGCCCGAGGCCGGCGACATCAGGCAGTCGCGCGGCGCGCTGGTGCGCGGCACGGCGATCGGCGCGGCTTTCGGCATCCTGCCCGGCACCGGCCCGACCATCGCCTCATTCATTTCGTATGCGACGGAAAAGAAGGTGGCGCGCGAACCGCGCCGGTTCGGACGCGGCGCCATCGAGGGCATCGCCGGGCCGGAAGCGGCCACCAGCGCGTCGACGCAGACCAGCTTCATCCCGACCATGAGCCTGGGCATCCCTGGCGACCCGGTGATGGCGTTGATGCTCGGCGCGCTGATCATCCATGGCATCCAGCCGGGACCGCAGATGATGGTCGAGCACGCCGACATGTTCTGGGGGCTGATCGCCAGCTTCTGGGTGGGCAACGTGCTGTTGCTGCTCCTGAACCTGCCGCTGATCGGCATGTGGGTGCGGCTGTTGACCGTGCCATTCCGCTACCTGTTCCCGGCGGCGCTGTTCTTCGTCTGCGTGGGCGTCTACAGCACCAACAACAATCTGTTCGACGTCGCCATGGTGACCTTGTTCGGGGCGGCGGGGTATGCGCTGATCCGCATGCGATTCGAGCCCGCGCCATTGTTGCTGGGCTTCGTGCTCGGCCCCATGGTGGAAGAGAACTTTCGCCGCGCCCTGCTGCTGTCGCGCGGCGATCTGGGGATCTTCGTGACGCGGCCCATCAGCCTGGGCTTCGTGGTGGCTTGCGTGGGGCTGATCGCCTTGCTGGCGGTGTCGGCCATGCGCCAGCGCAAGGGCCGCGAGGCATTGAAGCAGGCAGAGTCTTCGGTGTAGCGGCGCGAGCGCGCAGTTTAAATCGGCCGGCCTCGCGGGGCCGGCCGTTGGCTTGTTCTGGAGCCTGTGCAAGGCTCCATTCAATGAGCACAGACTAGGCGTCAGGCGCGGCCAGCGGCCCGGCGGCGTGGCCGTCGATATGGCCCAGTGTGCGGCCGGGATCGAGACGGTCGCGCACGCGCTGCTTCAGTTCCTTGGCCGAGGGAAAGCCGCCATCGCTCTTGCGGTCCCAGATCAGGTCGCCGTTGTAGGTAACCTGGAAGATCCCGCCGGTGCCAGGCTGCAGCACGACCTCGCCCAGTTCGGTGGAGAACGTCGAAAGGAGTTCCTGGGCCATCCAGCCGGCGCGCAGCAGCCATTGGCACTGCGTGCAGTAATGGATGACGATGCGGGGTCGGAGGGCGGGAGCGTTCATAGGAAGAAGATTCTACGCCGGTTCATGGATAATATCGGGTTTTCCCGGGTCCGCATGGACCCCGAGCCTGCCATGAAGTCTGCATTATCCCCTCGCGGCCAACGCTGGCTGATCGGTCTCCTGATGGGGCTGGTCACGCTTACGCCCATGGGCATCGATATCTATCTGCCCTCCCTGCCCGTCATGGCGCAGGATTACGGCCAGCCCGTCACCGCGCTGCAAGCCAGCATCACCTTGTTCATCTTCGCCGTGGGCGTGGGTCAGATCCTGATCGGCCCGCTGGCCGACCGCTACGGCCGCCGGCCCGTGGCGCTGGGCGGCGCGCTGGCCTATCTGCTGGGCTCGGCGCTGGGCGCCTCGGCGAGTTCGCTGGAAGTGTTCTACGTCGCGCGCGTGATCCAGGGGCTGGGCGCCTGCTCGGCCTCGCTGGTGGCCTTCGCGGCGGTGCGGGATTGCTTCAGCCCTGCGGTAGGCGCGCGCGTCTACAGCTATCTCAACGGCGCGCTGTGCACGGTGCCCGCGCTGGCGCCCATGGTGGGCGGCGCGTTGGCCGTGCACGCGGGCTGGCGCAGCACCTTCGTCTTCATGGTGCTGTTCGCGTTGACGCTGGCGGGCTTTTTGGCCGTCCGCTTCGAGGAGACGCGGGCCAAGCCCGCCAAGCCGCAAGGCGCGCTCTACAGCCTGCGCCGCTACGCGCCGATCGCGGCCAGCGGCCGCTTCCTGTACTTCGCGGCGTTCGGCATGGCCGGCATGGCGATGATCCTGGTGTTCGTTTCCGCCGCGCCGGTGGTGCTGGTGCAGCAACTGGGCTATTCCGAGCTGGGTTTTTCTGCCTGGTTCGGCGGCAATGCGGCGATCAACATCGGCGCCTTTTTCCTCGCGCCGGCCTTCATCTCGCGCTACGGGCGCCACACCATGGTGCGCGTGGGCATGGCCGCCCTGCTCGCTGCCGCCGCCATGCATCTGGCCGCGTGGCTGTGGCTGCCCTTGTCGGCCTGGGTCTTCATGTTGCCGGTGGCCGTGCTGACCGTGGGCTTTTCGCTGGCGCTGGGTTCGGGGCTGAGCCTGGCGCTGGAGCCGTTCGCCGAACGCGCCGGCACCGCGGCCGCGGTGTATGGCCTGTTCCAGATGAGCGGGTCGGCCGTCATCGCCACTGTCTTGCTGGATAGCGGCATGTCGCCGCAAGCGGCCATGGCGCTGATCGGCGCGGCCATCGTCGGGCCGCTGCTATGCCTGTCTCCGGGCATGGCGCGGCGGCTGGCGGCGGGCTGAGGCCAGGCCCCGCGCCGTCGGCCGGCATATCCATCTACTATCCAGGGATAGCCCACCCTGGAGACGACATGAATATCGAAGCAGCGGCGCAGGAGCCGGTCCTGGCACGCCATGCCGCAGGCGGCGTGGTGACGCTGCGCCTGAACCGGCCTGGCCAGTTCAATGCGCTGTCCGAAGCCCTGCTGGCCGCGCTGCAGGCCGAGCTTGATGCTTTGTCGCGCGATGCAAGCGTGCGCTGCGTGGTGCTGGAATCCAGCGGCCGGGCGTTCTGCGCCGGCCACGACCTGCGCGAAATGCGCAGCCAGCCCTCGCTGGATTACTACCGCGACCTGTTCAGGAAATGCAGCGCCGTGATGCAAGGCCTGCAGGCCCTGCCCGTCCCGGTGATCGCCAAAGTGCATGGCATCGCCACCGCCGCCGGTTGCCAGTTGGTGGCCAGCTGCGACCTGGCCGTGGCCGCGGACACGGCCAAGTTCGCGGTGTCCGGCATCAATGTCGGCCTGTTCTGCTCCACGCCCGCGGTCGCCTTGAGCCGCAATGTGTCCGCCAAGCGCGCCTTCGAAATGCTGGTGACTGCACGCTTCATCGACGCCGGCCAGGCCAGGGACTGGGGTTTGATCAATGACGCGGTGCCCGAGGCGCAACTGGACCAGCGCGTGCGCGCGCTGGTGGACGACATCCTGGCCAAGAGCCCCACGGCCATCCGCTACGGCAAGCGCATGTTCTATCAGCAGCGCCAGATGGCGCAGGCCGACGCCTATGACTACGCCGGCGACGTGATGGCCCGCAACATGATGGAAGCCGACGCCTGCGAAGGCATAGACGCCTTCCTGCAAAAGCGCCAGCCGCGCTGGCAGTCCTAGCGCAGTCCGGCGGGGCTGCGCGTGGCCCCGCTATGCCAGCGCCCAGCCGCCGGCGGCGGCCAGCAGCACCACCCACACGGGCGACCAGCGCGCATAGACCAGCAGGCCGAACAGCAGCAAGGCCAGGCCGAAGTCGGCGCGGTCGCGGATGGCGCTGGTCCAGACCGGGTCATACAGGGCCGACAGCAGTATGCCCACGACGCTGGCATTCACGCCCGCAATCAGGTTGCGCACGCCCGGACGGCGCCGCAGGCTTTCCCAGAATGGCAGCGCGGCCGCCACCAGCAAGGCGCCCGGCAGGAAGATGGCCGCCAGCAGCGCGAGTCCGCCGGCCCAGCCCGACAAGGGGCCGGACGACATCGCACCCAGGAAAGCGGCGAAGGCGAATAGTGGCCCCGGCATGGCCTGCGCCGCGCCATAGCCTGCCAGGAAATCGGCGTTGGACACCATGCCGCCCGCCACCGAGGCGGATTCCAGCAGGGGCAGCATCACGTGGCCGCCGCCGAACACCAGGGCGCCCGCGCGGTAGAACCCGGATAGCTGCTGCGCCAGCGGCATGCCGCTGACCGCGGCCCAGGCCGGCAAGCCCGCCAGCAGCAGCACGAACAACGCCAATGCCATGTAGCCGGCGCGGCGCGACACATTCTTTAGCGGCTGCACCGCCAACGCTGGACGCGGCGGCACTTGCAGCGCGGCCATGCCGGCGATCGCGCCCAACAGGATCGCGCTCAATTGCCCCAGCGTGGTCGGCATCAGGATGGTGATGAGCGCCGCCGCCACCGCCAGTCCGGCCCGCTCGCGGTCAGGACAGAGCGAGCGGCCCATGCCCCAGACCGCCTGCGCGATGATGGCCACCGCCGCGATCTTCAGGCCATGGATGGCGCCCGAGGCGGACAGCCAGCCGAATTGCGCCAGCCCCAGCGCGAAGAGGATCAGGGCGATGGCAGTAGGCAGCGTGAACGCCACCCAGGCGGCCGCCATGCCCGCCCAGCCGGCGCGTTTCAAGCCTATCGCCATGCCGACCTGGCTGCTGGCGGGCCCCGGCAGGAATTGACACAGGGCCACCAGGTCGGAATACGCGTAGTCGTCCAGCCAGCGTCTGCGCTCCACGAATTCGCTGCGGAAATACGCCAGGTGCGCGACCGGCCCGCCGAAGGACGTCAGCCCCAGGCGCAGGAAAACCAGGAAGACTTCCAGACAGGAGCCCTGGCCGGGCTGTTCGCGCGTGGGGGTGGCTTGCTTGCTGGCGACGTGTTCGTCTTGGTGGGGAGGCAGCGGCGGCATGGGATTCGGGCTTCATCGGCAGGCGGGGCATGAGGATGCAGCCCCCGCCCCATGCTTATAGCCGGGCGGCGTGACGGATTCAAGCGCCTGAACGGTCCGGGCCATATGGCCGGTTTACCTCGCCCGCCGCAGGCGCTTCAAACAACTTTACAAATACCGTACAAATATCGGCGGACTGCACCGGTCCGGGACCGATAGCATCCCGGGTCGCCATTTCAGGTCCGGATCCCCTCATGCTCAAGTTCGCGATTCGCATCTTCGTGGTCGCCGCGCTGGGTTACGTCGCGGGATCGCAGTTGGTGCAGCGCAGCCTCGAGTATCTGCTGGACCCGCTGAGCGCGGACCTTTCGTACCAGTCGGTCCGGGGGCAGATACATGCGCTGCGCAAGGAACTGGATGGGCTGGCGCCCAGTGCGCGGCCGGATTTCCTGCGCAACGAAATACAGCCGCACTACGGCCTGGGCCTGAAGCTGCTCACGGACGCCGAAGCCAATCCCGCAGCGGCAGAGCGGCAGCAGCTTGCCACCGTCGGCT
Source organism: Achromobacter sp. (assembly GCF_036567245.1). Lineage (GTDB taxonomy): Bacteria > Pseudomonadota > Gammaproteobacteria > Burkholderiales > Burkholderiaceae_B > Achromobacter. The sequence goes on along the minus strand of NZ_DATCUY010000138.1, from coordinate 2,739 downwards.
TCATCATGCGCGACGAATACAACGTCTACGTCGCTCCCCTGCCCGGCGAACCCAGCCAGTGGTTGGAGATAAGCCTGCCGCGCCCGCCGCAGGCCGTTGAGCGATGGATCACGATAGCCGCCTGGGCGGCGCTCAGCCTGATCGTGGGCGGGATCCTGCTGCTGCTCTGGGCCCTGCCCTTGTGGCGCGACCTCGACCGGCTGCGCAACGCCGCGCTACGCATGGGCCAGGGCGAACTGGGCGCGCGGGTGCGGCTGTCGCGCCTGGCCGGCATGCGGCATGTGGGAGAAAGCTTCAACCAGATGGCCGAGCGCATTTCGGCCCTGGTCGAAAACCAGCGCAGCCTGACCAACGCCGTCTCGCATGAATTGCGCACGCCGCTGGCCCGGCTGTCCTTCGAAGTGGCCCTGCTTGGCCAGGACGAACACCTGGCCAAGCGGCACCAGATACTGCGCGACATGCAGGCTGACATCTGCGAACTGGAAACGCTGGTGGCCGAACTGCTGGTCTATGCGCGGCTCGAGCGTCCCACCGACGAGACCGTCAGGCTGGAAACCGTGGACACCTGCGATTGGCTGGGCGAAGCCCTGGCCCAGGTGGCGCACCAAGCCGAAGCGCGCGCCATCCAATGCCATGTGCACCGCGACTACCCGCCGCGCGTGCGGTTGCATCCACGCTACATGAGCCGGGCCTTGCTGAACCTGGTGCAGAACGCGGTGCGCTATGCCAGCCGCCACGTAGAAGTGAGGCTCAGGCAATGTCCGTTGGGGGGATTCGAACTCATTGTCGACGACGACGGCGGCGGCATTGCGCCGGCCGACCGCGCGCGGGTGTTCGAGCCTTTCATCCGGCTGGATGACAGCCGTGATCGGGGCACTGGCGGCGCCGGCCTGGGCCTGGCCATCGTCTGGCGGGTGGCGGCCAGCCACGGCGGCGGCATCGAAATCCACGACAGTCCCCTGGGCGGCGCCCGCTTCGTGCTGCGCTGGCCGGCCTGAGCGTTGTCGCTGCGCGGCCGCGCTCATGGCCCAGACGAAAACTCTATTTATGGCACTACTGATCTGGGCCAAGTTGAGTCATCCTGTTGCCACGAGATTCCGCTCGACCACACGTATCGAAAAGGCAGCAACATGACGCAGCGTTTGAATTATTTCCAGGTGTCCGAAGAACAGTCCAGGAAGTACCTGGAATTCAGCATGTCGCTGAAAAAGACCCCCATCGTCCGGGAGGTCGGCGAACTGGTGGATATCCGGGCTTCGCAGATCAACGGCTGCGGCTTCTGCCTGGACATGCACATCAAGCAGGCCAGGATCGCCGGCGAGCGCGAGCTGCGCCTGCACCACGTCGCCATCTGGCGTGAGTCCACCCTGTTCTCGCCGCGCGAGCGCGCCGCGCTGGCCTGGACCGAGGCCATCACCACCCTGTCCGCGCTGGGCGTGTCGGACGCGGTCTATGAAGAGGCGCGCGCGCAGTTGTCGGAGCAGGAAATTTCCGACCTGACGCTGCTGCTGGTCGGCATCAACGGCTGGAACCGGCTGAACGTGGCCTTTCGCACCGTGCCGGGCTCGGCCGATGCGGCATACGGCCTGGACAAGGCCGGCCTGAACTAGGACTGCATCAACTTCAGGATCCGCAGGCCCAGCTCATGGGCCTGCGCCTGCGTGGCGATATTGGTGAAGCTGAGCAGCAGCGCCGATTGCCGCTGCGGCTCGGCGCACCAGCGCGACAGCGCGCCCGCGTACATGCCCTGTTCTTCCATCCGTCCGGCCAACGCCATGTCGCTCCGGCCATCGTCCAGGCGCGCCACCAGATGCATGCCGCCTGGCTGCGGCTCTATCCGCAGACGTTGCCCCAGCGCCGCGTTCAGGCCCGCCACGGTCGCAGCCCGACGTTCCGCGTACAGCTTGCGCATGCGCTGGATGTGGCGGCCGAAATGCCCCTCGGCCATGAAGGCGCTCAGGATGGCCTGCGTCAAGCCGGGCGCCGCGCCCGCCTGCAGCCGCGCAGATTGCGCAAAACGGCCGGCCAACGGCTCTGGCACTACCAGGTAGGCCAGCCGCAGTCCGGGAAACAGCACCTTGCTGAAGGTGCCGGCATACAGCACCCGCCCCTGCGTATCCAGGCTCTTGAGCGCCGGCAGCGGGCGGCCGACATAGCGGTACTCGCCGTCATAATCGTCTTCCACGATCCAGGCCTCGCGGCGTTCGGCCCAGTCCAGCAGCGCCTGCCGCCGCGGCAACGACAGCGACATGCTCAAGGGGCTTTGATGGGCCGGCGTCACCACCGCGCCGCGCGCCTGCCCCGCCCGCTCGATGCCGGCGCTGACCATGAGTCCGTCCTGGTCCACCGGCACGGGCACCGGTTCCAGCCGCGCCTGCTCCAGCAGCGCGCGGGTCGGTGGATAGCCCGGATCTTCCATCCAGACCCGGTCGCCGGGCTCGAACAGCGTCTGCAGGATCAGCCCCATTGTGCTGTTGTAGCCCGAGGTGATGAACACCTGCGAAGGCTGGCAATGGATACCGCGCGCCACTTGCAGATAGGCGGCCGTCGCGCTGCGCAGGGCCGCCAGGCCGCCGCTGGGGGGATAGGCCAGATCTCCGGCCTGCAAGCCGCGCAGTTGCCGGGCGCCCAACCGGGCCCAGAGCTTGCGTGGAACTTCGTCCAGCGCCGGCAAGCCCATCTGGAACGGCCGCAGGCCCGATGGCTCGCGCCAGCCCGGGCCGTCGCCGGGAGCCTCTG
>NZ_DATCUY010000137.1:0-2251 GCF_036567245.1 Achromobacter sp. | reverse complement strand
TGGTCGCCCGGGCCAGCGCGCTGGGCAGCCAGCTGGCGGAGGCGGACGGCTTTGTGCAGTCCTATCTGCTGGTGCCGGATACGGCGCTCAGCACTCCACTGCCGCGCGAGTCCACCGAGAACCGCGTGCTGGCGCCCCTGTTCGTGGTGGAGGCGAGCACGGCGGCGGCCGCGCGGGCCCTGCGCGACCAGGCTTGCCGCGCTTTCGACGCCGATCCGTCCGGCGCCTGGTTGCTGGAACTGGGCTGGAAGCTGGCGGCTGCAGACCTGCGCTAAGCCCGTCGCGGCCTGGCACCAAACATCATATTCAAGGGGAATCCCATGGCTGAAGAAACGCTGTACGGCGCCGCGGCGGTCAAGACCGCGGCAGCGCCCAACAAGATGCGCAGGCTGGCTTTGGCCAGTTCGGTCGGCACCACGCTGGAGTGGTACGACTTCACCATCTACAACCTGATGGCGGCGCTGGTATTCAACTCCATCTTCTTTCCGTCCTTCGACCCGCTGACCGGCACCATCCTGGCGTTTTCCACCTATGCCGTGGGCTACGTGTCGCGGCCGCTGGGCGGCTTTGTCTTCGGACATCTGGGCGACCGGCTGGGGCGCAAGTTCGTCCTGGTCGCCACCCTGGTCATCATGGGCATTTCCACCGGCTTGATGGGGCTGCTGCCGACCTACGCGTCCTGGGGCGTGTGGGCGCCGGTGGCGCTGGTGGCCTTGCGCTTCGTGCAGGGCGTGGCCCTGGGCGGCGAGTGGGCCGGCGCGGTGCTGCTGTCGATGGAGCACGGCAAGCCCAATCAGCGCGGGCGCAACGCCTCGTTCACGCAGATCGGACCGTCCTGCGGCACGCTGATAGGCACGGGCTTCATTGCTGCGGTCTCGGCCTTCCTCAGCCCCGAGGACTTCCAGGCCTGGGGCTGGCGCGTGCCGTTCGTCTCCAGCGTGGCACTGGTGCTGTTCGGCCTGTGGCTGCGCCGCGGCGTCGAGGAGACGCCCGTGTTCCTGGAAATGGAGCAAAAGCGCGAAACCGCCGCCACCCCCATCAAGGAAGTGCTGGGGCAGCACTGGCGCCAACTGCTGGTCGCCGGCGGCTCGCGCATCGGCTCCGACGTGCTCTATGCGCTGGTGGTGGTGTTCACGCTGACCTACGTGACGACGGTGCTGCACCTGTCGCGGCCCTTGGCCCTGACCGCCACCATGCTGGGCGCTGCATTGAATGCGATAGCGGTACCGCTGTGCGGACACCTGTCCGACAAGATCGGCCGGCGTCCGGTGTATCTGGCGGGCGCGATGCTGGGCATGATCTGGGCCTTCGTCTTCTTCGTGCTGATGGACACCGCGCATCCCATCGCCATCTGCGCGGCGGTCGTGGTGGGCCTGCTGATCCATGCGTTGATGTACGGCCCGCAGGCCGCGTTCATCACCGAGCAGTTTCCGGGCCGCGTGCGCTACGCCGGTTCGTCCCTGGCCTACACGCTGGCCGGCATCGTCGGCGGCGGGTTCGCGCCGCTGATCATCGCCAGCCTGTTCAAGTCCTGGAACTCGACCTTTGCGATTTCGCTGTACGTGGCGGCGGCATTGGTGGTGACGGCGGTGGCGGTGCTGGCCGCAAGGGAAACGGCCAAGTCTCCCTTGCAGCGCTGAGGCGCAATGAAAGTCTGTCGCCGTCCGGACCTGAGTCCGGGCGGCGACAGGCCATTCAGGCAATGCTGCGATGGGCCAGCGGCTCGCCTGCGAGCCAGCGATTGAGGTTGTCGACGAACAGGGCGCGCACGCGCGCCGCATTGCCGTCCGAAAACCCGGCGCTGTGCGGCGTGACGATGACGTTGGGCAGTCCCCACAGCGCGGAATCCGGCGGCAGCGGTTCATGCTGGAACACGTCGAGGAAGGCGCCGCCCAGGCGCTGGGCGCTCAGCGCCGCGATCAACTCGGGCTCGTCGATCACATGGCCGCGGGCCACGTTGACCACCATGGCGTGGGCGGGCAGCGCGGCGAGCGCGTCGCGGCCGACCAGGTTACGCGTGACGGGAGTGAGCGGGCAGGCCAATACCAGCCAGTCCGCTGCGGGTAGCAGGGACGGTAGTTCGTCGTAGCTCACCGTATGGCGGGCCTGCGGCACGGACGCGCCGCTATGGCGTGCCACCGATATCTCCAGCCCGAGCGCGCCCAGTAGCGCGCCGATGCGCTGGCCTATGCCGCCCCAGCCGACCACCACGGCATGCTGGCCGGCCAGGTCCCGGGGCGTGCGCGCATCC
>NZ_DATCUY010000136.1:0-2618 GCF_036567245.1 Achromobacter sp. | reverse complement strand
TGGGCATGGGCATGGGCATGGGTTGGAGCTCCAGGCAGTTCTCCTCGCGTAAAATACCGGCGCAAAGGCTGCTGTCCCGGCAGCCTTTTGTTTTTTGTTTCCGGGACCATGTAGAGGAACACCATGTACAAAAACCTCGCTGCCGCGCTCGCGGCCGCCTGCTTTTTCGCCCCCGTTTTTTCACAGACCCCTGCCACGACCAAGGCCGCGCCCGCCCCGGTGGTGAAGGCGGGCTTCGTTTATGTTTCGCCGATCACCGAAGCGGGCTGGACGCGCCAGCACGACGAGGGTCGCAAGGCCGTCGAGGCCGCGCTGGGTAGCGGGGTTCAGACCACCTTCGTCGAGAACGTGGCCGAAGGCGCCGATGCCGAGCGCGTGATCCGCGACCTCGCCGCCACCGGGCACCAGATCATCTTCACCCCCAGCTTTGGCTACATGGAGCCCACGCTCAAGGTGGCGCAGGACTATCCTCAGGTCAAGTTCGAGTCCATCACCGGTTACAAGACCCTGCCCAATGTGGCCACGGCCAATGCGCGCTATTACGAAGGCCGCTACCTCGCGGGCATCGCGGCGGGCCGCATGAGCAAGACGGGTGTGGCCGGCTTTGTGGCGGGTTTCCCGATTCCCGAGGTGTTGCAGGGCATCAATGCGTTCACTTTGGGCATGCGCTCGGTCAACCCCCAGGCCATGGTCAAGGTGGTGTGGCTTAACGTGTGGTTCGACCCTTCGAAAGAGCGCGACGCTGCCATGGCATTGTTCAACCAGGACGTGGATGTGATTGCTTTTCACACCGGCTCCACGGCGGTGATGGCGGCGGCGCAGGAGCGCGGCAAGCTGGCCGTGGCCTACCACTCGGACATGCGCCGCACGGGGCCCGATGCGCAGATCGTGGCCGTCACCCACCAGTGGGGCAGTTACTACACCGAGCGCGTGCGTGCCGTGCAAAACGCCAGTTGGAAAAGCGGCAATGTGTGGGGCGGTGTGCGCGAGGGCATGATCCGCGTGGGCGACTTTGGTAGCCGCGTGCCCGCCGCCGTGCAAAAAGAGGTGCTGGCCGCGCAAAAGGCGGTGGGTGCTGGCAGGCTGCACCCCTTCCGTGCGGGCAAGGCCGCTGTGCGTGACAACGAAGGCCATGAAGTCATTCCCGCCGGCCATACGCTTTCCGACCCGCAGATTTTGCAGATGAACTGGCTGGCCGAAGGGGTGCAAGGCAAACTGCCGCGCTGATACGCATCAAGCGCGGCGGCGCTGGCTGCCGCTAAGCTAGCGGCCATGCCCGTATTTCGCTCCGCCCTTTTGCGCTTTGCCGACGACGGCGCGGCCCTGTATGACCCCGATGGCTTGCTGGCCGTGGGCCCTGACGCGCAGGGGCGCCAGCGGGTGCTGGCCGCGGGGGCATGGTCTGAGCTGGCGCCGCGCTTTGGCGGCGGGCCCGTCGAGCACCTGCCGGGCCGCATCATTGCCCCCGGGTTTGTGGACATGCACATCCACTTCCCGCAGACCGATGTGATCGGCTCGCCGGCCGATGGGTTGCTGCCCTGGCTGGAGAATTACACCTTTCCCCAGGAAAAGCGCTTTGGATCGCCCGAATACAGTGCGCAGGTAGCTCAGTTTTTCATGGCAGAACTGCTGCGCAATGGCGTGACCACGGCGCTGGCGTTTGCCACCTCGCATCCCGCGTCGGCTGCGGCCTTGTTCACCGAGGCGCAGCGGCGCCAGATGCGGCTGATCACCGGCAAGGTGCTGCAAGACCGTCACTCGCCCGACGGCGTGCGCGACGACACCGAGCAAAGCCTGATTGATACCGAGGCCCTGATCCAGCGCTGGCATGGCGTGGACCGCCTGAGCTATGCCATCACGCCGCGCTTTGCGCCCACCAGCACGCCAGCACAACTGCGCGGCGCCGGAGAGCTGGCGGCACGCTACCCCGATGTGTGGATCCAGTCGCATGTGGCCGAGAACCTCGATGAAATTCGCTGGGCGCGCGAGCTGTTTCCGGCTTCGCGCAGCTACCTGTCGGTGTATGACGACTTCGGCCTGCTGCGCGAGCGCGCCGTCTATGCCCACTGCATCCATCTGGACGAACACGACCGCGCGCTGATGCGCGACACCGGGGCGGTAGCGGCCATCAGCCCCACCAGCAACCTGTTTCTGGGCAGCGGTTTTTTCGACTACGCCGGGGCCGACAGCGTGGGCGTGGGCTACGGACTGGCGAGTGACGTGGGCGGCGGCACCAGCTTCAGCCCGTTTCACACCATGCTGGCGGCGTATTACGTGGGCCGGGAGGGGCAGACCAAGCGCGGCCTGAGCTTGTCGCCCGCGCACCTGTGGTGGCAGCACACGGCCGGTGCCGCCAGGGCGCTGGGCCTGGCCGGCGTGGTGGGCAATCTGCAGCCCGGGTGCGAGGCCGATTTTGTCGTGCTCAACCCCCAGGCCACGCCGCTGCTGGCGCGCCGCACGGCCCAGGCGGGCAGCCTCGATGAGCTGCTGTTCGCCATGATCGTGCTGGGCGACGACCGGCTGGTAGAAAAAACGGTCATTTCTCAAGCAAAATACGGCTCTTGCGCTTGATGGTCAAGCGCTGATAGCTATCAAAAACGTAGTATTGGCCAGGAGCC
>NZ_DATCUY010000135.1:0-2345 GCF_036567245.1 Achromobacter sp. | reverse complement strand
CAGGGGTGCAGCGGCTGGCCTAGGCAATGTCGCCAAGACGGGCGCACAGGCGGCGGGCCGCCGCGCCGCGTCTGGCGCTTCCGCTGCCGGGCAGAAGGTGGCCGATTCATTCCGCGCCGGCTGGAACGGCACAGGCGCTGGCGCTGCTGGCGCAGGCCAGGCCGCCGCTGGCGAAGCAGCAGACGGTGCTGCCGGCTCGCCCAAGCAGGAACAACCCGCCTGGGCCAAGCGGATGCACCGCCGCCAGCAAATCACCCATGCCGCGACCACCGCCGCCCACACGCTTCGCGGGGGCGACGGCGGCGGCTCCGGGCAAGGCCCGAGCCTGCGCGATTCCGATACCTGACCTTCAAGGAGAAACCCATGCGATTCAAGCGACCGCAGGTGCGCTATGCCGACACGCCGCAGCCTGCCACCCCATACCAATCCGCCGCCCAAGTTTGGGACGACCGTATCGGCTCGGCCCGCGTACAGGCGAAGAACTGGCGTCTCATGGCGTTCGGTTGTCTAGTGCTGGCACTGCTGATGGCCGGTGGCCTGGTGTGGCGCTCGGCGCAGTCCATCGTCACGCCCTATGTCATCGAGGTGGATGAAGCCGGCCAGGTGCGCGCCGTAGGCGAAGCCGCCACGCCGTACCGGCCAGGCGATGCGCAGATCGCACACCACTTGGCGCGCTTTGTGACGATGGTTCGCTCGCTGTCCGTCGATCCCATCGTCGTGCGGCAGAACTGGCTCGACGCCTACGACTACACGACCGACAAAGGCGCGGCCGCGCTCAACGATTACGCCCGCACCAATGACCCGTTCGCGCGCATCGGCAAGGAGTCGGTGACGGTGCAGATCACCAGTGTCGTCCGCGCAAGCGACACGTCATTCAACGTGCGCTGGACGGAACGCCGCTATGTCAACGGCGCGGCCGCCGGGCTGGAGCGGTGGACGGCCGTGGTGTCCATCGTCCTGCAAACCCCGCGCACCGAAGAACGCCTGCGCCGCAATCCCTTGGGCATCTACGTCAATGGCCTGGCGTGGAGCCGCGAACTGGATTCTTCCGAAGGAGCCAAGCCATGAACCTGCCTTTCCGCTTTTACGCTTTGCCGTCGATCCTGCTTGCCCTTGCGGGCTGCGCCTCGCAGGGCAAGCCGCCTCCGGTCATTTCGCTCGATGGGCCGGTGCAGGCGCAACCGCTGCCCGAGCCGCCCAAGCCGGTCGAAGTCGTGGCCGTCCCCGAGCCGCTGGCGCTGCCCGCGCAGTTGAAGCCGCTGCCGGAGGTCGATATGGCCCCGGCTGCGCCGGAGCCAGCCGACGAGAAGGTGCGCGTTTCGCGCGCCAACGCCGAGGCGCGCATCGCGCCGACCCGCGAGGGCTACGTCAATGCGATTCAGGTGTGGCCCTTCACGGACGGCGCGCTCTATCAGGTCTATGCCGCGCCGGGGCGCGTGACCGTGGTTTCCTTGCAGCCCGGCGAGGAACTGATGACGGTCGCCGCTGGCGATACCGTGCGCTGGATCGTGGGCGATACGTCCAGCGGCAGCGGCGAAGCGCTGCGCGTCAATGTGCTGGTCAAGCCCATCCGCTCGGGCCTGAAAACCAATCTGGTCATCACCACCAGCCGACGCACCTACCTGCTGGAACTGACCTCGACGGAAAAGGCGTGGATGGCCTCGGTGTCCTGGGACTATCCGAAAGACCGGATGCTGGCCTTGCAGCGCCAGTCGCAGGCGGCCAGCGCCGCCGCGCCGGTCGATACTGGCTTGTCGCTGGAGAAGATCCGTTTCCGCTACGCGGTCAGCGGTAGCAATCCGCCGTGGAAGCCGCTGCGCGCCTTCGACGACGGCGAGAAGGTCTATATCCAGTTCCCGCCCGGCATCGCGCAAGGCGAATTGCCGCCCTTATTCGTCATTGGTGCGCAGGGCGACGGGCAACTGGTGAACTACCGCTTCCGCTCGCCGTACTACATCGTGGATCGGCTGTTCGGCGCGGCTGAACTGCGCCTGGGCGGCGATGGCGGCGACGTGGTACGCATCGAGCGCACCGATGGCGTGGCGCGGAGGAACTGACCATGAACCAGGACAATCCCGCTGATGTTCCGGTGACGGGTGTGTCGCCCAAGACGGCCCCGGATACCGTCGCGCTGCGCGCTCAGCCGCGTTCAGTCACGCGTCTGAATCGACGCATGCTCGCCGCACTTTCCGGGGGCTTGGCAGTCGCCGTGCTGGGCGCACTGATGTGGTCGCTGCAACCGCAGCGGCGTGGGGCCAACGAATCGACCGAGCTTTACAACGTGGATCACGTCTCACGTTCCGAAGGACTTGAGCAGCTTCCTGCCGATTATTCCAAGCTGCCGC
>NZ_DATCUY010000134.1:0-1623 GCF_036567245.1 Achromobacter sp. | reverse complement strand
CGCCTGCACGCGGAAGATCACCAGGTTCCAGATCATCGCCAGCGGCAGCACCAGCAAGGTCATCGGCCCGGCGATCCAGTACACGCCGAACAGCGCCAGCACCAGGCCGGGGATGAAGGCCAGCGTGTAGATCAGGTCCAGTGGCAGGAACAGCAGGTTCCACCAGATGAACAGCGTGCTCATGCGCGGCTTCAGCAGCAGGCCGCCATGGCGGGCGAAGGCCTCCATCAAGCCGCGCGACCAGCGCTGGCGCTGGCGCGAGAACTGCCTCAGCGTGGGCGGCACCTTGGTGAACAGGCAGGCGTCCTCGCAATAGCCGATCCGCGCGCCGGTCTTCAGCAGCGCCCAGGACAGGACGATGTCCTCGCCCACGCATTCGGGCCAGCCCCCGGCCTGGTTCAAGGCGGTGCGCGTATACAAGGAGAACGCGCCCTGGGCGACCAGGGTGCCGTGGTACATGCTCTGCACCCGCTTGACCGCGGCGATGCCATGGAAGTAGTCCCACTCCTGCGCGCGCGTGAGCAGGTTCTCGCGTGAGTTGGCCACCAGGACCGCACCAGCCACGGCCACGGTGTTGGGTGGATCGGACAGGTAACGGCCGACCAGTTTGCGCAGTGCGTCCGCGCGCAGGCAGCAGTCGCCATCGACGGTGATGACCAGTTCGCGCGCGGTTTCCCTCAGTCCACGGTTCAGCGCCTTGGACTTGCCCCCGTTGCGTGGCTGGGCCAGCACCCGGATCTGCAGGCCGGGCCGGGTGTGGATGCGCGCGGCTGCCTGCGCGATCACCAGGCTGTCGTCAGTGGATCCATCGTCGATGACGACCACTTCCACGTCTCCCGCATAATCCTGGCGGGCGAAGCTGGCCAGGGTCTCGGCAATGTTGTTGCCCTCGTTGTAGCAGGCCACCAGCACGCAGATGTCCGGATAGGCAGCCAGCGCACGCCGCGGCGGGCGCCGGTCGGCCAGAATCGAACCGATCAGAAATGCGTTCATGAAGCCCGGGACATAGGCAATGAACGCGATCACCAGCAGTGCCAGCGCCAGGCCCAGCGGCTGGGACAGGTCATGCAGCCAGCGCATGGACAACACGACGCTGAGCGCCGTCCACAGCAGCGCCACCACCAGGACCAGCGCGAATTTCGCGCGGACCGGGACATAGAAGTGCCGGGGCCGTCGCACGGGCACCGGTGCTTCGCCCGGCGCCGTGGGGGCGGCTTCCACGCCAAAGAGGGGGGTATACGTTTCAGGTTGCTGCATGGCCTTGCCAAGCGAGGGGGTGCCTCGCTTACGCATGTTTCATGCCAAATTCAAGCGCTTGATTAGCGGTTGGTGTCAGCGCCGTGAAGATGCGACATACGTCACTATTTGACGCAATGCACAACATCCAATGCACAACATCCATGCGCGAGAGCGATCCGCAGCCAGGTGGCCTCTGCCGCAGCGGGTTTCAGTCCACGCGGATCGGCACCCGGGTCTGGCCCTGTCCGTGGACGACGAAGCGCTCGACGGTGAGCGCTTCCAGGCCCATTGGCCCGTAGGAATGCAGGCGCGTGGTGGAAATGCCGATCTCCGCGCCCAGGCCGAGCTCGCCGCCGTCGGAGAACCGCGAGGACGCGTTGACCA
>NZ_DATCUY010000133.1:0-2934 GCF_036567245.1 Achromobacter sp. | reverse complement strand
TGACGACCTCGGTGCCGATTCGCTCGACATGGTCGAACTGGTCATGGCGCTCGAAGACGAATTCGAGACCGAGATCCCCGACGAAGAGGCCGAAAAGATCACGACCGTGCAACAAGCGATTGACTACATCAATTCGCACGGCAAGCAGTAAGCTGGGCTTTTACCCTTCTGGTTGCCTCGCGACAGCCGTCGCAGCCAACCGGGAAATCGGGGCGGTTTCAGGAATTTGCCGTGCGGTCCGCATGCGGGAAGGGCGTAGTAAAGCCCGACCCGCTTTCGTGTGGACCGCACGTGCAGCGCATCCCGAAAACCGCCTTTCTTTTGTCTGTTTGAGGAGTCATCCGTGAAGCGACGTGTCGTCATCACTGGCCTGGGTATCGTTTCTCCCGTCGGGAACGACTTGACCACCGCTTGGGACAATATCGTCAACGGACGTTCTGGCATCAGCCGCATCACCCGTTTCGATCCCTCGGCCATCACCACGCATATAGCTGGCGAAGTCAAAGACTTCGACATCAGCACCTATATCTCGGCCAAGGAAGCCCGCCAGATGGATACCTTCATCCATTACGGCCTGGCAGCGGGGATGCAGGCATGGCGCGATTGCGGCCTGGAAGTCACCGAAGCCAATGCGGAACGCATCGGCGTGATCGTGGGTTCCGGCATCGGCGGCCTGCCGCGCATCGAGGAAACCCAGGTTGAATACCTGGCCAAGGGTCCGCGCCGCATTTCGCCGTTCTTCGTGCCTGGTTCGCTGATCAACCTGATTTCCGGCCACCTGTCCATTGCCTATGGCATGAAGGGTCCGAGCTACGCGGTGGTGTCGGCTTGCACCACCGGCCTGCATTGCATCGGCGATGCCGCGCGCCTGATCGAGTACGGCGATGCCGACGTCATGGTGGCTGGCGGCGCCGAGTCGACCGTGTCGCCGTTGGGCGTCGGCGGCTTCGCCGCCATGCGCGCCTTGTCGACCCGCAATGACGATCCTGAAACGGCTTCGCGCCCCTGGGACCGCGACCGCGACGGCTTCGTGCTGGGCGAGGGCGCGGGCGTACTGGTGCTGGAAGAGTACGAACACGCCAAAAAACGCGGCGCGCGCATCTACGGTGAGCTCGCGGGCTATGGCATGAGCTCGGACGCGCACCACATCACGGCTCCCGACAAGGACGGTCCGCGCCGCGGCGTCTTGAACGCGCTGCGCAATGGCGGCCTGAACGCGGAAGACATCCAGTACGTCAACGCCCACGGCACCTCGACGCCTCTGGGCGACAAGAACGAGACCGATGCGCTGAAGCTGGCTTTCGGCGACCACGCCAAGAAGCTGGTGGTCAATTCGACCAAGTCCATGACCGGGCACCTGCTCGGCGCGGCCGGCGGTATCGAGGCGGTGTTCACCACCCTGGCGGTCTACAACCAGGTGTCGCCGCCCACGATCAACATCTTCAATCAAGATCCGGAATGCGATCTGGATTACTGCGCCAACGAGGCGCGGCAGATGAAGATCGAAGTCGGCCTGTCCAACTCGTTCGGCTTCGGCGGCACCAACGGCTCGATGGCCGTTCGCCGGGTCTGATTTGGACGAGCCGCTCGGGGGACACTGGGCGTTTCGCGTGCCTGTCGTTCGGCCAAAAAGCGCTACGGCGCTTTTTGGCCTGGCGCTGGCCGCCGCTGGCGGCAGTGCGCTGCTGGCCGCGTCCTGGCACGGCATGGCATGGGCGGCGGGCGCCGCGAGCGCGCTCCTGCTGGTGCTGGCCGGGCTGTTACACTCGGCACGGAGCAGCCTGTCCCCCGTATCCGCATTACGCGCGGCAGCCGGGGCAGGGCGCTGGCAGGTGCGCCTGCCGCAAGGCTGGCAGGACGCGAGGCTGTTGCAAGAACAGCGCGGACCCCGCTGGCTGACGCTCACTTTGCAGCCCTTGCCCACCGGGAGTACGGCCTTTACCAACAGCACAATTACCCTCACCGTCTGGCAGCGGACGTTGCGACCTGAGTCCTGGCGGCGCCTGTGCCTGCTGGCCGGCGCGGCGCGGCCCGTCCGCCCGGCGGCCCGCCTGCGGGAGGCGTCATGAGCGAGCGCGAAGTCGACGCTGAGCTTGTCGCGCGCGTCCAGCGGGGCGACAAGAAGGCATTCGACCTGCTGGTGCTCAAGTACCAGCGCAAGATTCTCCGCCTGTTGGCCCGCATGATCCGCGATCCCTCGGAAATCGAGGACGTAGCCCAGGAGGCCTTCATCAAGGCCTACCGCGCCTTGCCCCAGTTCCGGGGGGACAGCGCCTTTTACACCTGGCTGTACCGGATCGCCATCAATACGGCGCGCAACTGGCTGGCCTCGCAGGGCCGGCGCCCCAGCGCGCCCAATGCGATAGAAACGGAAGACGGTGAAACTTTTAACGAAACCGACAACCTAACCGATATAAGCACGCCGGAATCCATGGTCGCCAGCCGCGAAATCGCCGAGACGGTGAACGCGGCTATCGAGGAATTGCCTGAAGAATTGCGCACCGCAATTGTCCTGCGTGAAATCGAAGGTATGAGTTACGAAGACATCGCCCAGAGCATGGATTGCCCTATCGGTACGGTGCGCTCCCGCATTTTTCGTGCGCGTGAAGCCATCGCCGTCAAGTTGCGTCCATTGCTAGGCACCGATGCCGAGCGTCGCTGGTAAGGAGTGGCAGTCATGCAAACAGCAGCCAAATCCGTTGTGATCGCCGAGTCCTCCTGGGAGGAATCGGTTTCCGCCTGGATGGACGGAGAAGAATCCGACGACATATTTCCCGGCTTGTTGTCCCGCGAGGGGCGCGAGACCTGGGACACCTATCATCTGATCGGTGATTCCCTGCGCAACGCCGACCTGGCGCTGACCCCGAGCGCGGCCTTCCAGGCCCGCCTGGCACGGGCGCTGGACGCGGAATTGCCCATTGTTGCGGCGCCTCG
>NZ_DATCUY010000132.1:0-1530 GCF_036567245.1 Achromobacter sp. | reverse complement strand
CGCCAGGCTGCGGGCGCTGGCGAGGCTCTGGCCGGACGCCGGCGCGGGCTTGGGACCGAGGTCGGGCGGGGTGACGCAGGCCGACAGCAGCAAAGCCATCGCCAGGCTCAGGGCGGGGGCATAGCGGCGCGTGTTCATGCTTGCTCCTTGGCGGCGCAGGTGAAGCCGGGATAGAACAGGCGCAGCGGATTCCAGGACGCCTGCGACCCCGGACGGGAATCGATGGCGATGGTCGGCACGGCAGACATGCCGGTACCCAGCCGTTCCAGGCCGGCCTGATCCGGGTCCAGCACGATGCGGACCGTGAAGCGGCGCACGATCTTGGTGAAGTTGCCGGTGGCGTTGTCGGGCGGGATCACGGCGAACTCCGAGCCGCTGGCGCCCGCCACGCTCTCCACCGTTGCGCAATAGCGGGCGTCCGGTATGGCGTCGACGCGCACGCTGACCCGGTCGCCGGGGCGGATGCGGCCGAGTTGTGTTTCCTTGAGATTGGCCTCGACCCACAAGTCCCGGGTGGGCGCGACCGCCATCAGGCGAGTACCCACGGCAACGTATTCACCCGGACGGACATTGCGGCCTGCGACGCGG
The DNA here is from genome assembly GCF_036567245.1 of Achromobacter sp. Lineage (GTDB taxonomy): Bacteria > Pseudomonadota > Gammaproteobacteria > Burkholderiales > Burkholderiaceae_B > Achromobacter. The sequence continues at coordinate 942 of NZ_DATCUY010000132.1, read as the reverse complement.
CCCTCGCGCGGGGCGACCACGGTGGTCGCCGCCAGGTCATTGCGGGCCTTGTCCAGCCTGGCCCGGGCGCTGTCGCGGCTGGCTTGAGCCGCTTCGCGCTGCGCCTGCAGCACGGTCAGTTGCTGTTGCGCGTATTCCGCTTGCGCCTCGTTCTGGGTCAGGGTCGAGGCGGCCCGCACCTGCTCGGCGCTGGCCTGGTCATAGAGCGCGCGGCTGACGCCGCCTTGTTGGACCAGCGATTGCGCGCGGCGGTAATCCGCCAGGTTGCGCGCGGCCTGCGCGCGGGCGGAGGTGACGGTGGCCTGGGCGATGCGTATCTGCGTGGCCTGCAGCGTCTGTTGCGCACCGATCTGTTCCAGCGTGGCGCTGGCCAAGGCCACCGCGGACTCCGCGTCGGCCACGGCGGCTTGGTAGTCCTTGGGATCGATCTGCACGAGTTGCTGTCCGGCTTCGACCTTGCGGTTGTTCTCGGTATCCACGCTCTGGACATAGCCGCTGACCTTGGTGGCGACGTAGGTCAGATCGCCCTTCACATAGGCGTTCTCGGTGCGCTCGTAGGGCGTGGCGCCGTGCCACAGCGCGTAGGTGCCGTAGACCAGGCCGCCCAGGGCCAGGACGATGGCCGAGGCCGCCAGGATGCGGTGGCTGGTGTGCAGGATGACCTGGCGGACGCTGGGCGCATGCGCGGGAGTGGTTTCGGTGCTCATGGAATGGCCTCTGACCTTCTTAGGCGGTCTTGCTGGAAAGGGAGGGAACGGGAACGGGGGATGCGGGCGCAGCCAGTGGGCTGGGCAGCCTGGGCAGGGCCCACACCAGCACGGCGCCCAGCATCAGCAGGACGGCGGCCAGCAGGAATGCGTCGCCGTAACTCAGGGTGTAGGCTTGACCCGCGACGCTGCGCGCCAGGCGGTCGAGCGCCGCGCCCTGCGCGCCGCCCGGGTC
>NZ_DATCUY010000131.1:0-6987 GCF_036567245.1 Achromobacter sp. | reverse complement strand
GGCACGGGCGCTGGTCAACGCCGCCGGCGCCTGGGCGGACCACACCGCAGCTCTGTGCGGCGCCTCGCCAGTCGGCCTGCAGCCGTGCCGGCGCACCGCCTTCACGTTCTCCGGTCCGCAGGATGTGGACTTTGCCCATTGGCCGGCCGTGGTCGGGGTCGATGAAAGCTATTACTTCAAGCCCGACGCCGGCCAATTGCTGGGCTCGCCGGCCAACGCCGATCCGGTCGCCGCGCACGACGTGGTGCCGGAAGAGCTGGACGTGGCCACCGGCATCTACCGCATCGAAACCGCCACCTCGCTCACCATCCGCCGCCCCAAGCACACCTGGGCCGGCCTGCGCTCCTTTGTGCGCGACGGCGATTTCGTGGTCGGCTGGGACGCCGATGCGCCCGCTTTCTTCTGGCTGGCGGCACAAGGCGGCTATGGTATCCAGACAGCCGCGGCGACCTCCGAACTGGCCGCCGCGCTGCTCACGCGCCAGCCGTTGCCCGCTCACCTGCATGCGCACGGCGTGGACGCCGAGGCCGTGCGTCCCGCGCGCCTGCGCTGAACCTTCCCCTAGCCTGCGAGAGTCCATCATGACCACCATAGCCCGCTATCCCAGCCCCCTGCCCCTGCCGTTCTCCCGCGCCACCCAGGCCGGCGGCTTCTTGTTCCTGTCCGGCCAGATCCCGATGGACGCCAATGGCCAGGTCGTGCGCGGCGACATCACCGCCCAGACCCATGCCGCCATCGAGCGCATCAAGGAAACGCTGGCCCTGGCCGGCGCCAGCCTCAAGGACGTGGTGCGCGTCACGGTGTGGCTGACGAATCTGGAACTGTTCGCGCAGTTCAACGACGCCTACCGCAGCCATTTTTCCTCTGACTTCCCCTCGCGCTCGACGGTCGAGGCCAAGCTGGCCATGGGCGTGGACGTGGAGATCGAAGTGCAGGCCTGGCTGGGTGCGGCGGCGGGCTACGGCGGCTTTACGCCCGGCCCCGTGTCCGAAGCCTGAGCCCGCGCCGCGGGCCTGTTCGATAGCAGGACACTGCCTGGCCCGGCGCCAGGCAGTACGACCTTTCCTTCGCGCTCGCGGCAACGCCTGCGCCCCCCTGAGCACATCTTTATGCGGAGCGGCAGCATGAAAATATTTTCCGGGTCCCTGGCGACCGAGACGAACACCTTCTCTCCCATCCCGACCGGGCTGTCCGCCTACCGGGCGCGCGGCTACTACCCCGCGGGCCAGCATCCGGACCGCATGCAGATGTTCTCGGGGCCGCTGTGGGCGGCGCGCCAGCGCGCCCAGGGCAAGGACTGGACCCTGATAGAAGGCCTGACCGCGGGCGCCACGCCGGCGGGCATCACCACCCGCCACGCCTATGAAACCCTGCGCGACGAGCTGCTGGACGATTTGCGTCGCGCGGGCAAGGTCGACATCGCCCTGTTCGGCCTGCACGGCGCCATGGTGGCTGACGGCTACGACGATTGCGAAGGCGACCTGCTGCGCCGCGCGCGCGAGATCGTGGGGCCCGACGCCGTGATCGGCGCCGAACTGGATCCGCATTGCCACATGACGGCGGACATGATGGAAAGCGCCGACTTCCTGGTCTGCTTCAAGGAGTATCCGCACACCGACATCCTGGAGCGCGCCTACGACCTGGTGGACCTGTGCGTGGCCCGCGCCGAAGGCCGCATCAAGCCCGCGCGCGCCGTGTACGACTGCGAAATGATCTCCATCATGCACACCAGCCGCGAACCCATGCGCAGCTTCGTGGACCGCCTGCTCGCCATGGAAGGCAAGGAAGGCGTGCTGTCGGTATCCATCGCGCATGGCTTCCCCTGGGGCGACACGCCCGACATGGGCTCCAAGGTGCTGGTCTATACGGACGGCGACCAGGCCCAGGCCGACGCCCTGGCGCGCGCGCTGGGCGAAGAGATCATCGGCTTTCGCGAGCAGTTGGCGCCGCCCTATCCCGGCGCCGACGCAGCGCTGGACCAGGCGCTGGCGCTGAACGACTTCCCCGTGGTGCTGGCGGACTCCGCCGACAACGCCGGCGGCGGCGCGCCCAGCGACGCGACCTTCATCCTGGAGCGCGTGCTGGCGCGCGGCATCAGCGACGTCGCAACCGGCCCGTTCTGGGACCCGGTGGCGGTGCAGCTCTGTTTTGAGGCGGGGGAAGGCGCGCGCATCCAGTTGCGCATCGGCGGCAAGGTGGCGCCGGTATCGGGCCAGCCGCTGGACCTGGACTGCGAAATCCTGGCGCTCAAGCGCGACGCCATCATGACCGGGCTGGCCGGCACGCCCGCGCTGCTGGGCGACACCGCCATCGTGCGCAGCCAGGGCGTGACCCTCGCGCTGACCACCAACCGCACCCAGGCCATGGGCACCGACCTGTTCACTCAGTTCGGTGTGGACCTGCAGGCCATGAAACTCGTCATCGTGAAATCGTCGCAGCACTTCTACGCCTCGTATTCGAAGGTCGGCCGCCACGTCATCTACGTGGAGACGCCGGGCGCCATCACGACCGACTACAACGCGCTGCCCTACACCAAGCGCAAATTGCCGAAGTGGCCGTTCACGGCCTGAGGCGCGACCCATCACCGCCCGCCACGGGCGCAGGAACAAACTAGGGGATAACAATGATCAGACGTTTCAGTTTGCTGGGCGCAGCCGCCCTGCTGGCCATGGGCGCCGCCACCGGCGCGCTGGCGCAGACCAAGACCCTGCGCCTGGTGCCGCACGCGGACCTCAAGACGCTGGACCCGCTGTTCAACACGGCCTACATCACGCGCAACCACGGCTACATGGTGTTCGACACCCTGTTCTCGCAGGACAGCAAGGGCCAGGTCAAGCCGCAGATGGTGGACAGCTGGACCGCATCCGAAGACGGCAAGACCTGGACCTTCACCTTGCGCCCCGGCCTGAAGTTCAACGACGGCACGCCGGTCAAGGCCGAGGACTGCGTGGCGTCGATCCAGCGCTGGGCCAAGAAGGACACGCTGGGCCAGGCCATGATGGCCGCAGGCGCCGAACTCGCCGCGACCGGCGACAATACCTTCACGCTGACGCTCAAGGAGCCTTTCGGCCTGGTACTGGACGCCTTGTCCAAGCCTTCCGGCATGCCTCCCTTCATCATGCCCAAGCGCCTGGCCATGACGGACCCGAACACCCAGGTCACCGAAATGGTCGGCTCGGGACCCTTCCTCTTCAAGCGCGACGAATGGGTGCCAGGCAACAAGGTCGTGTACGTGAAGAATCCCGCCTACGTGCCGCGCGCCGAACCGGCCGACGGCCTGGCGGGCGGCAAGAACGTCAAGGTGGACCGGATCGAATGGGTCTACATCCCCGACGGCAACACGGCCACCGCCGCCCTGATGAACGGCGAGGTCGACATGATCGAACAGACCACGCCCGACTTCCTGCCCGTCCTGGAAACCAACAAGGACATCACCCTGAACACGTCCGTCGCGACGCAGGGCATGGTCATCCTCAACTCGCTGCATCCGCCCTTCGACAATCAGCTTGCCCGCCAGGCGCTCTACCACCTGGTGAACCAGAAGGAAATGCTGTCGGCCATGGGCTACCCGGAGAAGTACCGGGTCGACTATTGCCCCAGCCTCTTCGTCTGCGGCTCGCCCCTGGCCAGCGACGCAGGCGCGGCGCCCTACGCCAAGACCGATCCGGCGCGCGCCAAGCAGCTGCTGCAGGAGGCCGGCTACAAGGGCGAGAAGGTCGTGGTCCTGTATCCCACGGACCACCTGAGCGCGCCCGCCGTCATGGTGCTGACGCAGAACATGAAGAAGGCCGGCATCAACGTCGACCTGCAATCCATGGACTGGGCCTCGCTGGCCGGACGCCGCCTGAAGAAGGATCCGCCCGCGCAAGGCGGCTGGAACGTCTTCCTGACCTGGGGCGGCTATTACGACGCCAGCACGCCGGTGACCAACCCCTGGATGTCCGCGGCCTGCGGCAACAGCCTGCCGGGCTGGCCCTGCGACAAGGAGCTCGACGCGCTGCGCACCAGCTGGATCCGCGAAACCGACCCGGCCAAGCGCAAGGACATCGCCGCGCAAATGCAGGCGCGCGCCTACCAGAGCGTGCCTTACGTCATGTGGGGCGAGTTCAAGCCCGTGTCCGCGTTCCGCGGCCTCACGCACACCGAGCTGCTGAAGACCGGCATCCCGGTGATGTGGAACATCGAGAAGCCGTAAGGCAGGGGCCGGGCGCACTTGCGCCCGGCCGCAAGCCGGGGGAAAACCAGCGTGAAATACATACTGCGCCGCATCGCGGCCGTCATTCCTGTCATGGCCGTGGTCGCGGTCGTGGTGTTCCTGCTGATCCATCTGTCGCCGGGCGACCCGGCCGCGGTGATCGCGGGCGACAACGCCACCGCCGACGATGTGGAGAAGATCCGCCAGAACCTGGGGCTGGACAAGCCGCTGCTGCAGCAGTTCGGCATCTGGGTCAGCCACATCGCCACCGGCGACCTGGGCACGTCCATGTCGACGCAGATGCCGGTCTCGCAGCTGATCGGCCAGCGCATGGGGCCGACCCTGTCCATCGCCATCTTCACCATGCTGTTCGCGGTGATCGTGGCGATTCCGCTGGGCGTGCTGGCGGCCTGGCACGCAGGACGCTGGCTGGACCGGCTGGTCATGATAGGCGCGGTCTGCGCGTTCTCGGTGCCGGTGTTCCTGATCGGCTACAGCCTGGTCTATGGCTTTTCGATCAAGCTGGGCTGGCTGCCGGTGCAGGGCTACAAGCCGCTGGCGGACGGCGTGGTGCCCTACCTGCGCCACCTGGTGCTGCCCTGTCTGTCCCTGGGCCTGGTCTATATGGCGTTGCTGACGCGCATGACGCGCGCCACCATGCTGGAAGCCCTGTCCGAGGACTACATCCGCACCGCCCGCGCCAAAGGCCTCGCGGCCGGCCCCATCGTGTGGCATGCGCTGAAGAATGCCGCCAATCCCATCGTCACGACCATCGGCGTGGGCGTGGCCCTGCTGATCGGCGGCGTGGTGGTCACGGAAACCGTGTTCGCCATTCCCGGCCTGGGCCGCCTGACCATCGATGCCGTGCTGCGCCATGACTATCCCGTCATCCAGGGCGTGCTGCTGGTGGCCTCGGGCATCTACGTAATGATCAACCTGCTGGTCGACCTGAGCTACCGGCTCTTCGATCCGCGCATCCGCTATTGAACGGGGGCAACGCATGACCACCACCACCCTGTCCCTGCCCACGCGGCGTCCGCGCCATCGCCGCATCCTGCGTTCGCTGCGCCGTCATCCCATGCTGTACATCGGCGGCGCCATCCTGCTGGCGCTGGCCGCGATCGCGCTGGCCGCGCCCTGGCTGGCCACCGTCGACCCGCAGGACATCAATCCGCTGGCGCGCATGAAGCCGCCTTCCTCGGAACACTTCTTCGGCACCGACGCGCTGGGCCGCGACGTCTATTCCCGCACCGTCTGGGGCGCCCGCGTCTCGCTGGTGGTCGGCATTGTGGTGGCGGTGGTCTCCACCGTCGCCGGCGTGGCCCTGGGCATGGTGGCGGGCTACTTCCGCCGCATCGACGCCTTCATCATGCGCATCATGGACGGCCTGATGGCCATACCCGGCGTGCTGCTGGCCATTGCCCTGATGGCCACCCTGAAAGGCGGCCTGGGCACCGTGATCATAGCCATCGTCATCCCCGAAGTACCGCGCGTGGTGCGGCTGGTGCGGGCGCTGGTGTTGACGATACGCGAGCAGCCCTACATCGAGGCCGCCATTTCGTCCGGCACCCGCGTGCCCGCGATCCTGCTGCGCCACATCCTGCCCAACCTGTTCGCCCCGCTGATGGTGCAGGCCACCTTCATCGCGGCGTCCGCCATCCTGACCGAAGCCGTGCTGAGCTTCCTGGGCGTGGGCATACCGCCGCAGATCCCCAGCTGGGGCAACATCATGGCCGAAGGCCGCAACTTTGTTGCCGTGGCCTTCCACATCATCCTGTATCCGGGCCTGTTCCTGGGCGTGGCCGTCCTGGCCGTCAATCTGGTGGGCGACGGGCTGCGCGACATGCTCGATCCCCGCCTGGCCAAAAAACTGTAGGAGCGCACATGCAAACCCAACCTGTCTTGCGCGTGCACGACCTCACCACCTGTTTTGACGGCGACGAAACCACGGTGGTCGCCGTGGACCGGCTCTCCTTCGACCTGATGCCCGGCGAGACCCTGGGCCTGGTCGGCGAGTCCGGCTGCGGCAAGAGCGTGACGTCCCTGTCCATCATGCGTCTGCTGCGCGCGCCCGGGCGCGTGGCCGGCGGCCGCATCGAGTTCGATGGCCAGGATCTGCTGGCGCTTCCTGAAAAAGCCATGCGCGCGATCCGCGGCAACCAGATCTCGATGATCTTCCAGGAGCCCATGACCTCGCTGAACCCCGTGTTCACGGTGGGCCGGCAGATCAGCGAATCCCTAATGCTGCACCAGGGCCTGTCGCGGCGCGACGCCATGGCGCAGGCCGAATCGCTGCTGGAGCTGGTGCAGATATCCGACCCGGCGCGCCGCGTGCGCGAGTATCCCTACCAGCTGTCCGGCGGCATGCGCCAGCGCGCCATGATCGCCATGGCGCTGGCCTGCCAGCCCAAGGTCCTGATCGCCGACGAGCCCACCACCGCGCTGGACGTCACCATCCAGGCGCAGATCCTGCACCTGCTGCGGGAAATCCAGCAGCGGCTGGGCACCTCCATCGTGCTGATCACCCATGACCTGGGCGTGGTCGCGCAGATGTGCCAGCGCGTCATCGTGATGTACGCCGGACGCAAGGTGGAGGAAGGCAGCGTCGACGACATCCTGGACCGCGCCCGGCATCCCTACACCCAGGCGCTGATCCGCTCCCTGCCCGACTTCGCCGCAGGCCAGGACCATACGGCGCGGCTGGCCGAGCTGCCTGGCATCGTGCCCGTGATGACGCCCGAGTCGCGCGGCTGCGCTTTCGCGGCGCGCTGCCCGGAGGCGCAGCCGCGCTG
>NZ_DATCUY010000130.1:0-7438 GCF_036567245.1 Achromobacter sp. | reverse complement strand
CGGCGCGTCTGCGCGAGCTTTTGCTGGGCCGCCAGCAGGTCGCGCTGCGCGTCCAGCACCTCCAGGTAGGGCGAGGCGCCATGGTCGTAGCGCAGCTGCGCCAGGCGGGCGCGCTCGCTCTGCGCCGCCACGGTGGCGCGCAGCACGTCGACCTGCTCGGCCAGCCAGTAACGGGCGGACAATGCGTCGGACACGTCCTTGAAGGCGGTCTGTATGGTTTGTTCGTAGGCGGCCACGGCCTGGTCGCGGCGCGCTTCGGTCAGGTCCAGGTTGGCCGAACGGCGGCCGGCGTCGAAGATCGGCAGGCTGATGCTGGGCGCGAAATTCCAGGCGCGGCTGCCGCCCGAGAACAGGCCGTCCAGCTCGCTGCTGGCGGTGCCGAAGGCGCCGGTCAGGGTGATGGTGGGCAGGAACGCGGCGCGGGCCGCGCCGATGTTGGCGTTGGCGGCCTTGAGCTGATGCTCGGCGGCGGCGATGTCGGGGCGGTTGACCAGCAGGTCCGAGGGCAGGCCGGCCGGCAGTTCGCGCATGACGGAATCATCGTCCAGGCGCGTGGGCAACCTGGGCAGGTTCAGGGGTGCGCCCACCAGCAGTTCCAGCGCATTGGCTTGGGCGGCGCGGGTCTGTTCCAGGTCCGCGCCCAGCGCCTTGGCCTGCTGCCACAGCGTTTCGACCTGGGTCAGGTCCAGCTTGGAAATCGCGCCTTCCTCGAAACGGCGGCGGAAGATGCGCAGCGACTCTTCGCGCGAGGCGATGGTCGCGCGCGTCAGCGCCAGGCGTTCGTCCAGTTCGCGCAGGGACAGGTAGCTGTCCGCCACTTCCGCGATCAGGCTCAGCGTGGCGGCCCGCGCGGCGGCGTCGGAGGCCAGGTAGTTCTGCAGCGCGGCGTCCTTCAGGCTGCGCACGCGGCCCCAGAAGTCCAGCTCCCAGCTGGCCATGCCCAGGCCCACCTGATACTGGCTGGAAACCTGCGGCTGCCCAGTCAGGTTCAGGTCGCCGGGCACGCGGGCGCGGGAGCCGTCCGCCTGCACGCCGACGGTGGGAAACTGGTCGGCGCGCTGGATGCCATACAGGGCGCGGGCTTCTTCCACGCGCAGCAGGGCGCGGCGCAGGTCGCGGTTGTTGTCCAGGGCGGTGGATATCAGCGTCTGCAGCGCCGGATCGGGGAAGTAGGTGCGCCAGCCGATCTCGGCGGCCGCGGCGGCGCTCGCTGCTGTCGCTTCGGAACCCGGGGCCGTATAGGCGGCGGGCACGGGCAGGGCGGGGCGGCTGTAGTCGGGCGCCATGGAAACGCAGCCGCTGGCCAGCAGCGTCAGCAGGGCTGCGGGAACGAAGCGCGCGGCGATCGTGGCCGGAAACGGGCGGCGTGTCATGCGGGGTCTCTCCAGCGCGGGGGCCGGGTGCGTCCCTGGGCAGGCAGGCTTGTGGCGCCGCCTTCGGGGCGGACCCGATACCGGGTTCATGCTTGTGGGTATTGTGCAGTGCGGCGGCTGCGCATTCCTTGATCAAGATCAAAGTAGCGACTGACTGGTCGGTTTTTAATGAATTGCACATGCACAGGGAGCAGAGGAATGGTCATGCAGCGCCGTCGTCTTCCTCCGGCCGTGCGGGTCGGGCAGATCCTCGACGCCGCGCTCCAGGAGTTCTCGCAGGCGGGTTATGCCGGCGCCAGGATGGATGACATCGCGCTGCGGGCAGGGCTGTCCAAGGGCGGCCTCTATGCCCATTTCGACAGCAAGGAAGCCGTCTTCGAGGCTTTGCTGGCGCGTCACCTCAGCCCCTCGCGGCTCGACGTCGCCGCGGTGGTGGACGGCGCCGAGTCGCCGCGCCATCTGGCCGAACGCATCGTCAATCATCTCTACGTCAGCCTGAGCAATCCGGCCATGATCAGCACCATGCGGCTGCTGCTGGCCGAAAGCGGCCGCGTGCCGCATTTGGCCGCGCGCTGGCGGCAGGAGACTGCGGAGGCTCACCAGACCGACATCGCGCGGCTGCTGGAACGCGCGCGGGCCCGTGGCCTATGCGCGGATTGCGTGGCGCTCAAACATCCCTGGCTGCTGTTGTCGCCCATCGTGCACACCCTGGTCATGTCGGCGCTGATGGGGCCGGGCGAGCGCATCGACCTGCCCGAGCGGCGCCAGGCGCATGTGGCCATGATCTGCGAACTGCTGCGGCAGGGATCCGCATGATGGGCGGGCGCGGAGTTTCTTGACGCTGCGTCCCGCTTGGTGTCCTATCCAGACTGGTCGCGCGGCGGCCATGCACGACCTACGCGGCGAGGTGACATGGCGACATCGGGAGTGACAAGCGACACCCCATCCTGGCGTTATCTGCCGGTGGCTCTGGCATTGATCCTTCCCATCCTGGCCTGCGTCGGCTGGACCTGGCTGCTGGCCCACAATGCGCAGCGGCTCGAAGGCGAGACCGCCGCGCGCATCGTGCGCGCCCAGGCCGAGAGCATCCTCGCGCAGTCCCAGGACATGCTGGGGCGGGTGACGGAGCTTGCGGGCAAGCCCTGCGCCGAGGTGTTGCCCGTGCTGCAGCGATGGGGCACGTTGAACCCGTACTTCCGTTCCCTGGTCCTGGTCCGGGACAAGCGCGTGTATTGCTCGTCGGCCGTGGGCGAGGTGGATGCATCGCTCGACGATTTCAGCAAGTGGAAGGTCGACGTGTCGGCGCCGCAGTGGCAGACGTCCGTGGCCGGCACGCCGCTGGCGCCTGACCGTCCAGCCATCCTGTTGGGCAAGTCCGGCGCGGACGGCGCCAGCAGCGGCATCGTGGTGGTGGACGGCCGCTATGCGCAGGACCTGGTGAATGCGGTGGCAACCATGGACGACCTGCAGCTGGAACTGGTCGTCGGCAGGCATGGCGCGCCGATCCGCAGCGATTCATGGGGCGGCGCGGCGGCACGCGCGGTGCCGCTACGCGAGGAAGACGCGCGCGAGGACAGCGTGGCCGGCCTGAGAGTCAGCGTGCTGGCCCCGCCCGAAACCCTGGTGCGCGCATGGTCGCGCTCGATGGCGACATATCTGCCGGTGGCGCTGCTGCTGGGACTGGGCCTGGCGCTGGGCGTGCACCGCCTGCAGGCAAGCAGGCGATCGTTCAAGGAGCAGTTGCGGCGTGCCATGCGGGCCAACGAGTTCCAAGTGCATTACCAGCCCGTCTATGGCCAGGCCACGGGCCGCTGCGAGGGCGTGGAGGCGCTGATGCGCTGGGAGCGTCCGGGCATCGGGCCGGTACGCCCGGACGTCTTCATTGCCGAAGCCGAAGCCCAGGGCATGATCATTCCCCTGACCCAGCACTTGCTCATGTTGATCGAACGCGACATGGCCACATGGCCCACGCCGCCGGATTTCCACATCGGCGTGAACATCGCGGCCGAGCACCTCTCCAGCGCGGTACTGCTGCCGGACGTCCAGGCTTTTGTGGCCAAGGTCGCGGCGCGGCATCCGCTGGTGGTGCTGGAGATCACCGAACGCAGCCTGATCGCGGACAACGGCCAGGCCCGGCGCAACATCGACGCCTTGCGCGCCCAGGGCGTGCGCGTCGCGATCGACGACTTCGGCACCGGGCACTGTTCGCTGTCGTATCTGCAGAAGTTTCCGGTGGACTATCTGAAAGTCGACCAGGGTTTTGTGCAGGCCATCGGGCCCGCGGGCGAGGAGGCGCCGGTGCTGGACGCCATCATCACGCTGGCGCATCGCCTGGGGCTGTCGGTGGTGGCCGAGGGCGTGGAAGCGCCATATCAATTCGACTACCTGAAGGCGCGCGGCGTGGCGTTCATCCAGGGTTATCTGTTCGCCCGGCCCATGCCGTCGACCGAGTTCGTGCGCTGGTACGCCGGGCACGAACAGCCCGGCGCCGCCTAGCCCTCAGGCGGATTTTCCGTTCGGGGTGGCCTTGGCGAAGAACAGGTCGGTGATGCTCTGGCTGTCCATGGGTTCGCCATTGATGGCGCGGGTCAGCAGTTCGGCGCCCAGCAGTTGCACGGAGAACACCAGGTCGGGATTCACCCGGCGGATCTTCTCCAGGTGCTTGCTGGTGTTGACGAGCGCCACCGTCTTGGCGCCGTTCTCCCCGCATGCTTCCTTCGTGGCCAGCACGATGAAAGCGTTCTCGGCATCGTCGTCGCGCAGCGCCAGCACGTAGCGGGCACGCGTCACGCCCGCGTTGTGCAGCACTTCCACGCTGGAAGGATCGCCTTCGATCAGGTCCGTGGCCGCCGGATATTCCTGCGGCACGCCGGCAGGCACGATGACGGTGACTTCGTCGCCGCGGCGCCGCAGGCCGTCATAGACGCTCATGGCGATGGGCGTCGCGCCCGCGATGATGATGTGATTTTTGCGCATGGCGGTAGAGAACCTGCCTTTGACCAGCCGTTTCAGATTGCCGCCGATCACCGGCCCGGCGATCGCGCTGATGGACGTGGCGAAGATGGTGATGCCCAGGATGATAATCGACGCGGTGAACAGCCGCGCGGTGCCGCTGTGCGGCGTGATGTCGCCATAGCCCACCGTGGACATGGACACGATGGAGAAGTAGAGCGCGGTGGTGGCGTCCGTGATGGGCGGATTGAATTCGTTGCCCAGGTAGAGCGTGCCGAAGACTGCGTAGATCAGCAGCGACAGCATGCTGACCAGGGCGAACAGCGAGCCCGCCGTGACGCTGGCGCGGTCGAAGCGGCGCCAGTAGGCGACCAGCGCGATGACGAGCACCAGCGTGTAGATCCCCAGGCCCGCGCGGCCGCCGTCTCCCATGATGGCGAAGGTGCCGACGCCGATCAGCAGCACCAGCGAGAACGCCCAGGCGATGCGGGCCTTGAGGATCAGCCCCAGCGCAATGACCTGCAGCCCCACCCCCAGCACCAGGCGCGGTATTTCCAGCAGGCCGACCACGCGCATGACCTCGTGCCAGTTGTCGATGGCGAGCCAGAACCCGTATTCGCGCGCGCGCACCTCGCGCAGCACGGGATGCATGAAGGCATAGCCGTCCAGCGCCACCAGGATGGCCAGACACCAGTTGGGCGGAAACAGCGCCAACAGCTTGCGCAGGCGGTGCTTGAGGGGAACGGGCAGTATGGGCATGGGGTGTGGCGGGAGCGGGTCCAAGTCCTTTGCCGGCATTGTAGGGGGCATGCCGCCCTATACCAGATATGTATGGAAGGCTATCAACAAAGAATTACTGGAAACCAGCCCGAGGTCCTAAACTGCCTCCATCACGCGGCTATCCGGAAGGAACGCCGCTGATAAGGGCGGGACGTGCGCTGTTGTAGCAGGCGGACGAATCGTCTGGCGTTGATCACGTTGCAGCCTGTGCAGGGACTAGAGACCCGGCACGGACTCACGGTCGGACCGTACGTGAGCAGTATGAGGCACGAATGTTGGAATCGCGTGATCCAGGTAGTAGGCATCAGTGCCGGCTGATGACTCCAGGTTCACGTGTTGTTTTAGCGCGGCGTCTTAACCTTTCGAGGCAGCGCCGCGTTTTTTTCGTCCAGGCCCCTTGCGGGCAGGGCATCAAGTAGACGCGTTCGCGTCAGCCGTTTCGCGGCGCCAGTCGTCCTGGGCGTCCAGCCGACTCTCTTCCCCCGCCACCCGAAAATCCAGGTCCAGCGTGATGTCCGCTGCGAACATGTAACCCCAGCCATGCACGGCGCGGATCGGCAGCGTCATCTGGTTGGCCGTCGCCTTGCGCCGCAAGCGGCTGATCATGACGTCGACGAAGCGGCGCCGCGTGATGCCGCTGTCGGCCTCGTCCGCGCCGTCCGCGTAGAAGGCGTCGCGGCTGACCTTGCGGTCAGGGGCGTTCACCAGCCGCGACAGGAAGTCGCGCTCGCCGGTGGTCAGGCCCAGGGTCCGGCCCGCTGGGCTGATCAGGGTCCAGCCCTTGTTCGCCAGGCGCCACGTCTCGGGCATGGGCTCATCCGGGCCGTGTCCGTCGGACGCGGTATCCGCACCGTCCAGGCCGACAGCGCGGCGCACCAGCGCCTGCAGCGCCGCCGCCAGTTCCAGGCCGGATACGTCTGGCGGCAGGCAGGCGTCCGCGCCGCAGAGCAGCGTGCGGATGCGGCTTTCGGCGTCGGCGAAGGTGGCGATGGCGACGATGCCCAGGCCGCGGTCCACCGCGCGTAGCCGGACAGCGGCATTGTGGATATCGGGCAGCGGCGCCTTCAGCACCACCAGCGGGCTGGGGCGGCGCGAGTATCTGTCGTAGACGTCGGCCAAGCCGTGGCAGCGGCGGACGTTGAAACCAAGGTGCGAAAGGGCTTCGATGAGTCCGGCATGCCTGGCATCGTCGTGGCCCAGAAAGATGACATCCAGCGTGTTGTTCATTGATGCTTCCAATGAGGAAACGGGACATGGCTGCGGTGCCTGATGCCTAGGCGTGGCGCTGCGAGTCATGCCGGTCTCCCTGTGCTGCGCGCCGAGGCGCGAGAGCGCCGGGCGGTGTTGTTCGGATGGGCGCGAGGCCGGGGGTTTTACCCCTGGTTTCGTGCTTTCGCCGATGGCCGCCCATGCTTCGATGCTGCTTGGAAGTCACGCCCGTGTTTCATTTAAACACGGGCGTGTTTTTTTGTGAAGATACGTTTCTGTAGTTTCTGACAGTAACAGAAAGCGAGGGGCGGACGCTATGGAAACGCTTGAAATACTGTTTGTTTTGAGATTTCTGCCGTCGCCGCATTATGTATCGCCGATACATTATTTTCGATTTTGAATACTCGGAAAGCCATAAACTTGCGCAGGTTTTTTGGAGGCGCCGCGCCGGGTAGGCGATGGCCGCCGCCGCCAGGCCTATCCGTTGCGGGTTCTACAAGCCAATGATAGATATGCTTTTTTTGTTGGCGCATCGGTGCGCTGCCTGGCTCTTGGCGCGCGTCGGACATGCGGGCGGACAGCGGGCTGGCGTGATTTACGGATTAGCCCCGCAATTGGGGTGCAATCCGTTTATTTGGCGCCAGCGTCGAGATGTTTTAATCAAATAAATAAATTCTTATTAATGTCTCGGGTTGATCGAGTGGACACGTTTAGCCATCGTCTGCGCAACGCAAGAATGCTTCAGGGATGGACTCAAAAGGACTTGGCGGTCGCGAGCAGCCTGTCGCAAAGTGCCATCGGCAACTACGAAAGCGGGCAGCGCCGGCGGCCGTCGAGCGATGCCCTCATCAAGCTGACGCGCGCGCTGTGCGTCCATCCCACGTGGCTCAGCACCGGCGAAGGGCCGATGTCGGATCCGGATGCCGGCGCCAGCCAGGCGGACGCGGAGCGCGTGGCGCTGCCCGCCTGGCCGTTCGAAACCATCTCCTATGCCACCTATGCGCGCCTGAGCTCCCAGGAAAAGCGGCAGATCGAACAGGTGCTGGCCGCCTACATTAAGGCACGCGGCGAATAGACCCGAGGGGTTGTTGCGCGGGCGCGCTGGCGGGGCGCAGCCGCGTGCC
>NZ_DATCUY010000129.1:0-5776 GCF_036567245.1 Achromobacter sp. | reverse complement strand
GACGGCGTCTGCGTGCCGTTTCACACCCGTCCCGATAATCTGGCCGCCGTGGTCGAAGGCTTGCGCCGGCTGGAGAACCTGGGCGGCGTCATCGTGACGATGCCGCACAAGACCGCCATCCTGGACCTGGTGGATGACGTGACGCCGGTGGCGCGCAAGATCGGCGCCGCCAACGTGGTGCGCCGCGATGCCGACGGCAAGCTCACCGCGCACATGCTGGATGGCGAAGGCTTTGTGCGCGGCCTGCAAACCGCGGGCGTGGACCTGCGCGGCAAAAGCGCCTACCTGGCGGGCGCGGGCGGCGCGGCCAATGCCATCGGTTTCGCGCTGGTGCAGGCCGGCGTGTCGCGCCTGACCATCGCCAACCGCACGACGGCCAAGGCCGAAGACCTCAAGGCGCGCATCCTGTCGCTGCATCCCGACGCCCGGATCGACGTGGGTATGGCAGATCCGTCCGGGTATGACCTGGTGGTCAACGGCACTTCGCTGGGCATGAAGCCCGACGACGCGCTGCCGCTGGACGCCAACCGCCTGACGCCGGATCAGTTGGTGTGCGAAGTCATCATGCAGCCCAAGGACACCGCCTTGCTGCTGGCGGCGCAGGCCCGCGGCTGCAAGGTGCATTACGGCGCGCCGATGCTGGCTTGCCAAATCGAACTGATGGCGCAGATGCTGGGCGTGGCGGCGGACAAGCTGGCTGGCACAGGACGCTGATCGGTATGAGCGACTACGACTTCATCATTGCCGGGGGCGGCACGGCTGGCTGCATCCTGGCCAATCGCCTGAGCGCCGACGGCAAGTACCGCGTGCTGATGCTGGAGGCCGGCCACGAAGCCCGCAGCATGTGGATCTCCATCCCGGCGGGCTTTTCCAAGTTGCTGGTGAACCCGGAATACAACTGGCGCTTCGCCACCGAACCGGAAGACAACGTCCATGGCCGCATCATCGCCGTGCCGCGCGGCAAGGGTTTGGGCGGCTCGACCCTGATCAACGGCATGATCTACGTCCGCGGCCAGCCGCAGGACTACGACGGCTGGGAGGCGGCCGGCGCCACCGGCTGGGGCTACAGCCAGGCCGAGCGCGTCTTCCGCAAGATCGAATGCTACGAACCCGGCGATGGCAGCCGCGGCAAGAACGGTCCCATGCACCTGGAAGAGGTGGCCGAACGCTTTCCCATCGCGGATGCCTTCTTGCGGGCGGCGCAGGAAGATGGGCAGCCCTTGAACCCGGATTACAACGGCGGCAGCCAGGAAGGCGTGGGCTACTACCAGGTGCTGCAGCACCGGGGCAGGCGCTGGAGCGTGGTGGACGGCTACCTGAAGCCCGCTACCGGCCGCAAGAACCTCCGCGTGGAATGCGGCGCGCACGTGACGCGGCTGGTGTTCGAGGGCAAGCGCTGCGTGGGCGTGGCCTACCGCAAGAACGGGCAAGAACACATGGTGCGCGCGCGTCGCGAGACGCTGCTGTGCATGGGGGCGGTGCAGTCGCCGCAGTTGCTGGAGCTGTCCGGCGTCGGCAACCCGGCCTTGCTGCAATCGTTCGGCATTGCGCCGGTGCTGGCGCAGCCGCAGGTGGGCGAGAACTACATCGACCACTTTGCCACGCGCATGAACTGGCGGGTGAAGGACACGGTGACGCTGAACGAGATGTCGCGCGGCTGGCGCCTGGCGCAGCAGGTGGCGCGCTACTATGCCAGCCACAAGGGCATCCTGACCCTGGGCACGGGGCTGGTGCACGGCTTCGTGAAAAGCGCGCCGGACCTGCCCGCGCCCGACGTGCAGTACTTCTTCGTGCACGCCAGCTACGCCAATGCGGCCGAACGCATTCTGGACCGGCATCCGGGCATGACGATAGGCGTGGCGCAGCTGCGGCCCGAATCGGTCGGATCCATCCACATCAAGTCGGCGGACCCGCAGGCCGGGCCGGCGATCCGTCCCAACTTCCTGTCGGCCCAGGTGGACCGCGACAGCCTGGTGGGCGGCATGCAGGTGGCCAGGCGCATCGTCGGCCAGCCGGCCATGCAGCGCTACGTGGAATCCGAGATCAGCCCCGGCGCGGCGGTGGACAGCTACGACGAATGGCTGGACTTCGCGCGGCGCAACGGCCAGACCATCTACCACCCCATCGGCACCTGCCGCATGGGTTCGGACGCCGCCGCCGTCACCGACGTGCGCCTGCGCGTGAACGGCTTGTCCGGCCTGCGCGTGGTGGATGCTTCGGTGATGCCGAAGATGGTCTCCGGCAACACCCAGGCCGCCGTCATGATGGTGGCCGAGCGCGGCGCGGAGATGATCCTGGAGGATGCGGCGCGGGCGTAACCGCGCCTGGCTTGGGCAAAGGCGCACGGGGCCAATTGGTCCGTGCGCCTTGTCACTTCAGCGGATGAGGAACCCGGCGCCCACGGGGTCGTTCTTGTCGATCACCCAGCGCGCCGTGCCCAGGATGCTGGCCGTGCCCTTGACCGTGGGGCGCACGGCGCGGGTGCCGTTCAGGTCCACTTCGCCCAGCAGGCAGCCCTCGAACACGCCGCTGCCCAGCAGGCCTTCGGACTTGATCGGCTGGTTCAGGCCCATCTTGCCGCGCGCCTCGAACATGGCCATCATCGCGCTGGTGCCGGTGCCGCCGGGCGAACGGTCCAATTGGCCGGCGCTGAACACGTGCACGTTCTTGTAGAACGCGCCCTCGATGGTCGGCTGGTGCCAGAAGGTGATGAAGTTCAGGTTGTTGATGTGCGCCTCGGTCGGATGCTGGATGCGTTGGCGGGCGTTGAGCTGGTCGCGCACGAGCAGGCCCATGCGCGACAGTTCCGTGCCGTTGTCCGGCGAAATACGCAGGTCGCATCCGGACAGGTCGACGATGCCGAAGTAATTGCCGCCCCAGACGATGTCGGCAGACAGCTTGCCGTAGCCCGGCAGCTCCACCGGGATGTCCTGCGCGGCCACGTAGGCGGGTACGTTCTCGAACCGGGTCCACAGCACGTTGTCGCCTTCGGACGCCACTTCCGACACCACCAGGCCGGCGGTGGTTTCAAAGCGGATCTTGGTGATGCCGTCCTTGCCGCGCGGCACCAGGCCGTGGGCCACCATGGCCATGCTGACCGCGATGGTACCGTGGCCGCACATGTGCGAATACTCGGTGCCGTCGATGTATATCAGGCCGGCGTCGAACTCCGGGCTGGACGGCGGGGTCAGGAACACGCCGAACATATCCTTGTGGCCGCGCGGCTCGCGCATCAGCGCCTTGCGCAGCCAGTCGTAGTTCTGCTCCAGAAAGGCGCGCTTCTCCAGGATGGTGGAGCCGGCGGGGTAGGGGATGCCGCTATGCACGATGCACAGGGGCTCGCCTTCGGTATGGGTATAGATGACATCGAACGCGTCTTGCTTGCGCATGACTGTGGCTCCAGACAAGTAAGGTAGGGAAGAAAGGTTATTTGCCGCGTTCGGACAGCATGTCCAGCCCGACGGTCAAATCCAGGATGACGATGGCGATCACCGCAACCACGATCGTGGCGCCCGATACGGCTGCGATGGTCGGATCTATCGTGTATTGCACGTAGTTGAAGAGCTTCACGGGGATGGTGTTGAGGTCCGCCGTGGTGTTGAAAATGGACAGCTCCACGTTGATCCACGAAGAGATGAAGGCGAAGATCGAACCGGTCACGATGCCGGGCCGGATCTGCGGCAGCACCACCAGGAAGAAGGTCGTCCAGGGATTCGCGCCCAGGTCCGCCGAGGCTTCCTCCAGCGCGCGCTGCTCCGGCGTCAGCAAGGTCAGCGTGGACCGCAGCACGAAGGGCGCGATGATGACGATGTGCCCGATCAGCAGCGACAGGAAGCTGCGCGTCAGGCCGAAGTAGGCGCCGTACTGCAACAGCGCCGCGCCCAGCACGATGTGGGGCAGCACCAGCGGCGACATCAGCACCGAGGTCAGCGCAGCCTTGCCCGGAAACTCGTAGCGCGCCACCGCCAGCGCGGCGGGCACCGTCAGCAGCACGGCCGCGGCCGTGGCGGCCAGGGCCAGCACCGTGCTGGTCGTGAACGCGGCGACGTAGCCCGCTTCGATCAGCAGGGTGCGGTACCAGTCCAGCGTGAAGCCCTTGGGCGGAAACGCCAGGTAAGGCGTGGCCGTGAACGAAGAGCCCAGGATCACCACCAGCGGCAGGGCCAGGTAGGCCAGCACGCCCAGGGCGATCAGGCGGATCAGGTTGCGGGCGATCATCGCGTGGCTCCCGGCAGGACGGCGGCGCGGTTGGCCAGCGCCACCAGGATCAAGGTGAACACCAGCAGCACCATGCTCAGCGCGCCGCCGTAATGGAAGTCGAACACCGTGCTGTACTGCTGGAAGATCAGCATCGACAGCACCGACACGCGGCCGCCCGACAGCAGGGCCGGCGTCACGTAGGCGCTGACGGCCAGGGTGAAGACCATGATGGCGCCGGAGACCACGCCGGGCAGGGTCAGCGGCCAGGTGATGTGGAAGAAGGTGGCCGCCGGACTGGCGCCCAGGTCGGCCGACGCCTGCTCGCAGGCCGGATCGACCCGCGCCAGCGCATTGCCCACCGCCAGCACCACGAAGGGCAGCAACACGTAGACCATGCCGATCAGGATGCCCAGTTCGGTGCCGATGAAGCGCACCGGGCGGTCGGCGGCGCCCACGCCCACCAGGGCCTGGTTGACCAGGCCGTTGCGGCCCAGTAGCACCATCCAGCCGAAGGCGCGCACGATATTGCTGGTGAACAGCGGCACCACCAGCAGGATCACGCAGAAGCGCCGCCAGGCCTGCCAGCGCACCACGCGCACCAGATACCAAGCCAGCGGATAGCCCAGGACCACGCAGGCGACGGTGGTGAAGAACGCCAGCCGGAAGGTCACCAGGATCACGTCCCAGTGGTACTGGTCGCCCAGCACGCGCAAGTACTGCTGCGGGGTGAGGGTCAGTCCGTCGGGGCCGCCGGTGATGCTGGCCAGCGCCACCACCGCCAGCGGCGCCAGGAAAAAGGCCGCGAAGAACAGCACGGGAGCCGCCAGCAGCAGGCAGGGCGAACGCCTGGCGCGCGTGCTCATGGCTGCTTACCGATCAGGTGCAGGCGTTCCGGCGCGAACGCCAGGCGCGCCGCGGCGCCTGGGCCCAGGCCGGACGGCGCGATGCCGCCGTGGCGCGCCACCAGGACCTGTCCGCCGATGTCCACGTGGATCATGCAGTGGCTGCCCACGTTGATGACGTCGGTGACCGTGCCGGTCAGGGCCATGGCCGTCGATGCATCGGCCAGGCGCAGGTCCTCGGGTCGCAGCACGGCGACGCCGCGCGCGGGCGCGGTCTTGCCCGGTAGCGGCACGCGCAGCCCTTGGGCATCCATCAGCAGCGCGTCGCCGTCGATGGCCGTGAACGGCATGAAGTTGGCATCGCCGATGAACTCCGCCACGAAGCGGGTGGCGGGATGCCGGTAGATGTCGGTCCCGCCGCCCACCTGTTCGATCTTGCCCGCATGCATGACGACCACCCGGTCGGCCATGGTCATGGCTTCTTCCTGGTCGTGCGTGACGAAGATGAAGGCGATGCCCAGCTTGGCCTGCAGGTGCTTGAGTTCCAGCTGCATGCGCTTGCGCAGTTTCAGGTCCAGCGCCGACAGCGGTTCGTCCAGCAACAGCAGCTTGGGCTGATTCACGATGGCGCGCGCCAGCGCCACGCGCTGCTGCTGGCCGCCGGACATTTCGCGGGGATAGCGCGGGCCGAAGTCCGCCAGGCCCACCATGTCCAGCGCGGCGCGCGCACGCCC
>NZ_DATCUY010000128.1:0-4976 GCF_036567245.1 Achromobacter sp. | reverse complement strand
GCAGGTGGCGCCAGATAGCCCAGCTCGGCTTCCGGCGCCAGCGAATCCAGCACGGTCAGCTCGGGCAGGTTGATGCGCAGCCGGTCCAGCCAGGCCTGGCGGCGTTCGGAATAGGGGTAGTCAGCCAGTCGGGCCATCGCGTCGACGGCGCGGGCAAATCGGTCGTAGAGGTCGGTCATGAGCGGCGCTATGAACAAGAAGGGGCGTGGGGCCCGCGGCCGTGCCGGGGCGCTTTGCAGTACGGCTTTATCCTAACCGGTCAGACCAGTTGAATGTCATAATGCCCAGGCAGTATATGGCTGTCAACGCCAAACCGGGCGGCCGCCGCGCGCCCACGCCTTGAGAATTCCGCGATGAACACCGTCGAACACATAGCCCAGCAGTTGCAGGCCCGTATCCGCCAGCGTGATTGGGCAGAGGCCGGCAAACTACCCGGGCAACGCCAGTTGGCCGAGGAACTGGGCGTCAGCCGCGCCTCGCTGCGCGAGGCCATCACCATGCTGGAAGGACTGGGGCTGCTGCGCAGCGAAGCCGGCCGCGGCGTGTTCATCTCCCGGCCTGGTGAAAAAGGCCTGGGCAGCGCCTACGGCCGCTGGCGCTTCCAGGGCCGCTATGCCTTGCGCGACGTCTATCTGGTGCGCAACCAGCTGGAGGAACTGGCGGCGGGCCTGGCCGCGGGCGTGGTCACCCAGGCGGGGCTGGCCCGCCTGCGCGCCACCATCACGCACATGGACCAGGCCGCCGGCGCCGGCGATCTGGTGGCCATGTCGGAAGGCGACAGCGCCTTTCACGCCTGCCTGTATGAGATTGCCGGCAGCCCCATGCTGCTGGACCTGGCCGAGAGCATCGCCGATGTGGTCGACGGCAGCCGGCAGGTCGCGTTCGCCGACCCCGCGCGCGTGCGCGAGCCGATATACGAACATGCTGCCATCATCGACGCGCTGGCCACCGGCTCGGCCGAAGCCGCGCGCCGCGCCATGCGCGCCCATATCTGCAATGTGGCGGACCGCGCGGGCTTGTCGCTGACCATCCCGGGCGCCTAGGGCTCTGCGCGCCTCCTGCACGCGCAGGCAGGCCGCAGGCCAACGCGGCTATCGCTGTCCGTCGTGCACCGCCACGGCTTCCTTGGTCAGCCCGCCCAGCCGCGAATGCACGCGGCCGCCCGTGCCCATGACCAGGGCGAACAGGATCTCGTTGGCGCGCGGCGCGTCCTGGATGCCGATCTCGATGCTGTTGAAGTGGCTGCGCACGTACGAAGCGTGGATGTAGTGCACCGGCACCATCATGCGGTAGCCGGCCACGGCCACGGCCTTGACGGCGGGCACCATCGCGCGGGGTTCGCCCAGCACGCTGCGCATGGCCCAGCCGCCGGCTTCGTGCCAGACCGCGCCATGCTCCATTTCGCCGTCCAGGCCGACGATGGCGGCCTTGCTGTAGACCTCGATCTGGTCCTTGCCGCCCAGCGTGTCCACCAGTTCGGTTGCCAGCAGCGTGCCCAGGCTGCGCAGTTCCGCCATGAAGGGCATGAGGTCCGCCTCGTAGCGGCCGGCATAGGGATTGCGGATGACGGCGCAGGAAGCGGCGAGCTTGAGCGGCCGTTCGGGCGCCGGGCCGTTCTCGTGGCAGGTGGTCTCGACGATGAGGCAGCGTTTGCGGATATCGATCAGCGACATGCGGGGAATTCCTGGTTGCGGTTGAAGAGGGCGTTCATTGCGGCGGAATGCCGGTTTCCTTGACGATGGCGGCCCATTTGTCGATCTCGGCGCGCACGAAGCCGCCGAATTCGGCCGGGGTCTGTTGCTTGACGGTCAGGCCCTGGCGTTCATAGGTCTGCTTGAGTTCGCCATTGGCCAGGGCCTTGCCCAGCGATTGCGACAGGCGCTCGACCACGGGCGCGGGCAGGCCGGCCGGACCCATCAGGCCGAACCACACGGTCAGGTCGAAGCCGGGCGCGCCGGTTTCATTGAGCGTGGGGATGTCCGGCGCCAGCGGAAAGCGTTCGGGGGTGCTGACCCCGTAGGTCTTGACCTTGCCGGCGCGCGCCTGCTGCAGGCCGTTGGCCAGGTCGGTAAAGGTCAGGTCGACGGTGCCGCCGATGACGTCGGTGAGCGCCTGCGGACCGCCGCGGTAGGGCACCGGGGTGACGTTGATCTTGCCCATGGCCGCCAGCTTGGCGCCGAACACCTGCGCGCTGCCCGAGCCATAGGCATAGGTCAGCTTGCCCGGATGCTGGGCGCCATAGGCAAACAGATCGGACACCTGGGTGCCGGGCATGCGCGGCGACCCCACCAGCAGGTAGGGCGTTTCGGCGACGGCGCCGATGGGCGTGAGGTCGGTGGCGGGGTTGTAGGGCAGGTCCTTGAACAGGCTCACGCCGCTGGCCGCCGTGGACACGCCCACCACCACCAGGGTGTAGCCGTCGGGCTTGGCGCGGGCCACGTCGTGAGTGCCGATGATGCCGTTGGCGCCAGGTTTGTTCTCCACCACCACGGGCTGGCCCAAATCGTCGGCCATGGCTTTGCCCAGGCTGCGCGCCACTACGTCGGTGATGCTGCCCGGCGGGAAGGGCACGACCATGCGGATGGGGTGGTCGGGATAGCCTGCGGCGCCTGCGGGCGCGAGCGGCGCGCCCAGCACCAGCGCCAGCGCGAGCGTGGCGGCGGATCGTTTCATGCTTGTCTCCTGTGGATGTCTTTATTGTTGGCGTCGCGCGGGGTCAGGCCGGCGCGCAGGCTTGCAGGCGTTCCAGGTAGCGGTGGATCTCGGTGTTGTCCGCGCCAGCGGGCATGTCCGCAAGCGCGCGCTGCCACAGCTCCGTGCACAGCGACAGCTGCGTGGCCGGAACGCCGGCCAGCGTCTGCAGCGCGTCGGCGGTGCGCAGGTCCTTGGCCATCAAGGCCAGGGCGAAGCCGCCGTTGTAGGTGCCGGGCACGATGAACTGGCGCAGCTTGGTTTCGGTGGCGACGTTGCGGCCGCTGGAGGCGTTGAGCACGTCGGTGAACACATTCAGGTCCAGGCCCATGCCCCGCGCGATCAGCAGCGCCTCGCTGGCCGCCAGCAGGCCGGCCGCGTAGACGTAGTTGTTCAGCGCCTTCATTGCATGGGCGGAGCCCACCGCGCCGGTGTGGATGAGCGAAGCGCCCATGCGCGACAGCAGCGGACGCACGCGTTCCAGCCCGTCCGCGTCGGCGCCCACCATGATGGCCAGGGTGCCGGCGGCGGCCTTGGCCACCGCGCCCGACACGGGCGCGTCGATGAGCGTGATGCCAGCCTCGCGCAGGCGCGGCGCCAGCCGCAGCGTTTCGGCCGGATTGGATGAGCCCATGTCCAGCAGCACGGAACCGGGGCGCATCGCGCCCGCCAGTCCGTTCTCGCCTTCGATGACCGCGTTGGTGACGACGCTGTCGGGCAGCATGGTGATGACCACGTCGCAAGCGGCCAAGGCCTGCAGGCCGGCGGCCGGCTTGAGCGTCTGGTTCCAGGCGGGGTGTGCGGCCAGGCGTTCCAGGCGCGCGGGATCGCGGTCATACGCCAGGATGTGGTGGCGCTCCTCGCCGCGGGCGAGGTTTTCCAGCATGGGCAGGCCCATCATGCCCAGCCCAACGAATCCTACTGTCAGTGTCATGCATTCCCTTTATCGAATCGCTCCGGAATACGTGCCGGGAGCCATCTGGAATGCTAATGAATGCGTGATTGCAGCGCCTATGCTAAGTTGGCCGGGGGTTATAACAAATGATTATCGGATCAGCCATGCGTTTCAAGCTCAGGCAGATGGAAGTGTTCCGGGCGGTGATGCTGACCGGTTCCATGAATGGCGCGGCCAAGCTGCTGTTCGTGTCGCAGCCGGCGATCAGCCGCCTCATCGCCCACACCGAACAGAGCCTGGGCCTGCAGCTCTTTGAACGGGACAAGGGCAAGCTCACGCCCACCCCGGAAGCGCAGCGCCTGTTCGAGGAGGTGGGGCCGTTGTTCGACGAAGCCCTGCGCATCGATGAACTGGCGCGCGACCTGGCCGAACGGCCCGAGGGCGCGTTGACCCTGTGTTCCAGTCCCAGCCTTGCGTTGAACTTCGTGCCGCCCGTGATCGCGCAGTACCTGGAGCTCTACCCCAAGGTCAGACTCAAGTTCCACACCACCTTGCTGTCCGACATGGCGCACGAGCTGTTGGGACGCAAGGCGGAACTGGCCGTATCGGTGCTGCCCATCGACCATCCCAACCTGGTGGTGGAGCCGCTGGCCACCGGCGAGATGGTTTGCATCCTGCCGCAAGGCCACCCCCTGACTGCGCGGCGCGCGGTCAGCCTGGCCGAACTGGCCGAGTGCAAGCTGATCCTCTACAACCGCAACATCCCGTTCGGACAACTGGTGGCCGCGGCCTTCCAGCGCGCCGACGTCAGCTGGAATCCTGCAGTGGAAATCGTGCGCGCGGAACTGGCCTGCGCGTTGGTGCGGGTGGGCGCGGGCGTGGCCATCGTCGATGAGTTCTCGGTCGGGCAGCAGGGCTGGCCCGGCGTGGTGACGCGACCGCTGCGCGAGTCCATCCCACTGTCGCTGAGCCTGGTGCGTTCGCGCTTCGACCGTCCCAGCCGCCAGGTGCAGCGCTTCGTGCGCCTCATCAAGGATCATGCGCGGACCTCGCGCAAGACGGGCCGCGCCCGGCCGGCCCCATAGTCCTGCCGCATCCGCACGCAACGGACAGGCGTTGCAGTTTCCGGACACGCCAATTGGATCTGGCGCAACTTTCCCCCGAATAAACGCAGTTTGCGGATAGCGTTGGCCGGATCCGGCTAACGCGGGCCGGGCGCGCGGCGCCAGTATTCGCCTCACTCAATCAGCTAACGGTGAGGTGATGCGATGAAGGGTCTGGACAACAAGGTGGCCATCGTGACCGGCGGCGCCACGCTGATCGGCGCGGGCGTGGTTGCGGCGCTGCGGGCCAAGGGCGTGCGCGTGGCGCTGTTCGACATCGATGCCGC
>NZ_DATCUY010000127.1:0-6629 GCF_036567245.1 Achromobacter sp. | reverse complement strand
AGGCCCAGCTTGGCGCCCGCCAGCGCGACGCGGTAGTGCGCGGCCAGCGCCACTTCCAGTCCGCCGCCCAGCGCCGCCCCATGCAGCGCGGCCACCACCGGCTTGGCGCTGGCTTCGATCTGGTTGCAGACCTCGGGCAGGATGGGCGGTTGCGGCGGCTTGCCGAATTCGCGGATGTCGGCGCCGGCGATGAAGTTCTTGCCCGCGCCCATGAGCAGGATGGCTCGCACCTGCGGGTCGGCCTGGGCGTCGCGGATGGCCGCGGCCAGGTCGGCGCGCACTGCGGCGCTCAGGGCATTGACGGGGGGATGGTCGATGGTGACGACCAGGATGTCGTCATAGCGGCGCGTGCTGGCCGCGCCGGTGCTTGCGCTATCTGTCATGGACAGTGTCTCCGATGAGGTCTGCCGTGGCGGCGCCGCCTGGGGCAGCCGCCAGGACGCTGCCTGGTAGGCCGGGAACGGCCCGTCTTTTCTCCGCTTATTCTTTCGCAGTAAAGAAGTCTTGACAATGGCATCAATAATTGACATTGAAGTCAAAAAAATTTGACAATTGGCGGGTGCATCGCCCTGGCGAGGAGGCCCTGGATGGACACTAAATCCCTGACATTGCTGGTGGAGATACTGGACGCGGGCAACCTTAGCGAGGCTGCGCGCCGCCTGAAGATGACGCGCGCCAATGTCAGCTACCACCTGAATCAGCTGGAGCGCTCGGTGGGCATGCAATTGGTGCGCCGCACCACCAGGCATGTCGAGCCCACGGAAATCGGATTGAAGCTGTATCAGCACGGCCGCAGCATCCAGGACGAACTCGTGGCGGCGCGCGAATCGGTCGAAACCCTGGGCAAGACGCCGCAGGGCAAGGTCAGGCTGAGCGTGCCCAGCGGCTATGGGCAGTTCGTGATGACGCCCTGGCTGCTGGAGTTCAAGCGGACTTATCCGGACATCGTGCTGGACGTGCTGTTCGAGAACAGTGTGGACGACCTGCTGCGCGACGAGGTCGACATCGCGATACGCATCATGTCCGAACCGCCGCAGAACCTGGTGGCGCGCGAATTGGGCCAGGTCCGCTACGTCGCTTGCGCGTCCCGGGCCTATGTCGCCGCCCGGGGCCTGCCACGGCATCCGGAGGATCTGGCGCGCACGCCGACCATCAGCGCCGCCGTCATCGGCCGCCCCTTAAGGCTGTCCGCCTACCTTGGCGGACAGCCGCGGCAGCACGTGGTGCTGGAACCGACGGTGATTTCCCGCAACTACGCCTTTCTGCGCGATGCGACCCTGGCGGGGTTGGGCGTGGGCGTGGTGCCGGACTATGTGGTCCATGACGATATCGCGCGCGGCGAGCTGGTGGCCGCGCTGCCGCAATGGCGGCTGAGCATCTTCGGACGCGGCATGTACATGCTGTACATGCCCAACCGGCATCATCCGCGGGCGATCTCGATGATCATCGAATTCATCCTGGAGCGGGCCCAGGCCGCGCACGAAGGCAAGCCGGGATTGCTGAGCGCGGCGGGCTAGACGAGGCGCCGCGCGGTCCGTTCCTGACTCGGCATTCAGCTTGGCGGGAATAAAATCCGTTTCCATCACGGCTGGCGGCCGCGGGGCCGCGCCCATCTTTTTCCAGGCCCGTCCATGTCCTCTTCCGACATCCAATTGCTTCTTACCGCCCTGGCGAGCGTGCTGGTGCTGGTTGCGCTGATCGTCTCGCGCATCCGCATGCATCCGCTGCTCGCGCTGCTGATCGTTTCCATCGGCGTGGGATTCGCCACTGGCATGGAGCCCGTGGCCATCGTCAAGAACCTGAGCAACGGCGCGGGCAAGACCTTGGGCGCGGTGGGCGTGGTGATCGCGCTGGGCGCGATGCTGGGCAAGATCCTGGCGGATTCGGGCACCACCGAACGCCTGGCCAACGCCATCCTGCGCCATACCTCCGCGCGCATGATTCCCTGGGCCATGACCTTGGTGGCTTTCGTCATCGGCATACCGATGTTCTTCGAGGTGGGCCTGGTGGTGATGCTGCCGCTGATCTTCAGCGTGGCCCGCAAGCTGGAAGGCCAGGAGCGCTTCAAGGGTTCGGCCTATGTGTACGTGGGGGTGCCGGTGATAGCGGCCCTGGCGGCGATGCACGGCATGGTGCCGCCGCACCCGGGTCCGCTGACGGCGATCGCCACGCTCAAGACCACGGTGGGGCCGACCATGATCTACGGCTTCATCGCGGCGCTGCCGGCCATGGTGTTCGGCGGGCCTTTGTACGGCGCCTTCATCACGCCGCGCATGACGACGCGACCGGACGAGGCGCTGCTCGAACAGTTCACCGCTGCTCGCCAGGAAACCGCCGGCCGCGGCGCGCCCAGCGTGGGCCTGGGGGTGCTGGCGGCCTTGCTGCCCGCCTTGTTGATGCTGGTGCACGCGGGCGCCGAGATGCTGCTGCCCAAGGATTCCGGCGCCATGCACGTGGCGGCCTTCCTGGGCGATCCGCTGGTCGCGATGCTATTGGGCGTGCTGTTCGCCGCTGTCACCCTGGTGCTGATGCGAGGCGGCGATGCGGAAAAGCTGCGCGATGGATTGGGCAAGAGCCTCAAGCCCATCGCCGGCATCATGCTGATCATCGCGGGCGGCGGGGCGTTCCAGCAGGTGCTCACCAGCGCTCACGTGGGCGATGCCATTGTGCACCTGACCCATCAGTTCTCGCTGCCGCCGTTGGTGCTGGGCTGGCTGATCGCCATGCTGCTGTCGGTGTCCACGGGTTCGGCCACGGTTGGCATCGTGGGCGCGGCCGGCCTGCTGGCGCCGCTGGCCGGCGCCGATCCCGGCCTGAACCTGCCGCTGCTGGCGCTGGCGATCGGCTGCGGTTCGCTGTTCTTCAATTACGCCAATCATGCGGGCTTCTGGATGGTGAAGGAGTCCTTCGGCATGACCATGGGCGAAGCCACCAAGACGATTTCGGTGGTGCAGTCCATCGTTTCGGTGGTGGGGCTGGTCATGGTCCTGCTGTTCAACCTGTTGCCGCCGCTGGGCTGACGCCAGGGGCGCTACGTTATGCTGGGTCTGTCCAAACCGGAGACCCCATGACAGATACGCCCCGTTCCGCCGCCACGCATTCCGCGCTGGCTTCCGAGGCGCGCCGCGCCCAGTTGCGGCGCATGAAGATTGCCGCATTGGCCTTGCTGGTGGCGATGGTCTGCGGTTTCATCACCAGCCACGTGATGGGCGGGCAGGGCGCATGGGCCTGGGTGCGGGCGTTCTGCGAGGCGGCCACGGTGGGCGCGCTGGCCGACTGGTTCGCGGTGGTGGCGCTGTTTCGCCGCCCTATGGGCCTGCCTATTCCCCACACCGCCATCATTCCCAGCAATAAGGACCGCATCGGCGACAACCTGGCGGTGTTCGTGCGCGACCACTTCCTGGATCCGGACACGCTGATGGAAAAGCTGCGGGTGTTCGATCCGGCCGCACGCCTGAGCCGCTGGCTGGGGCGTCCGCGGCAGGCGCGCGCTTTGAGCGAAGGGGCGCGCAATGTGGCCTTGCAGACGCTGGATCTGCTGGACGACCGGGCGGTGCGGGGGGTGATCCAGGAGTTCGTGGTGAAGAATCTGCGGCGTTGGGATGCGGCGGATACGGCGGGCGAGGTGCTGGGGTTGTTGACGCGCGACGGGCGGCATCAGGAGCTGCTGGACGCGGCGCTGGAGCGGCTGGGCGGCTATCTGGGCGATGAAGACGTGAAGGCGCGGGCTTCGAATCTGCTGGTGAAGTTCGCGAAGAAGGAGTGGCCGCGCATCATTGCGGCGGTGGACGTGGTCAAGTCGGTGGACGGGATCGCGGACAATCTGGCGGATCGCTTGGCGCGGGCGCTGGTGGAGGAGTTGCGTGACGTGCTGTCCGAGCCTGGGCATCCAGTGCGGCGGGACTACGAGGCCTGGGTGCAGGATTACATCCGGCGGCTGAAGGATGATCCGGCCTTGGCGGCGCAGGTGGAGGCCTTGAAGCAGCGGGCGATCGATCATCCGAAGGTGCAGGAGTATGTGCAGGGGCTATGGGACGATATCCATGCTGCGCTGCGGAGGGATCTGTCGTCCGAGGATTCGGCGCTGGCACGGCATCTGGAGAGCGCTTTGCTGGCCTTGGGGCGCAAGCTGGGGGAGGATCCGGGGTTGCGGGAGGCGATCAACAATCACGTGCTGGGCGGGGCGCGGCGCTTGACGGGGCGCTTGCGTAGCGGAGTCACGGAGCATATTTCCCGCACGGTGAAGAATTGGGATGAGCGGCATCTGGTGGATGAGCTGGAACTTAGCGTGGGGCGGGATCTTCAGTACATACGGTTCAATGGAACGCTGGTGGGCGGGTTGATAGGCGTGGTGCTGCATGCGGTGGTGTTGCTGGTTCGAGGGTGATGCGGGCGCCTGATGCTTCGTAGGTCATCCGTCAGCGCGGGCGCTAGATGCTTCGTAGGGCGCATCGAGGTTGCTCGCCGCCATGGCGCCGGCACCGACGGGCTACACGCGTCTTGGCGTGATGCGCTGCTGGAGTTGTGGGTGGTGGAGAGGCTTGCGGGGCCCGCCTATGACGGCCGCGCGGACGGCCGTCATAGGCTTACGCGTTCGCGTGCGTCGCGGCGGTCTGCCTTCGGTACTGCCGTGATCTTGTGGGATGGGTGAGGCCGAGCAAGCCTCCCGCCCCAAACTGGTGTCGCGCGTAACTCATCACACGCTGCCCCATTGTCACATCGTCTGTTTGTATCAGGAACGAAGATTGCTGGCAGACGCCGTGACCCGAATGCTATTGTTTTTTGCGGCATGGCCGGCAACGGGCCGCCCATGCAATACCGGGCGCCTGCGGCCCGCGGGCGCGTATTTTGGAGGCACTCCATGAAGAAAATCTCGATGCTGGTCACGGCGCTTGCCCTGGCGGGCGCGTCTGGGGCGGCGCTGGCGGAAAATGTGTCGATGTCGTTCCTGAGCGTGGACGGCGTGGGCAAGGGCGCTGGCACGATCACCGTCAAGGACACCAAGGGCGGGCTCCAGTTCACGCCGAACCTGAAGGGGCTGCCGCCTGGCGAGCATGGCTTCCATGTGCACGAGAAGGGTTCGTGCGAGCCTGGCATGGTGAACAATCAGATGGCGCCTGGCGGCGCGGCGGGTGGGCATCTGGATCCCAAGGGCACCAAGGCGCACAGGGGACCGATGGCGACCGATGGCCATCAGGGCGATCTGCCTTTTATCGTGGTCGGCGCTGATGGCACGGCCAAGAAAGCGGTGGTGGCGCCGCATCTGAAGCTGGCTGATGTGAAGGGCCATGCGCTGATGGTGCACGTGGGCGGCGACAACTACAGCGATACGCCGGCGCCGCTGGGCGGCGGGGGCGGCCGGCTGGTTTGCGGGGTGGTGAAGTAGCCGCCTTGTCGCGTCAGGCCGTGCCGTTGCGGCCGTGCTGCCGGTAGCCTTCGCGTTCGGCGAGGAGGTCGTAGTAGTCGGCGACGGCCGGCAGTTGCGGTTTGTCGAATGGGGTGCTGAACCAGCGGTTGACCGACAGGCCGACGGGAATGTCGGCCAGCGAAAAGGCGGGGCCGGCGACGTAGCCGCCGGCCTGTTCCAGGCGCCGGTCCAGTATCGCCATGAACCGCGTCCATTCGCGGCAGGATGCCTCGATCGCGACGCGGTCGCGGTAGGCGGGGGATTCGCGCGCCAGGGCCATGAAGGCGTAGCTCCAGGAGCGGTTCAGGTCGGTCGCCTGCCAGTCCATCCATTGATCGACGCGGGCGCGCAGCCTGGGCTCGATGGGGTACAGGCGCTGGCCGCCGTATTGCGAAGCCAGGTAGCGGATGATGCTGTTGGACTCCCACAGCACGAAGTCGCCGTCCTGGATGACGGGCACCATCGCGTTCGGGTTAAGCGTCAGGAATGCGGGATCGCTGGTGGCTTGGAATCCCGAGCCCCAGTCTTCGCGTTTGAACGGCAGGTCCAGTTCGGCGCAGGTCCAGAGCACCTTGCGCACGTTGATGGATGAGGCCTTACCCAGGATTTTCAGCATCTTGCCGGCATCGTTTCGATTGACCGTGGCAGTCTAGCGGGCCGCGGCGGGCGCCGGCAGACACAGATTGCCGGTTTCCCGTGCGCAACAGCGTTTAACAGGCGCCGGCTTCAGGCTGGCTGCGCAGCCGCAAGACCGGTGAGGTGTACAGCACCACGAATTGCACCGCGAAGCCGGCGGTCGACACCCATAGGCAGGCTTCGACGCCGACCCGCGCGGCGAGCGTGGCGCCGATCAGTGCGCCGACGGGGCGGGCGCCGAAGGTGGCGGTCAGGATCACGGCGGATACGCGGCCCAGCAGGGCATTGGGCGTGATCGCCTGGCGCAGCGTGGTGGTCGTGATGGTCCACAGTATGGGACCTGCGCCGAACAGGAAGAAGCCCGTCGCTGCCCATGCCCCGGACGGATAGGCCAGGGTCGACAGCAGGATGGCGCTTGCGATCAGTGCGGCCAGCGGGCCGACCGCGATCATGCCGCCGAAGCTCAGCCGCTGGGCCAGCCAGGGCGCCAGCAAGGCGCCGGCCACCATGCCGCCGCCGTACACCCCCAGCGTGAGGCCGACGGCTGCCGCCGACAGGCCCAGCCGCTCGATGGCGTAGGCGACGT